>JALXBI010000106.1 GCA_026991555.1 Candidatus Aminicenantota bacterium
GCTTCGCTTCCAATAAAGTTCTTAAAGAATTTTTGAAAAGGAGGAGAAAATGAGGGAATTTAAAATTCTTCTTGGAGGAAATTGGGAGGAAGGTCAGGAAAGGAGAACCCTTCGCTATCCCTACGACGACAGGGAAATAGCGGAAGTTCACATAGCCGGGGTTTCCCAGGCAGAGAAGGCCCTGGACATGGCTGAGGCTTCCTTTGAGGTCATGAGGAGGCTCAGCTCCGAGGAGAGATTCAACATACTGGCCAAGGTCTCTTCTAAATTAAAGGAACTTGAGCAGGAAATGGCAAGGGAGATAACCCTCTCCTGCGGAAAACCCATAAAGGACGCCATAACCGAGGTGAAAAGGGCTCAGTTTACCTTTCTGACCGCTGCGGAGGAGGCCAAGAGAATTGGCGGGGAGATATATCCCTTAGACATGAGGAAGGGAGCAGAGGAAAGGTGGGCCATAGTAAGGAGATTTCCCATCGGGATTATCTTCGGCATATCCCCCTTTAACTTCCCCCTTAACTTAGTGGCCCACAAACTGGCCCCGGCCATAGCCTCGGGAAACTCCATAATAATAAGGCCTGCAACCCAGACTGCAACGGTGGCCCTGAGACTCGGCCAGCTCCTTTACGAGGCAGGACTTCCTGAAGGGGCCCTTTCCGTCCTTCCCTCCACCTACGAGGCTGCGGACCGGATAATCGGGGACCCCAGGGTAAAACTCCTTACCTTTACAGGAAGCGCCCAGGTGGGATGGGACCTGAAGAAAAAGGCACCCAAGAAAAAAGTTGTCCTGGAACTGGGAGGAAACGCCGCCTCCATAGTGGAGCCCGATGTTCCCTTAGAATGGTCAGTGGAGAGGAATATGTTGGGCGCCTACAATTATTCGGGCCAGGTTTGCATTTCCGTCCAGAGAATTTATGTCCACCAGTCCATTTACAGGGAATTCCTTGACAGGTTCGTGGAGAGGGTTAAGGCCCTGAAAATTGGAGACCCCCTGGACCCTGAGGTCAGAGTAGGTCCCCTGATAAACGATGCGGCGGTGGAAAAAACCCTTTCCTGGGTGGAAGAGGCTAAGAAGATGGGGGGCAAGGTCCTTATAGGCGGCGAAAGGAAGGGGAGGATAATAACCCCCATGGTGATCGTGGATGTTCCCCACGAGGCCAAAGTGGTGTCCGAAGAGGCCTTTGCTCCTCTGGTTGTGATTATGCCCTATGAGAAATTTGAAGATGCTGTGGAGAAGGTAAACGACTCCAAATACGGCCTCCAGGCCGGGGTCTTCACCAAGGATGTTCTTAAAATCCGCTATGCCTACGAGAACATAGAAGTTGGTGGAGTAGTTGTAAACGATGCTCCCTCCTTCAGGGTGGACCACATGATATACGGAGGGGTGAAGGAGTCCGGGTTCGGCAGGGAAGGCCTCCGCTACGCCATAGAGGAGATGACCGAGCCCAGGCTCTTGGTGCTCAACACCAAGTTCTGAAACTCAGGATAGAAGCAGACAGTAAACCGCTGATGAGGGGTCCCGCAAAAGGAAAATACTGAAGTTTCTCTTCCATAGTCACTATTTAGTCAAAAATTTTGGCCTTCTAAAAAATGGGGACAGGTCCAATTTTGGGTCCCTTCCGAATTCCTCTCCGAAAAACGGGACAGGTCTGATTTTTTACCTCAAAAAGGGACAGACCCTGTTTCCTGCGGTCAAAAAGGGGCACCACTTTAGGGGAGTTTCTATTCTGGAACAAGTATGGCCTTTTCTGATATTATTTTTTGTGAACATGAGAAAATTGATTATTCTAATTCTTTTTCTGGGGGTTGCTATGGCAAAAATCACCATTGAGGATTCCCATTATTCCACCGTAGCCTACATTGAGGATGACGGAGAGGTGACGGATTCCCACTATTCCACCATGGGATACATCAGAGAAGGAAGGGTGGAGGATTCCCATTATCAGACCCTGGGCTATATCAGGGAGGATAGTATAGAAAATTCCCATTACTCCACCATAGCATACCTGAAGGACGGGGAAATACTGGATTCCCATTATTCCCTGCTCTACATAATAAGGGAAGACGGAACAATAGAGGACTCCCACTACCAGACTGTAGGCTACGCCAGGGGTTATACCCCGGAGGATTTCCCGAAAATCGCTGCCTTTCTTCTCTTCTTCCGCCCCCTGCGCTGAAACATAGCCTGAAACTCAGAATATAATTAATCCCCAAAAAGGGGACTGACCCTTTTCGGAAAAAATGGGTTTTGGCTAATTGTCGTAAACACAATTTTGCCTCCAGGATGTAAACTCCTCGTTATCCCTACCGAACTCAAAAGGAAAGAGCCTTTGGGAAGACGCATTTCCCTTCAAGGCTAATCAACGGCAATGGCTCAGGCATAATCCTATCTTCGCTCCAAAGAAATTGGTCGCAAAAGCCTCTGTGCTAAAATCACTTAAGATAAAACGGGCTAAAATTTCAAAACTCACTCTATGATGTCCTCCCATCTCCATCCCCAACCCAATGCCTGCCTGGGGTCCTATGCCAAACCTTTCTTCCTTCTCCCGTCCCCATGGATAATCGTATGTGGCATAAAAATTCACAAAAGCAAGGCCAAGGTAACCTCTCCCATAGAACCTAAGCCCCTTTGTTCTAAAATATCTCTTTCGGGAATATGTGAGAAAATACTCGTTTATGTCCTCATCGTAACCCCACTCAAGATTCTCCCATTCCAGCCTCTTAATTTTAAAAGGCCTCGCTTCAATCTCCAGGCTCCAGGATTCCTTTTCTGAAATCTTCTTTTCAAAACCCAGCGAAAACAAAGGCCTGGGGGATGTGTCGGAAACGCAAATGGAGTAATCCCTCCTACAACTTACCTCCAGAGCTGAACCCACCGAACCCACAAGGAATGCCCCCTTAGGCAGGCCAGTGGCTGATAAAAGCATTGGCCCTAAAAAAAGGAAAATTATCTTTCTCATTTCTCCTCCTTAATGTAGGCTAACCATCCTGGCATCTTCATAGTACCAGAAGTTACCTCAAAGGAGACGAAAAATACAGCATGCCTGGGAACATTCCAGGCAATTCTTAAGTTCTGTTTTATGAGGGACTTTAAAATCTTTCCCTCGCTCTTACCCTAACTCTTTGAGCCAAAAACGAACACAGGTCATCGGCCTGATAGCCGGCGTTCCTACAGGCCTGACACGCCTGGGAATTGCAAGGAGCCGTGGCTGAAAGCGAACCAAGGAAAGAAAGGGATAAAATCCCGTAGAGAGCCAGCGCCAAAACCTCTCTCTTTCCCATTTTCCCCTCCTCTTCAAAGAGGAAATATCAAAAAAAAGCACACTGTCAAGGGTTCCATTCTAAGGGGAGATTTTTCCAATTTTTAGGGTCTGTCCCTTTTTTCAATTTTTAGGGTCTGTCCCTTTTTTCAGGATTCTTCTCCGGGAAAATTCGGTGATAGAATTTTCCTGTGCCCCTGGCTGCCTGGACTGCTATTTCAAGGAGGAGAAAATGGGCTTAACCTCAGGAGAAAAAGAGGATTACCTCATTGAAATTTTTATTTCCAGGAAAATTCGCCTTATATCCGCTCTGACACTTGCTTTAGCCCTCGTCAGTTTTTCCAAGGCAGCAGAGGCCAGAGTCCCAGCGAACGTTCCCCCTCCAATAAAGATCGCAGAGAAAGGCTCTTCCTCCTTCCTCAGCAGGGTCCTTTCCCACATAGTAATCTCAGGCGGAAGCTACTCCACCTTCAAGACCTTCGTCAACGAGTGGGTCCAGTACACAGGGACAAACCCGGAAAGGGAGTTTCAGAACACAGAGCCTTGGCACAACTCCTACCAGGGATGGTTCGCTGAGGCCGGACTGAGAATAGGTCCCATATCCATCAAGGTAGGGCAGAGCAGAGCACAGTTTACCCCAGAGATACAGCGCTTCTTCCTCGAAAACCCCACAAGGCCGGGCTACGACGTAAAGATCACCCTTCCCACAGTGGACATGCTCTGGAAGGCCGCCTACCTCAAGGTGGAGTTTCAGCTGTTCAGAGAAAAAACCCTGGTACCTTTCATAGCCGCAACCTTCCCAATAAGTCAGAGCATGAAAACCCTGGACTACAACTCAAGCCCCCTAGTGGAAAGAGAACTCCCCCTAAACCCTAAGTTCCAGGACTTTGACATAGAAAACTTCAACAACATGGAAATCCCCGTAAAGCTCAGCTATACAGTAGAGGGGGGATTTGGGCTTCGCCTCTGGAAGAGGTTTAGAGCACGGGTATGGGTAAGATACGCCCCCTACGAGTGGGATATTTTCTACTACCACTACCGACACGACCCTATAAGCGTGGGGGCAGGTGCTGGAATATACTAGAGGGAGGTGAGCTTTGAGGAAAACAGCCGCATTCCTTATAGGGGCATGGCTTGTCCTTGCGGCAGGTCTTCCCCCTGAGGTGAAGAAAGCCTCCAGGGAGGGGTTTCTCCACACCGCAGGGGCAGAGAAGGGATGGGAAAGCCCCCAGAGGGTACCCCTTGCCTACGTCAGGGAGGGGCTTCGCCTTGCCTACGGAAGAGGAGTAAAAACCATCTGGGCCATATCTGACCCTGAGGGACGCCTTACAGCCTACGGGGTTGACCTTGAGGCACCGCCTTACGAGAAAAACACCTTCCACGGCATACCGCCTGTAAGGTCCGTCATACTGTCCGCATCCCTTGAGGAGCCTGCCTTCACAGCCGCCTTCTCTGTCCCCATAGAGTCGCTCTTCTCCTGCCCACAGCCCGAACAGCTGGTCCTTGTAAGAAAGTTCGCCCTGGTGAGCCGCTGTGGGGACAGCTGGCGCCTGGGAAGGGAAAAGCTCACCGCCTCCTGGGTAAAGCGCTTCGCCTACCGCTCCCCCCTGAAGGCAAAGCCTGGACCCGTAAAGATAAGCAGAACTTGGGATGCCCTCCTGAGGGCAGAAGCCTCCTCCAGCGGAGTGATAGTCATGCCTGAGTTCGATGCCGTATGGCCGATAGACCACAACGAAACCTGGGGGATAAAGGGGATAACTCCATCAGAAAATCACAACTGTGGAGCATATAAGTACTACAACTTCACCGGTTCTGTTATTGTGCTCGGCGGGGTTATGGCCTCTGCGGCAAGGCTTATCTGGAAGGGAGAAAAGTACACCTTCAAGCCAGCTGTGGTGCAGTACGAAGAAAGAGGCTCTCCTGCTCCTAAAGAGATAAATTACTGGGAACCCACGCACACCTTCTACTGCGTGCACTGGGTCCCTGCAGGGGTTATGACCGACTATCCTGAGATGACCTGCGAGAAGGAGTCCAAGGTTAATCCTCTGTGGTGGGGCGGATACCTTACCCCCATCGCCAGGAAGACCATAATTCCCTACGACTACTGGAAGTTTGCAGAAAGGAACGCAGAGGTTTATAAGAGCAGCAGAAGGTACACCACCACCTGGGCAAGCATTTTCGTTCCTCTCTTCAACAGCTACGGAAGGTTCGTCTATGAAAACAGCGTCCGCCCACCCTTCGTAAGGGATATAGGAAGAGAAGCAGCCCGCCCCCTCTGGTACAGGTACTTCAAGGAGAGGCTCCTTAAAAGAGCTCTTTTTGTAGAAGCAGCCTACGAGGGAGTTACTCCCGCAGGTTATCCAGGTTTTGTTGCTCCTGGCCCGCTTCCTGCTGGATGGGACGATGCTAAGTCCCTAATAGCGGTTTTTGCTCCTGAAGGTGCCTGGATGATCGGGGGGCCTTCAGGAGGCTACATAGTTCCCCCGGGCTACACATGGATAGCCCCTGAGCTTCTCGGTACAGATCCCCCTGGCTGGGTTTATCCTCCCTCTGAGTTCGTGAACTCTCCCCCTGCTGTCTCTTTCCCCACCAGGGTAATAGTGAGGGAAGGGGAAGAGTTTACCCTCAAGGCAGATACCCACTGGGACAGGGAAGGGGAAAAGATAACCTGGGAGGTTGAGGACTCCCCTTTTACCGTGGTGGAAAAGAAGGACTGGTCCCTTACCCTGGTTGCGGACCTTCCTGAGAACCACTACGTTGTCTGGATAAAGTACACCGATGGGCACAGAGCAGTGCACCACCCCGTGGTGGTGTACGTTGCTCCAACTTATAAATTCGGAGAGGGAAAATGACCTCCTGCGCTGCATGTCCCCAAATACAAAAAAGGAGGTGCGAACTTGAGGAAGCTTAAGGCACTCGCCCTTGCGGCCGCTGCCCTTGCGGCAGGGCTTGTCCTTTCTGGTTAGGTCCATTTGAAAAACCCCTTTTCTTCTGGGATAATATTCGGTGGGAAGGAGACATGAAATTAAAAGAAAGAAATTCGGAAATTTTCTGGCTTGCTTTTAAGGGCCTTTCCAGGGATGAGCAGAGGAAGGTAATTGAGCGGCTTTTAGCAGACAGGGATTTTATGGAGGAATTAAAGGCCATAGCGCTTATAGAACTTCGCAGAGAGGAGCCTTCAAGACCAATTGAGTTCACAGAGGGAAAGCCTACAGAAAGAAATAAAAATAACGCCTCGTTTCCGTATTAACAAAGGAATTCCCTCGCTGTAGGTATAAAAAGGTCGGGTATATGATGACAACTTTATCCAAAAACGGTATCTTTTAGGGGGCCACGTTTATGTTGATTTTTTTCACGCCGTGAAATAAAATCTTTCATGAGATGAAAAAAATTGACTACAAACCAAGGTGGCTTGCCCTTGCCTTGAGGCAGGCTCTTGCTTTGATGGAGGAAGGTGCCGTATCCGTAATAACCCTCACAGGACCGCGCCAGAGCGGAAAAACAACTTTGGTAAGAAACGAGCCTCCCTTCAGCAGATGGCACTATATAAACCTTGATAACCTGGAGACCTTAGCAGTTGCCCACAGGGAGCCGGATGCTCTTTTCACTAAGGAAAAGAATGTGGTTATAGATGAAATCCAGAGGGCTCCTAAGCTTCTTCTTAAGGTAAAAGAGCTTGCAGACATGGAGGGCTACCGCTTTCTTCTTACGGGATCTGCGAATCTTCTGCTTTTAAGGAAGGTGAGCGAAAGCCTGGCAGGAAGAACAGCTATCTTCTATCTTGCCCCGTTTTCCTCCAGGGAGTGGGCAGGGAAAGGGCCGGGCCTTCTCTTGAAGGTGGTAAAGGGCGAAGAGCCTTCTGAGGGGGAAACAGAGGAATTTTATCCCTTAGAAAGAAGGCTGACAGAGGGTTCCATGCCCCCTGCTCTTCTCCTGAGCAGCGGACACCGCCTTTGGTGGGAAGGGTATGTAAGGACATACTTGGAGAGGGATTTGAGGGACATTTCCTCCATATCCAACCTTTGGGATTTTCACAGGCTCCTTGAGTTTTTAGCCTTTATGAGCGGCGGACTTCTGGAGGAGGCTTCCCTTGCAAGAAGGGTAGGCATAAGCCCAGCTACAGTTCACAGGTGGATAAACCTGTTGGAGGCTTCTTTTATACTGCATAAACTGCCTCCCTTTTTAAAGAGCAGAAAGGCGAGGCTTTGGAAAAGGCCCAAGGTTTACCTTGTGGACCCGGCCTTGAGCTTTCACCTTATGGGAACAGCTCCTAAAAAGCTCAGCCAAGAGGAATGGGGAAGGCTCTTTGAAAACTTCGTGTTCCTTCAGCTTCACGCTCTGTGCTCCTCCTTTGGAGGGAGGCTTTTTTACTGGAGGATAGCAGAGATACCTGAGAAGGAAGTTGATTTTATCTGGGAATACGAGGGAGAAATAATCCCCATTGAGGCAAAGTACAAGGAAAAGCTGAGTCCTGCTGATGCCGAGGGAATTCTCCGCTTCTGCAGGGAGCAGCCCTGCCGTGTGGGAATCATAGTTTACAGGGGGAAAAGGATATACGAGGTTCTAAAGAACATCTGGGCTGTGCCTGTGTGGGAAATTTGAACCTTCCTCAAATTGTAAATCCGACAATGCTTCACAGTTCCTCTTCGCTAATCCCCGCTATTTTCAAGAAATATTTGAGAAGCCCTCTTTTAAGAGGTTTGTTTCCGTGAACTGGAACGGAGATTTTTATACTGGTGCCCTTCTTGCCATAAATGTGATGGCTTCCTTTTATTCTCTCAAGCTCCCATCCCTTTTTTCTCAATATTTTCCCGAATTCTTTACCGGAAATCTGCTTCATACAGCTATTTCTATTATTTTGGCTTCTTTAGGGAGAACTTTATCCTGAGACTCTGCCCTGGCTTCCAGGTATCCTTCTATCGCTTCATAGAGATTCTTCAAGAGGTCTTCAAAGGTTTCACCCTGAGTGGCACACCCCGGAAGAGCAGGGACTTCTGCCCAATACCCTCCTTCTTCCGCTTTGTGCACTATTACTTTTATTTTCATTTTTGCCCTCCTTATAAATTATAACATGTCAATTCTTATTAGAGCATTTTGGGGATTCTTCTCGGGGAGTTTTTTATAATCTGATTCAGTTTTTACCCTGTTCTTTCCTTTGCGGAGGATTGGGAAGGATCCTCTTCCCCATTGAAAGAAAGTTAAACTTCTCACATTTTTGTGGATTTCCCTGTGGTCGAATTTCCAGGTTTCTTCTTGTTTTCTCCTTTCCCTGCACTGGGATTGTGCAGTTTAACGGGGTCCATAAAAAGGGTCTGTCCCCAATTTGGGTCCATAAAAAGGGTCTGTCCCCAATTTGGCTGAGGAAGGTAATTGAGCGGCTTTTAGCAGACAGGGATTTTATGGAGGAATTAAAGGCCATAGCGCTTATAGAACTTCGCAGAGAGGAGCCTTCAAGGACGGTTGAGGAGTATCTAAGGGAAGTTGTTTCTGATATTAACACTGCTTGTTGACAATTTCAAATTTAGTACCTAAGATATTCAATAGAACTTCAAATTTATGAGTAGGAGGTTTCGATGAGAAAGGCTTTAGTTCTTTTGTTAGCCTTGTCTCTTATTGGATTGCCTGCTATGGCTCAGTCCCAAACCACCTACATGTCAAGCAAAGACTACACTGAGGGCAGACTGGATGGGGAGGCTGACGCTACAGGAAACCAGATATGGTTGTTGGGAGGATGTTTGCTCGGTGTGGTGGGGGTTCTTTTGGCCTATGTGATTGAGCCAGAAGTTCCTTCCGGAAGGCTTATAGGGAAGAGCCCAGCCTATATTCAGGGGTATACCGAAGGATACAAGTCTGCTACTAAAAGGAAAAATGCTATGTATGCCCTTTACGGAATGTTAGCTTGGTTGGTGTTCTTGATAGTGTATTATGTAGCAGTAATAGCAGCAGTATCCTCTGCCACATATTTAGCCCCCTCCGGCTATTGAAGGTTCTGTTTCTTATATTAGCTTTTTTTCCTTTTGTTCGCTTCCAAGTGGATTTTTTAAAAGTAAGGGGAGGGGAACGAATCGGGGGTACAGTGTATTTCTCCCCTCCACGGCTCATCATAGAGGTAAAAAGTCCGGTTCATCAAATAGTAAAATTCAGCGAAAAAAGATTATTGTTATATTATCCTGAAAGAAATCAGGCCTTTGAAATAATTTCTGCCACTGTTAATGCTCCTCCTTTCTGGGAGCTTTTTCTTCTTCCTTCCCAGAAAGGCTATTTTTTGGGAAAGGGATTCCGCCTTTCAGAAGACAAAGGAAGTTTTCGTAAATATTTACCTCCTCCTTCGATAAAATCAGTGGATTATTTGCGAGTTTTTTACGATAAGAAAAATCGACCTTTTAAAATTCTCTCATACAAGGGGAAGAAGCTCGTGAGAACGGTCGTTTATCAAGATTTTAAGGAATACTGGGGTTTTCCTTTTCCCAGCAAAATTTTTATATCTTTCTCTAAGGGCAAGGAGGAAGTATACTTTTCTCATTTTGTTTTTAACGGTAAATTTCCCCAATGGGTTGAAAATTTCAGTCTCCCAAAGGGGGTAAGGATAAAAAGGGAGGTTCTCCGTTGAAATGGGCGTTTTTTTTGTTGCTTCCATTAATGACCTGGGCTTCAGAAGCACAATGGTTATTAAATCGCTGGAAAAGCGGTCCTCCGCATTCTACCTTAATCTACCAAGGGGAATTAAAGATAGGCTTCTTGTTTTTGATGAGATTCTACAAAGGTTTTATTTCCCCAAATGATAGCCATACATGTAATTTTACATTGTCCTGTTCTGCCTTTTCTCTCAGGGCTGTGGAAAAGTTTGGGTTGCTTAAGGGATTACTCCTTACTTCAGATAGGCTTCAAAGGTGTATTTACTGGGCAAGGGAATACTATCCTTTGGATTTTAAAACAGGGTTGGCTATAGATTATCCTCTTTCTTGGTATAATTTAAGATGAAAAAGCTTATAGTAATTATGCTCCTTGTTTTCCCGAGCCTTGGGCTTAATATGTTTTCACCTAAGAATATTTTAAATTTTGCCGACTTTCTTTACGAACAAAAGGATTATTTGAGAGCCAGTGGAGAATATTTAAGGTATTTGTATGGTGGTGGGAAAAAGAGAAAATATGCGTGGAAAATGGCTATCTGGTCTCTGTACAAAGCAAATGAGGCACAAAAGGCTTGGCAATTGAGCCAAAGGGCTCTTCAAGAGTTTCCCCATGATTGCGAAATTGGTGCGATGGCAGTACTTATGGGAGCTTTAAGCGGAGAGGGAAAACCTGAACCTTCCCAATGTGGCTTGATCCAGCAGGCTAATGCTTTTTTTTGGGTTCGCCAGGGAAGATGGCTTGAAGCAGAAAAGGAATTGAAAACCTCTTCCCCCTTTTCCTTTTTTTTGAAAAAAGAAATAGAGAAAAGGAAAAAATTGGGCTGGAAATCCCCCTGGAAAGCGGCTTTTCTCTCTGCAATTTTGCCTGGAAGCGGTAAAATTTATGCTGGGAGATGGAAGGAAGGTGTTTATTCTCTGTTTCTGGTGGGAGTAAGTGGATGGCAGGCCTGGAGAAAGTTTCGCCAAGGTAAGAAAGGGTGGGGATACTTTTATGCCGGAATGAGTCTTTTCTTTTATGTTGGTAATATATACGGTTCTGCTGTGGCAGCTAAAATTTACAACCGTGTATGGGATATGCAGATAAATAGGGAAATAATCATAGCTTTTCCCATGGTTTTCGGTATAAGATGAACGCTCTTTTTTTCATAATGCTTTCTCTTTCTATAAGCAATTGGGGTGATTTTTATTATCAAAACAAATATTGCTTTCAAGCCATAACTGAATACAAGAGAATCCTTTATTTTTACCCTCACCATACTCGCAGAGGGGAAATGCTTTATAGAATAGGTAAATGCCTCAGGGAAGAGGGAAAACCTCGTCAAGCGCTCCAATACTTTAAGCTTTCTATGGCAGAGGGTTATCCTAAGGCCTTTCTTTCCTGCGGCGTAACTCTTTTAGGATTGGGCGAATGGGGGGCAGCGGAGAGCCTTCTTTCTTATTCTACTAATATACCAGAAATACGAAGTGATGCCAGGTTTTTCCACGCTATAAGTTTGATCTTATTAGGAAAATACCAGAGGGCGAAGCAAGAATTAAAAGGTGTTTTAGGAAAAGATGGGATAGAGGTTTATGCACGGCTTGAAAAACTTTTACATTGGCCTTCACCTGAAAAGGCCAAGATACTCTCTTCCCTAATTCCAGGTTTGGGACAGGCCTATGCTGGAAGCGGGAAGGATGCTCTTGGGGGAGCTATTACCGGGTTTCTTCCATTAGCTCTTTTAGTAATGCACTGGACGGAAGGGGACTATATTACCATTATAATCCAGGATTTCCCGATTTTTTTCAGGTATTATAGAGGTGGAATGATAAGAGCGGCCCAATTAGTTCAGGAAAGAAGGGAAAAGTTCTCACTAAAAACTGCTGTCCTGGCTCTGGAAAAATGGAAAAGTAAGCACTCTACTCCAGAAAAATGAAGCCTAACTCTCGAACAAAGGGCGCTGGACTCTGGTAAAAGGCGTTACTTCCTGTTTTTTTAATTTAAAAGGGTAGCGGAGGTTTGAGGAGCAGGGGGTCTGTGTTAAAATACCCTTTCAAAAAGGTAAAGGAGGGGTTCCATGGAGAAAATAGTGGAATGCGTGCCCAACTTCAGCGAGGGCAGAAACCAGGAGGTAATAAACAAAATAGCAGAGGCTATAAAGAGCGTGGAGGGAGTGGTCCTTCTGGATGTGGACCCCGGTCAGGCCACCAACCGCACGGTTTACACCTTCGTGGGGGAGCCTGAGGCGGTAAAGGAGGCTGCCTTCAGGGCCATAAAAACCGCAGCGGAACTCATAGATATGAGGCAGCACAGCGGGGAGCACCCCAGGATAGGGGCAGCGGATGTGGTGCCCTTTGTTCCGGTCTCCGGGGTAACCATGGAGGACTGCGTCCGCTTAGCCGAGGAACTGGGAAAGAGGGTTGGGGAGGAACTGGGAATCCCTGTTTACCTTTACGAATACGCGGCAAAAAGCGAGGAGAGGAGGAGCCTGGCTAATATAAGGGAGGGGGAATACGAGGCCCTTCCCAAGAAACTTTCCGACCCGAAATGGAAGCCTGATTTCGGTCCTGCGGAATTCAATGAGAGGGTGGCAAAGACCGGAGCCACGGTAATAGGGGCCAGGGAATTCCTCATCGCCTACAATGTGAATCTGAACACTAAGGATAAAAAACTGGCCCACGAGATAGCCCTTAACATAAGGGAAAAGGGAAGATACAAGAGGGATGCCAACGGGAAGATTGTGAGGGACGAGAACGGGAACAAAGTCAGGGTTCCCGGGAAATTGAAGGCAGTAAGGGCCATAGGGTGGTATATTGATGAATACGGCCAGGCCCAGGTTTCCATAAACCTGGTTAATTACAAGGTCACCCCGCTTCACAGGGTATTTGAGGCCTGCGAGGAGGAGGCCCAGAAATTAGGGCTCAGGGTAACCGGCTCTGAAATCGTGGGCCTTGTCCCCAAGGAGGCCATCCTTCAGGCAGGAAGGCATTTTCTCAAAAAACAGGGCCGCTCCACCGCAGTTTCTGAGGAGGAACTCATTCACATAGCTGACCTTTCCTTGGGGCTTTCCCAGCTTTACCCCTTCAAGCCCGAGGAGAAAATAATTGAACTTCGCTTAGAGAAGGACAAGGAAAGGCTCTGGAAAATGAGGGTAAGGGACTTTCTGAACGAACTGGCTTCCCAGTCCCCGGCTCCCGGTGGTGGTTCTGTGGCAGCCCTGAGCGGAGCCCTTTCTGCTGCCCTGGGCAGCATGGTCTCCAACCTCACCTTCCTCAAGAAGGGATTTGAGGATGTAAGGGAGGAGATGGAGAAAATGGGGGTGGAGGCACAGAGGCTCAAGGATGAGTTCCTTTCCCTTATGGACCGGGATACCGAGGCCTTCAACAAGATGATGGCTGCCATGAAGATTTCCAGGAAGGACCCCGAAAGGGAAAAGAAGATGGAGGAGGCCTCCAAGGAGGCAACGGAAGTTCCCTTAGACACCCTGAGGACTTCGGAGAAACTCTTAGACATAGCTTCCTTAGCCATAGAGAAGGGAAATCCCAATTCAATATCTGACTCCGCCGGAGTTGCTGTAATGGCCTTAGCTGCGGCCCAGGAGGCCTATCTCAATGTTCTTATAAACCTCCCCTCCATAAAGGATGAGGAATTCAAGGGTAAGGTCAAAAAGGAGGCAGAGGAAATTCTAAGCCGGATAGAGGAGAGGGCCTCGGAGATGTTCCGCAGGGTGAAGGAAAAACTGGAGGGGGAAATTTAACCCTTTTCCTGTGTTATACTCATCTTGATGCTTCTTGCCATTGAAACATCCTGCGACGAGACCGCTGCTGCTGTGGTTCACCAGGGGAGAATTCTTTCCTCTGTGGTGAGGTCCCAGGTGGACCTTTTTAAAGAATTCGGTGGGATAGTTCCCGAAATTTCCTCCAGGAGGCATTTAGAGTTAATCCAGGTGATAGTGGAGGAGACCCTTTCGAGGGCGGGAAAGGGGATTGAAGATATGGAAGCAGTGGCGGCCACAAAAAAACCAGGGCTTATAGGCTCCCTCTTAGTGGGATATTCCTACGCCAAGGCCCTTGCCTACGGGCTGGGGGTTTCTTTGGTGGGGGTGGACCACCTCCATGCCCATGTTTACTCGGCTGAAATAGGGAGGAAGTTCAGGTTTCCCCTCTTAGGGGTTGTGGTCTCCGGGGGGCACACTGCTGCCTACATGGTGGAGGGCCTTTCCTTCAGGGTGGTGGCAAGGACCAGGGACGATGCTGCAGGGGAAGCCTTAGACAAGGTGGCAAAGAAGCTGGGATTGGGCTATCCCGGAGGACCTGTTATAGAGAGGATGGCTAAGGGAGGAGACCCTTATGCCTACGATTTTCCGGTGGTGAGGCTTAAGGACGGAAGCCTGGACTTCAGCTACAGCGGTCTAAAGTCCCAGGCCATAAGGATAATAGAAAGGGAGGAAGTTAAGGGGGAAAAACTCAGGGATTTCCTCGCCTCCTTTCAGAGGGCAGTAATGGACCAGATAATAGACCGGCTGGATGCCTTAGTGGAGAGGTATAAACCCGCCTCCCTCGCGGTAACTGGTGGGGTGTCAATTAACTCTCACCTCAGGGAAAGGGTTGAAAAATTCTCCGCTCAAAAAGGCCTTGCACTTTATCTTCCGGAGAAACGCTTCTGCGGTGACAATGCGGCTATGATAGGGTATTTAGGAGAGAAGCTTTTAGAGGCAGGCTACAGGGAGGACCTTTTCTCCACTCCCTTTCCCAGAACCGAGGCTTCCAAAGGGGTAAAGCAGTTCGCTAAATGAGAACCTTCAGGATTCATACCTTCGGATGTCAGATGAACGAGCACGACTCCGAGAAAATAGCATACCTCCTCATGGAAAAAGGCCTCGTTCCTGCAGAGGACGGTATACCTGACCTTTTCATAGTAAATTCCTGCGCCGTTCGGGACAAGGCGGTTCAGAAGCTTTACACCCTCCTTGGCCGGACGAAAAAATGGGCAGCTAAGGGAACTGTGGTCGGGGTGGTGGGATGTGTGGCTCAGGTGGAGAGGGAAAAGCTCCTTCGCCATTTTCCCCACCTTTCCTTCGTCATAGGACCCGGCTCCTATCCCTCCTTGGATGAACTTTTAGACCGCATCTTAGAAGGTGAGAAGGTGGTGGCTGCCCGCTGGGAGGGTAAGTGGTGGGAGACCGGAGGAGCCCTCAGGCAGAGGCCCGCGGTTGCCTATATAAACATTATGGAGGGCTGCGATAAGTTCTGCACCTATTGCATAGTTCCCTTTACAAGGGGAAGGGAGAGATACAGGCCCCTTCCCTGGATAATAGATGAGGTTCGCAGGGCCGTAGACCAGGGATATATGGAAATCCAGCTCTTAGGCCAGAATGTGGATTCCTGGAGGTGGGAAAAATACAGGTTCTGGCATCTTCTTGACCGGGTAAGGAAAATTCCAGGCCTCAAATGGGTAAGGTTCATAACCTCCCATCCCAAGGACTTCGTCCCTGAAATGGTCTCCATCATGGCCGAAGGAGAGCCCATAACTCCCTATGTTCACCTCCCCCTCCAGGCAGGCTCAAACAGGATTCTAAATCTCATGAGGAGGGGCTATTCTAAGGAGGAGTTTCTGGAGAAGGTGGAGATGATAAGGGAAAAGGTGAAGCTTTCTTCCATAGGCACGGACATCATTGTGGGCTTTCCCTACGAAGAGGAGGAGGACTTTCGCCAAACCTTGGAGGTGGTAAAAAGGGTGGAATTTGACAACATGTATTCCTTCCATTACAGTCCCAGGCCCCTTTCCTACGCCGGCAGGAATTTCCCGGACAATGTTCCTAAGGAGGTGAAAAGGCGAAGGCTCATGGAACTTCAGAAGCTCCAGGCTGAGATTCAACTGGAAAACAACCGCCGATTTGTGGGGAAGGTTATAGAAGTTCTCGCCACAGGAAGGAGCGCCAAGGACCCCGAGGCCTACATGGGAAGGGATATTACCTACAGGGTGGTAAATTTTTCCTGCAAGAGAAACCCCATAGGGGAGGTGCTTCAAATAGAGATAAAGGAGGCAGGTCCCCATAGCTTGAAGGGGGAGGTTAAGAATGAGGATTAATTTTCAGAGCCTGCTGGTAGTTCTCTGGTTCCTTTTCTTGATTTCTTTGGCCATATATGACCTTGTAAAGCTAAGGTCCGATGCCCTTCAGGCCAGCGCAAGGCAGGGATTTATAAACTTCTCTATGTTTCTCATGGCTTCCATTTTGGGGATTATTTGGGCCAATACGAAAACCTCCTCCGGGGCAGGGATGAAATTCATGGGGGTTTTGGGGCTGATTTATTGGGGAATTTTAATAGCCATATGGGTTTATTTTGATGTCCTTTCAGGACAAGGCACACTTCGCTTTATAACCTACATGGTAGCCCTTGCCCTTGAAATGATCCAGCTGGGAAGCGATGTGAAGAGGTCTGCCCTGGCTCTTCTCTGGGGAGGTTGGGGCGCCATCTTTATCTATGGCTTTGGATTTTTAGCTTCCCTTCTGATTGTTAAAATTTTTCCCCACTTCAGTTCGGAGATCCCCCAGCAACTGAGAGAAAACCTTTACTTTTATCTTTCATTTACCGTAGGATATGCCCTTTGGGGGATTTGGATTGCCTTAAAGCTTTAGGAGGGGAAATTGAGCCATCCGGGCAGGTTTGAATGGGCGACACCGCTTGTTTCGGTAATATTTTCAAAAAGGGATTTTCTCATCCCTCTGGAGCTGGAGTTAAAGAGGAAATGGGGAGGGATAATTTTAGTTTCCGAAGATTTTCCCTTCAATGTGGATTACTATAAAAAAGAGATGGGAATCCCCCTCTTCAGGAGATTTTATGTATTGGAGGGACTTTATCCTCCTGAAATCCTTGTTTCCCTCAAACTCTGGGCCTACTCCTTTGAAATCTATACTGCTAAGGAGAGGAAAAGGGGATTAAACCTGGACCCGGGTTTGCTCTTTACCCCGTCGCTTATCATCGCCACCTTCAAGCCCTATTCCCACAGGATCCCTCTGAAGAAGGGGGTATATGCCCACCTGGAAATGCTTTTCTCCAAAGGAAAGCCGAAGCCCCTTCCCTGGACATATCCGGATTTTGCTTCGGGAACATATTCCGATTTTCTGGAGGAGGCGTGGAGGAGACACAGAGCCAGGATTTAAAACTCATCCTTTGTGAAGGAAAGCCTCTGATGAAGGGTCCCAAAAGGGGATGGGCAAGGAAATACGAAAAGCCCCTGAAAACAGTTTCCATGCTGAAGAAAAGACTATGGGAGACGGAAATCTCCCTTTTCTCCCCATCGCAGACCCTTTATTATCCTCCTCATCTGAGCCAGGAAGAGGTGAGGGGAATATTAAAAAGAATGAGGAAAAAGAGACTGCTCTGGCTTCTTGGTTTTTCCCTCCTTCTTCCCATTACCATACCCCTTACACCAATACCCGGCCCGAACCTGCCCTATTATTACGCTTTAGGAAGGATAATCCTTCACTTCCGTTCCCAGAGAACCCTTGGAAAACTCCTGAAAAACGGGAAATATTTTCCCCTTTCCCATGAAGAGCACAGGAAATTAAAGGATGCTCTTTGTCCTTAGTTTACCTTTTTCCCCACCAGTAAAAGGAAGGCCGTCAGGGCTCCGGCTTCCAGCAATACCGTGGCCAAGTAGGGCAGGGAAAAGGCATAGGGAAGAACGCCGAAAAGCAGGGAAAATACGGCCACCACAAGGGCATAGGGAATCTGGGTTTTCACATGGTCCACATGGTCGCAGGAGCTGGCCATGGAACTCATTATGGTGGTGTCGGAAATTGGGGAGCAGTGGTCTCCGAAAACTGCCCCGCTTAAAACCGAAGCTACCACCCCAAGGAGGACCCTGTGGAAGTGAGGAGTTCCCTTGGCTAAAGCATAGGCTAAGGGAATCACTAAGGGATAAACTATGCTCATGGTTCCCCAGGAAGTTCCTGTGGAAAAGGAAATAAGGGCGGAGACCAGAAATACCGCAGCGGGAAGGAGCCTTGGGTCAAATTTTCCGGAAAGGGCAGAGGCTAAATAATCCCCTGTTCTCAAATCCATCAGGGTTTCAGAAAGGGCCCAGGCCAAGGAGAGTATGACCACCGCCGTTAGCATGGCCTTCATTCCCTCTATTCCGGCCTTTACCGCTTCCCGGAGTTTTAGAAGTCTTTGAGAAAGAGCCAAGGCTATGGCCACTAAGAAACCTGAGAAAGAACCCCACAGCAGGGAATTGAAGGAGTTTCCGCTGGAGAATATGAGCCCAATCTTCTTTATAAACGGACCGGGGGGAAGTGCTCCCGCTGCCTTCACCCCAGTAAAATATATCCCTGCAAAGGTCACTGCGATGACGAAGAGCACGGGAACTAAGCCATTTATCCACCTCTTCTTGATGTGGGCCGGGGGAAGAAGGGGGGCTATTTCAAAATCCGCTAAGGGAATGGCCCCATCCCTCAAAACCTTGCCCTGCTTTGCCCTGAGCTCTGCTTTGAACATGGGGCCGAATTCCCTTCCGGTTATTATTATGAGGAAGCCGAAGAATAGGGCAAAAATAACATAGAACCTTATGGGAAGGGTTTGAAGAAAGACCATGTAGGGGTCGAGGGTTAGTCCCACATGGCGGAAACCCTCCCCGATGAGGGAGACTTCAAATCCTATCCATGTGGAGATAAGGGCAACAGAGGCAACTGGAGCAGCCGTAGAATCCACTATATAAGCCAATTTCTCCCTGGATACCTTCCACCGGTCAGCCAGAGGCCTCATGGTGTTTCCCACTATGAGGGTGTTGGTGTAGTCGTCAAAGAATATGAAAATTCCCAGAAGCCATGTATAGAGCTGGGTTGTTTTTGGGGAGCGAACCTTCCTTGAAAGGGCCTGCACTATTCCCTCTATTCCCCCGCTTTTGCTCATAACCCCCACCATGGCTCCCAGAAGCAGGGTAAAGAGGACGATGGAAATCTTATCTGAGGAGAGAAGTGCCCTTACGAGATAGGTGTCTAAGGAACGGAGGAAGGCTGTCAGCGGATTGAGGAGGTTAAGCAGCATGGCTGATGTGAAAATTCCCAGAAAAAGACTTGTAAATACATCCTTGGTGACTAAGGCAAGGAGAATGGCTATGAGGGGAGGAAGGAGGGTGAATATTCCGGGGAGGGAAAGGAGTTTTCCTGAAAAAATTTTTTTCCCGTCCCTCAGAACCTCAAGGCGGTGAAAACCGGAGGCAAGGGGCTTTTGCCCCTCCCTCCCGTCTATTTTTACAATATCCCCTTTTTTGAGGCCGGTTATTTTGACTTCCCTCCCTGTTATGCAGAAACGGGAAAGGGAAATCTCCGCAGACGCTGCAGGCAGGGCTAAAAGGAGGAATAGGAGAAATTTCTTCAAATGACTCCCAGGGCCTTACCTACCTTTTCAAACTTCTCTAAGGCAAAGTCCAGGTCTTCCTTTGAATGGGCTGCTGAGAGCATTACCCTTATCCTTGCCTTTCCTTTTGGAACCGTGGGATAACCGATGGCCTGGGCGAAGATTCCCTCCTCAAAGAGCCTCCGGGAGAATTCCTGGGCCAATTTTGCCTCTCCCAGCATAACCGGGGTTATGGGGGTCTGGCTCTTTCCGGTGTCAAAGCCTAAGTCCTTCATTTTGCTCTTGAAATACTTGGCGTTGTCCCAGAGTTTTTTGACCAAGGAATCGTCGTTTTCAAGGATGTCCACCGCTGCTATAACTGCAGCAACATCAGCCGGGGTTGTGGCAGAGGAGAACAGGAAGGGCCTTGCCTTCTGTTTTAGGAATTCCACAAGCTCCTTGCTTCCTGCCACGAAGCCTCCCACCACACCGAAGGCCTTGCTCAGGGTTCCCACTTCAATGTGAACCTTACCGTGAAGGCCGAAATGGTCGCTTATTCCCCTTCCATGACTTCCCAGGACCCCTTCTCCGTGGGCATCGTCTATCATGAGAAGGGCATCGTGTTTCTCTGCCAGTTCCACCAGCTCGGGAAGAGGAGCTATGTCCCCGTCCATGGAGAAGACGCCATCGGAGACGATAAGTTTCCTCCTTCCGTCGTGGGTTTTCAGCTGTTCCTCTAAGTGGTTCATGTCAAGGTGTTTGTAAATGACCCTTTTGGCCTTGGTCAGCCTTATTCCGTCTATTATGCTGGCGTGGTTTAGCTCGTCGGAAAATACCACATCCTCCGCAGAGGAAAGAATGGCCGGGATCACTGCCAGATTGGTTATAAAACCACCCTGGAAGGAAAGGGCAGCCTCCTCCTTCTTAAACCTCGCCAGTTTCTCCTCCAGGATGTTGTGAAGGTGCATGGTTCCCGCAATGCTCCTTACTGCTGCGGGTCCCACACCGTAAATCTCGATGGCCTCAATGGCTTTCTTCTTAAGTTCCGGGTGGTTGGCGAAGCCCAAGTAATTGTTGGAGCACATGTTCAGCACCTTCTTCCCGTCCACCTCGGTCCAGGCATCCTGGGCAGAGCCTATGACCCTTATGGTATTGTAAAGACCGGCTTCCTTTAATTCCTCAATTTCCTGGGTTAAAAAATCCAGTTTTCCCATGTCTCCTCCTTATTTATTGCGAGAAATTTTTTCCTCCACAAGTTTAAGCCTTTGTTTTACGGCTCCATCGCCCTTTTTAGCCAGCTCTTTGATAACTTTCAGGGCATCTTCCCATCTTTCAAGTCCCGCGTAAATGTTGAAAAGGAGTTTCTTCTTCTCTTCGTCCGGAACTAATCCCTCATCCGGGATGGAAAGGGCCAGATTGAGAG
The DNA here is from genome assembly GCA_026991555.1 of Candidatus Aminicenantota bacterium. Taxonomy (GTDB): domain Bacteria; phylum Acidobacteriota; class Aminicenantia; order S016-38; family S016-38; genus JALSNJ01. The sequence continues at coordinate 20,631 of JALXBI010000106.1, forward strand.
CCTTTTCCAGGTTCTCCCTGCCCCCCAGTTTAAAATAGGCTAAGGCCAGGAGAAAGTCAAGGTATTCCTTAAACTCCTCCGCCTCCTCCTTGAAGCTGTGGGTGTAAAGGAATTTCACCAACTCCTGAAACTGTCCGGTTCTGTAATAGGCATAGGCCAGGTTGGTTATTATGAAGCTTTTTTCCAAGGGGGAAACCGTCTCCGAATAAAGGAGCCTCTCCCAGGTGGCAATGGCCTCCATGGTATATCCCCGGATGAAGTTCAAAATTGCGTCGTTGTTCTGCTCAGAAATCTCACGGTTTTCCTTGGGATGAAGGCATATAAAAATTTTATTGTTGGCGAAGCAATCCCAGGACCAGAGGTTGGGGTCCGAGGGTTCCAGTCTGGCCCCCCAGTAAGAAAGAAAATTCTTCTTCAGTTTTGCTGCCAGATCCCTTCCCACCTTGCCGAAATTACCCTCCACCAGTAATTTCCTCAGGGCTTCGTCGCTCTTGTATTGAAACAGGATGAAATTTTTCTGCCTTTTAGTAACATTAAACTCGGAACCCTGGGCCATGTTCAATATCAGGCACTTGCTCTGAAATTTAAGTCCGAATTTGTCGTATATGAATTTGTTCACGGCTTTTCTTTCCCTCTGGGCCTGATAAAAGGGGTCGTATTCGCTTTTTTCCCTGTTTCCGTAAATAATCTTCCATTTCCCGAAGGGGTTTTCTACTATAACGCCAAGCCAGTATTTGATTTCTATTACCAGAAACTTGTCCGGACCGAAGAGGAGATAATCCACCTCCACATTGTTTATTTCAGGAGTGGTTACCAGAACATAATCATCGGGAAGATATTTTTTTGCGAATCTGGCGAAATTTACTTCACCTTTGTTTTCCGGGGTCTTTTTTCCTCTAAATGTTAGGATTTTTGCCATTTTTCCTCTTCTTCTGATGGTTTTTCAAATATACGTCCCTGGGGGTGGGAACATTGACGGACAAATAGGGAAATTCCCTTTTGCGCCTCGCCCTTAAAAGCAGATAAAAAACTATCCCTGCAATCCCCAGGGCCAGAAGCACCAGAAAAACGATTTTTGTAATCATACTAAGAGAATAACTCATCGTTTTCCTCAGGTCAATGGAAAATGTTTTGAGATGTAGTTGAGCAGTGCGGGAAGAGTCGAGAGAGGGTGGAGTTTTTTCCCGGTTTCCAGGAATACCGAAGTTGCAGTTTTCCTGAGATAATAGGGAAAATCCTCCTGCTGGTGGTTAAGGTTTATGCCAATTCCTGCAGCAATCCTTTCCCGCCTTCTCTCTACGAGAATTCCGCAAATTTTCCTTCCATTTATCAGAATGTCGTTGGGCTCCTTTATCCGTGGCCTCAGGCCGAATTCCCTCTCAAGCCACTCCTTTACTCCCTGGGCGAAGATGAGGGGAAGGGAAGTTGGCGGAGTTTTTTCCGGGAGCCGGGCTGAAATGGTAAAGTAAAGTCCAAGTTCGGGAGGGGAAAACCATGGTCTTCCCTCTCTTCCTACCCCCCCGCTCTGGGAGCCGCAGACGAATACTGCTTCTTCTTCCCTTTCCTTGGCCCATCTCTGGGTGGAACGACAGTTGTGAAGGTAGTAAATTTTCATAGGCTCCTGTAGTATTCCTCCAGCTTTGCTTTCTTTTCCTCCGCCTGCTTCAGGGCCTGCTCGGTTTTTATCACCACTTCCTTAGGAGCCTTTTCCCTGAAGCCGGGCATGAAAATTCTTTTGGTGAGTTTTTCTATTTCCTTCTCCAGTTTCTTGAGTTCCTTTTTCACCCTTTCTTTCTCTGCCCTGAGGTCCACTTCCTTTCCCGGGAGGACGAAAACCTCCCCTCCCTTTACAACCCCTTTAAATCCCTTTCCGAAGGAGCTTCCCAGAAGGACCTCCTCAGCACCCACTAAGGAAGAGAGCACTATTTTGTTTTCCTTCAGGAAGTCATTCTCCACGCTCACGGACACCCTTATCTTATCCTTGGGATTTATCCTGTTTTCTGACCTTATTCTTCTAATTTCCGAGACCACTTCCATGAAGAAGGAAACATCATCCATAACCTCGGGAAAACTCCACTGGTCCCCCCGGGGATAGGGGGCCACGGCTATGCTTTCCCCTTCGTGGGGGAGCCTCTGCCATATTTCTTCGGTGATAAAGGGCATGAAGGGGTGAAGGAGGCGGAGGATGGTTTCTAAGGAATTTATAAGCACTGCCATGGTGTTCTCCCGCTCCTCCCTCATCTGGAGTTTGGAAATTTCTATGTACCAGTCGCAGAACTCGTGCCATACGAAGTGATAAAGTCTTTCGGCGGCCTCGTAAAATTTGTATTCCTCTAAGGATTGGTTGGTTTCCTTAGCCACCTCTGATACCCTGTGGAGGATCCAGCGATCAAAGGGAGAAAGTTTTGCCGGGTTTATTTCTGTGGGCTCTCCCTGATAGTTCATTACCACAAATCTTGAGGCATTCCATATCTTGTTGGCAAAGGCCTTGTATCCGGCAAGCCTTCCCTCGGAGAAGGCCACATCCATCCCCGGCACAGTCTGAACCGCCAAGGTAAACCTGAGGGCATCGGCTCCGTATTTGTCTATCATCACTAAGGGGTCCACCACATTACCCGCCATCTTGCTCATCTTTTTTCCGTGCTCGTCCCTGATAAGTCCGTTGATGAAAACCTCGTAGAAGGGAACATCTCCCCGGAAGTGGAGGCCCATCATCATCATCCTGGCAACCCAGAAGAAGATGATGTCAAATCCCGTTATGAGAAGGTCCGTGGGATAATATCTTTTAAGGTCCGGGGTTTCCTCGGGCCATCCCAAGGTGGAAAGGGGCCAGAGGGCCGAACTGAACCAGGTATCAAGCACATCCTCGTCCTGATAAATGTTGCTGCTTCCGCATTTTTCGCAAACCGCTGGTTCCTCCTCAGAGACGGTAATGTGTCCGCAATCCCTGCAGTGCCAGGCAGGAATCCTGTGACCCCACCATATCTGCCTTGATATGCACCAGTCCCTTATGTTGTGCATCCAGTGGAAATAGAGCTTGCTCCAGTTTTCCGGGACAAAACGGGTCCTTCCCTCTTCCACTGCTTTTATTGCCGGCGATGCCAAGGGCTTTGTTTTGACGAACCATTGCCAGGAGGGATAGGGTTCTATAACTGTGCCGCAACGATAACAGTGTCCCACATTGTGAACATAGTCTTCCACCTTTACCAGAAGCCCCAATTCCTTGAGTTTCTCCACCACCTTTTCCCGGGCCTCGTATCGGTCAAGGCCCCTGAATTCTTCCCCGGCCTCCTCGGTCATCTTTCCAAGATCGTCAATCACTATTACCATGGGAAGTCCGTGCCTTTTTCCTATTTCAAAGTCCACGGGGTCGTGGGCCGGGGTTACCTTAACCGCCCCGGTTCCGAACTCGGGGTCCACCTCCCCGTCCTCTATTACCGGAATTTCCCTTCCCACAATGGGGAGTATTAGGGTTTTTCCAACAGCATTTTTATACCTGCTGTCGCCGGGATTTACCGCCACTGCAGTATCTCCCAGCATGGTCTCGGGCCTTGTGGTGGCAACCACCAGTCCATCTTCTGGGTTGTCCTTGAAGGGATATTTTATGTAGTAGAGTTTACCTTGCTCCTCCCTGTATTCCACCTCTAAGTCCGAAAGGGCAGTGTGACAGCGGGGGCACCAGTTTACCATGTAATAATCCCTGTAAATGAGACCTTCCCTGTAAAGCTGGACGAAGGCATGGCGGACTGCCCGGGAAAGTTCCTCGGAGAGGGTGAACTTGTAACGGGACCAATCCACGGAGCAGCCCAATTTTTCCAGCTGATAATTTATGGTTTTCGAGGACTCTTCAACCCATTCCCATACCCTTTTCAGGAATTCCTCCCTTCCCAGTTCCTCCTTGGTTTTTCCCTCTTCTTTTAGCTTTCTCTCCACCACCACCTGGGTGGCAATTCCCGCATGGTCAGTTCCAGGAAGCCACAGGGTATCGTAGCCCTGCATCCTTTTCCAGCGGGCGATTATGTCGTATAGGGTGAAGACTAAGGCATGCCCCATGTGGAGGACCCCGGTAACATTGGGAGGGGGAATAACCATGGAGAATTTAGGCTTCGTGGAATTTACATCCGCTTCAAAGAATCCCTTTTCCTTCCAGAAACGAGCCCATTTCTCTTCAAAGTCCTTTGGGTTGAAGGATTTTTCCATAAAATTCCTCCGAAGGGTGGATTTAGCTTTCTTCCAGTTTCCTGATGAGTTTCTGAATTTCTTCCCGGAGAATTTTCTCCGCCAGTGGGGGAATAACCTCCCAGGCGATTTTTTCTATTATCTCAGGGGGAATTTCCTTCGCCGATGTTTCCCCGGCTCTCATTTCCTCACCACTGGCCTCCTCGGGAGGGATTTTTTGCTCCTCGGTTTCAGTCTCCCGGGAGATGATTTCCTGGGGTTGAGGAGATTGGGGAACGATAATATCTTCTGGCTCTGCAGAGGGAGTTTCCTCCATGATTTCCTGGGCTGGTTTTTCCTCCGCTTTTTCCATTACAATATCCTCTCCGGCATTTTCAACAGGGGAAGCCACCTCCTCAATAAAATCCTCGTGGAGAAATTCTGGTTTCTTTTCTTCCTCTTCACCGGCTTTTTCCTCAAATATGACATCCCTGCCCTGGATGTTCTCTTCAAAAATTTCCTCCTCTTCCTCTTCTTCGGGAAAGAGATCCTCATCGGAAAAGGCCTCCTCTGAGGTATGGCTTTCCCATGTTGTGGCCTGAAGTTCCTCCTCGCTGAGCTCTTCCTCCTCAGGCAGGCGTGTTTCCTCTTCCGGGAATCCTTCATCGGACTCAGGTTGGGTTGATGTCTCCTTGAGGGATTTTTCCACGGCAGCTATGTATTCCTTTATTTTACTGCTGGGAACCGGTTTCATTATTATTTTTATGTTTTCCGTCTCCTTAAGCTGTGTGGTCTCAAAGGGGCTTTTTAACACCAGGATTTTAAGGAAGGGATATTTTGAGGAAATTTCCTGGGTTAATCTTTCCAGGTCTGAAGTTATATTGGAAGAAATAACCACTACCTGAGGCTTTTCCCTTTCCACAACCTCCTTGAGGTTGGCCTCGTTTTCCACAAAGATTAAGGGATGGTTTTGAGCTTCTAAGGAAAGGGCAAAAACCTTCTTGGTAATAGGACTGGTATCTCCTAAAATAATCTTCACACTCATCATTGCCTCCTTCCTAAAATGATATGAACTTTGATTAAAGTTGTCAAATAGAGGATATATGTAATAAAATTTCTTCATGAGAAAACTGGTTTTAAGTCTTATGGTGATTTCCTTCGCTGTTGGAGGAAACTGGAAGTTAAATCTGAGCATCGGAGGATTTTCCGGAAATTACGGGGATTATAATTCCTTCGTTTCCTACGAGAAGTCCTGGCTCAAATTCAACAACGAAACCTGGGCGGATTTTCAAAAGGAGCTGGGTTTTATAACCAATTACTCTTCACAGAAGGGCTCCCTGAAGGAGCTCAGTCTTTCCCTTCCTGTTTCTTTAAGGATTTCCCGAAGGATTAAGAGTTTCGATTTCTTCATTGAGGGATTCCTCCTTAAGGGCTCTGCGGTGAGCAAGACCTCCTATGGTTACAATTTTCAATTCTCCGATGGAAGCTCCAGTTCCCTGACATACCAATACTCTCCCTTTGCCCTGAAGGCTTCCTTCTTCGGTCTGGGCCTGGGAGCCAACAAAAGGGTTTTTACCCGTTCATGGTTGAAGCTTAACGTTGAGGCAGGCCTGGGTTTTTCCTATGTCCTTTTCAATTACGACAACGACCTTACAGGTAAAATGGAGCTTTCCGGTTACTGGATTGAGATAAAAAATCATTTGAAGATGGACGGGAAGGGTCCGGGCTTTTACGCATATGCTGGGGTGGAAGTTCCTTTCTTAAGCAGGGGGAAATTTTCCCTTTCCTTGAAGGGAGGTTATTTTTACTCCAAGGTATTTTCGGTCAAGGGCGATTCTTCACTGAATGCTTCCATTGAAGATTCCACGGGATACAATCACGAAGAAAGCGAGACCTGGTCGGGCCAGTGGTTTATGAAGGAAATAGACCTTGAGACCTGGTGGGGGAGCGTGAAATACCGGTTTCCCTCCAATTATCAGGGTGATTTGGGAGGATTTATAAAGGACGCAGGCAAATTCTCCCCGACTATTCACGGTCCTTACCTATCCCTTAGCATAGGATACAGATTCTGAAAATGAGGAGATGGATCTTTCTCCTCCTCTTTTCTCTGATTCTGTGGGCCTCGGTTAGGCCCCCGTATGTGGCAGGGGCCTTTTATCCTGACTCAAGGAAGGTCCTTTCTAAAATGATAGACGATTTCCTCTCCCGGGCTAAGCCCCCTTCCCTTAAGGGGAAACTCCTGGGAGTTCAGGTTCCCCATGCCGGTTATGTTTACTCCGGAAGGGTAGCTGCCTACGGGTTCAAACTCCTTCAGGGGAAAAAATACGACCTGGTAATACTCCTGGGTCCTTCCCATTATTATCCCTTCAGAGGAGGAGCAGTTTCTCCGGCGGATTACTGGGAAACTCCCTTAGGAAGGGTTCCCGTGGACAGGGATTTTGCCAAAAAACTGGTTTCGGAAAAAATGGGTTTCTTCTTCTCCGAAGCCTATCATCGCAGGGAGCACAGCCTTGAGGTGGAACTTCCCTTCCTCCAGAGGGTTTTAAAGCCCGGGTTTAAAATAGTTCCCATAGTCATAGGTCCCTATTATCCCCAGAGCCTCCTCCCCTCGGCAGACAGGTTTGCCCGGCTCCTCAGGGGTAAAAACTTCATAATTGTTATTTCCTCTGACCTTTCCCATTATCACACCTTAGAGGAGTGCAATTCCAGGGACAGGAGAACCATAAAGGCCATGCTTTCCCTGAAGCCAGCCTCCTTCCTCTGGGGTGCCTTGAATGGGGAATACGAGGCCTGTGGAGCTTCGGCCATAGCCTTAGGGGAGGAAATTCTTTTGAGGTTGGGTGCGGACAGGGCCCTTTTGCTTAAACACGGGACTTCCGCGGATGCAGGGGCCGGAACCCAGAAAGTAGTGGGTTATTCAGCAGTGGCCTTTTTAAAAACCGGGAAGGGAAAGGAGAGGAAAGGCGAGTTTACCCTTAACAAAAAGGAAAGGGAATATCTTTTGAGGATTGCCCGCCAGGCTATAAAGACGGCCCTGGAGGGTAAAGAATACACTCCCCCTCCGCCTCCCTCTGAGAGGCTAAAGGAACCCAGGGGGGTGTTCGTTACCCTTAAAATAAAAGGTAAGCTCAGGGGATGTATAGGATACATACTGCCTGTAAAACCCCTTTACTTGGCCACGGTGGAGATGGCCAGGGCTGCTGCCTTCAGGGATCCCAGGTTTAAACCACTTACCAAGGAGGAGTTTCCGAAAATAGAGATAGAAATTTCCGTTCTTACCCCTCCCCGTCCCACAACTCCGTCTAAGGTGGTGGTGGGAAGGGATGGTCTCATAGTGAATTATATGGGAGCCCAGGGGGTTCTTCTTCCCCAGGTTCCTGTGGAGGAGGGTTGGGACAGGCTGACCTTCCTTTCAGCGGTTTGCCTCAAAGCAGGGGTGGAGAGGGATTGCTGGAGGAAGGGGGCCAAGCTTTATTCCTTCCAGGCCATAGTTTTCAAGGAGGAGAAATGAGGGTTGACCTTGTGGTTCTTGGAGGTGGGCCAGGAGGTTACTCGGCAGCCCTGAGGGCTTCTCAATTAGGAATGAAGGTGGCCCTTGTGGAGAGAAAAAGGGTGGGTGGGGTTTGCCTTAATGAGGGATGCATACCCACCAAGGCCCTTTTACATTCAGCCCACGCAGCCCGGCTCTTGAGGGAGGGGAAAAAATTAGGAATAGAAGTTGAAGGCGAGGCAAGGATTAACTGGGAGAGGGTCCAGGAGCATGTGAAGGGGGCCGTGGAGAAACTGGTGGGAGGGGTGGAGTATCTTCTGCAGAAATCCGGTGTGGAGGTTATAACCGGGGAAGGAAAACTGAGGGGGGATGGGAAAATTGAGGTGGCAGGGGAAGTTATAGATTCCCGATGGGTGATTCTTGCCACAGGAAGCAGACCTGCAGAGCTTAAAACCCTCCCCTTCGGGGGCAGGGTTCTTACCTCCTCCCAGCTCATGTTTGCGGAAAAGCCTCCCCAGAGTCTTATTGTTATAGGAGCCGGGGCCATAGGTCTTGAACTGGCCACCGCCTTTTCATCCTTTGGCGCAGAGGTTAAAGTGGTGGAAGCCTTAGCCACCCCCTTAGGAGGAATGGACAGGGACATGGCTGCCCTTCTTATAAGGGCCCTGAAGGAGAAGGGCATTCAAATATTTACCTCGTCCTTTGTGGAGGAGGGAGAGCAGGGGAAAGAGGGGATAAGGCTCTGGCTCAGGGACGGAAGGGAACTGGAAGGGGAGTTGGCCCTGGTGGCTGTGGGAAGGAAGCCTAATTCGGAAATTTTCCAGGGACTTCTGGAGCTGGACGAGAGGGGATTTGTTCGCACCTTTGGTGATTTTCGGACTTCCATGGAAGGGGTTTTTGCTATAGGGGACCTGGCAGGCCCTCCCCTCCTTGCCCACAAGGCCCATCATCAGGGGGTAGCTCTGGTTGAAAAACTGGGAGGGCTTTCTACCGGCCAATTGGGTCCCATTCCCATGGCGGTATTTACGGAGCCGGAATTTGCTTTGGTGGGACTCTCTGAGGAACAGGCTAAGAAGTCAGGAATAAAATATAAAAAGGCGAAATTTCCCATGGGGGCCAACGGAAGGGCCGTTGGTATAGGCCAGGAAACCGGGGCAGTTAAAATTCTCGCCGACGAGGATGGAAGACTCCTTGGGGTTCAGATTCTCGGGCCCGGGGCCTCGGAAATTATTGCAGAAGCCTCATTGGCTATGAGGGAAGGACTGAAGGCCCGCCAGCTTGCAGAAGCCGTTCATGTGCATCCCACGGTGAGCGAAGCCCTTATGGAAGCAGCCATGGCCCTGGAAAAGAAAGCCATACACATAATAAACCGGTGATTGAAAGCAGCTTTCCCCTTCCTGCGAAAATCAAAGCCCTTCCCCTCAAAAGGGATGTGGTTATTTCCGACCGATGCCAGGATATTGAAAAACATTCCCACTGGATAAAAATACTGGTTTTAACCGAAAGGGGTCTCCTTGAGGCCGGAAAATGCAGGGCTGATTTTTACGCCAGGGGCATGGAGGATGTTTACCTGTGGTTAAGATTGCTCTCGTTATATCGGCCATAGACCCGCTGAACGGGGCCGGCTTCACCCTGGACCTCAGGGTTGTAGAGGATGCTGGCATTAAGGCTGTGGGCGTTCCCACAGGACTTCTTCCCCAGAGCCCCGAGGGAGTTGAGGAGGCCTTTTTCTTCCCATCTTCCTGGCTTGAGCAGGCCCTTTCGTCCCTGCTCGGCCTGGAAATCTCCGGGCTGAAGGCCAGTATCCTGGGCAATTTTCCCGAGCATATATTAAGGGAAGTGTTGGGGAAGGTAAAGGGACCCAGAATCCTGGACCCTATCCTGCGGGCCGGAGGAAAAAGGGTAGAGAAGGGGGAGAGACTGAGGAAAATCATTCCCCTTTTTAATATCATTACTCCGAATATACCCGAGGCCCGGGAGATTCTTGAAGAAGAACTTCCTCCCCAGGGACTTTGCGAAAAACTTGCTGAGGAGTTTAAAGTGACGGTTCTCCTCAAGGGGGGACACTCGCCGGAAAAAACCGATTACCTCTGCTACCAGGAGAAAACCTTTATTTTTCCTCCCCCTGAAATTTTCCCCTATGAGGTTCACGGAACAGGATGTCTCCTTTCTTCGGCCCTTCTTGCTTTTCTTCTCAGGGGCCTGAGGCCACAGGAGGCGGTAACGGAGGCCAGGGCCTATCTTTACCGCCATTACCGGAGGGCGGTTTCCTTGGGAAAGGGTAAGAAAATTTTCCTGAAAAATACTTGACAAAACTTCACTAAGGTTATATAATATAAATGGACTAAAAATCAGAGAAGGAGGTGAGCCATGGCGATTTTAAAATGGGATCCTTTCAAGGAACTTGAGGCACTTCAGGAAAGGATAGACAAACTCTTTGAGGAAAGCATGAGGGGGAGGGAACTTGCTCCTGCTGCCTGGACCCCTGCAGTGGATATTTACGAAACCGACGACGCGATAATCCTTGAGGCGGAACTCCCCGGCATGAACGAGAAGGACATTGAGGTAAAAATAGAGGATAATGTCCTGACCATCCGGGGAGAGAGGAAGTTTGAAGAAGAAAGGAAGGAGGAAAATTATTACAGGATGGAGAGGTTCTACGGGACCTTCCAGCGCTCCTTCACCCTTCCTCCCAATGTGGATACCGAAAAGGTCAAGGCTGAATACAAGAAGGGAATCCTGAAAGTGACCCTTCCCAAGAAAGAGCAGGCCAAGCCCAAACAGATCAAGATAGAGGTAAAGGAGTAAAAACTTCCCACCGGGGGGCTGAAGCCCCCCTTTATTTTTTTATCGCTCGCTCCAGAGCCCGGAGTTTTTTCTCTACTTCAAAAGGAGAAGGAGCCACTGGTATAATCAGGCCTTCTGGGGTGAATTTCCCCCTTTCTTCCTGGAGAAATCTGTATAGTTTTTCCACAGCAGGGGGCTCGCTAAATTTGATGAAGAGCTCCTTTCCCCTCCTTTCAAGAAGGGAGATTCCCATTTCCGCACAAAGGGCGGAAATTCTTCCCACCGAAAATACCCCCTCTGCCTCAGAGGGAATGCTTCCGTATTTGTCCTGAATTTCCCGGCGTATTCTGATGATCTGCTCCTCATCCTGGGCCGAGGTTATTTCCCTGTAATAATTAACCCTTTCTAACGGGTCAGGCATATACCAGGAAGGAAACCTTACGCTGAGGCCTAAGTTGATTTCTGCCCTGGGCTTTCTCCCGGATAGCTTAGCAATTTCCTCCTCTAAGAGTTTCAGGTAATAATCAAAGCCCAGCTCCGCGATGTGGCCGTGCTGGGCTGTTCCGAAAAGGGTTCCCCCTCCTCTTATGTTAAGGTCCGCCATGGAAAGGGCGAAGCCAGAGCCAAGGCTGGCGTGCTCCCTTATGGCCCTTAGCCTTTCTGCGGCCTTTCCCTTGAGATTTTTCTCGTTTACGAAGAAATAAGCATAGGCTTTCCTGCTGGAGCGACCCACCCTTCCCCTTAACTGATGGAGCTGAGCCAGTCCTAAGTTCTCAGCCCTCAGGACTATCAGGGTGTTTACATTGGGAATGTCTATGCCGTTTTCAATGATGGTTGTTGTAAGCAGTATGGGGTATTCCCCTTCCATGAATTCTATTATCCCTTTTTCCACGGCTGATGGTCTCATCCTACCGTGCAGAACCAGAATGGGAAGGTGGGGGTATCTCTGGCGGAGAAATTCCTCCCAGAAGGGAAGCTCCTCAATTCTGTTCATGACTATGTAAACCTGTCCTTCCCTTTCCAGCTCGTGGTCTATTGCCTGGAAAAAGACCTCCTTCCTGAAGGGAAGAACGAAGGTTTCCACGCTTTGCCTCCCCCGGGGAGGGGTCTGAATCAGGGAGAGGTCCCAGACCGAGAAAAGGGCCAGGCTGAGGGTCCTGGGAATTGGTGTGGCGGTGAGGGTCAGGGAGTGGACATCCTTCTTCATTTCCCTTAATTTTTCCTTGTGCTTTACCCCGAATCTCTGCTCCTCGTCTATTATTAAAAGGCCCAGTCTCTTAAAACCCACATCCTCTCCTAAGAGCCTGTGGGTTCCTATGACTATGTCTATTTTTCCTGAGGAAAGTTCCTCTATGACCCTTTTCTCCTCAGCCTTGGTTACCATCCTGGACAGCATGGCTATTTCCACGGGATATCTCCTGAACCTTTCCCTGAAGGTTCTGTAGTGTTGCAGGGCCAGCACAGTGGTGGGGGCAAGAAGAGCTACCTGTTTGCCGTTAAGCACTGCCATAAAGGCTGCCCTCATGGCTATCTCTGTTTTTCCGAACCCTACATCCCCTACTATTAGCCTGTCCATGGGTGCCTCCCCCATGAGGTCCTCCTTAACTTCCTGCCAGGCCTTAGACTGGTCAGGGGTTTCCTCATAGGGGAAATCGGAGATGAAATCATCAAGCATTGGGTCTTCCCTGAAGGAGAATCCGCTTCTGGATTTTCTCTCGGCGTAAAGCCTTACCATGGATTCCACCAGTTCCTGTATTTTCCTCCTTACCCTTGCTTTCAATTTTCCCCACCTGGGGGAGGAAAGCCTGTCCAGTTTGACCTCCATCCCCTCGGGGAGGTTGTAGGGATGGAGTTTAAAGGAGGCCTCCACAGGAATGTAAAGTTTTTCTCCGCCTGCATATTCCACTTCCAGGAAATCCCCCTCCAGCTCGCCTTCGTATGAAACCAGACCACGGAAAATACCTATACCGTAATCCTCGTGAACCACCGGAGCCCCGGCCTCAAGGTTGAAAATGGCTTTTCTAATCCTCCGGATTTTCTCCGCTGGTCTTTCCCTGTGTCCTGGAACATTTTCCTCTCCCAGAACCAGGAGATTTCTCAGGTGAAATCCCCTGCGGAGTTTGACCTGAGATTTTTCGCCGTAGGAGGGCCCGGGAAAATCGGTGGCCATAAGGATTTTCTTCCCTGCCCTCCTTTCGGCTTCCAGCCATTTCCTCCAGGCCTCCACGCTTCCCTTAGCCCTGGGAAGGAGGGCAAAATCCTCCACATCCCCTTCCTCGCTGCAGAATTCTAAGGCAGGAGATTGGGGAAGGGGAATCAGGGTTTCAGGGTCAGGATAGGGAAGGGAGGAATTTTGAGCCCTTTCCTTCTCCTCCTGCAGATACTCAATTATCTGGCCTCTGGCGTAAATTCCAATTTCAAATCCTGAAAAAACCTCAGGGTATCTTTTCGAATATGCAGAGAGCAGGGCTGGGATTTCTCCGGCTTCCACCGAAAACCCATCCCCAAGCCTTTCCTTCACTTCCTCGGAAGTGACTTCCCTGTAGGGACCCACCACAGCCTCCTTTAGCTCCTGGACGGAAAGCTGGGAGGAGGGTTCAAAACTCCTTATGGAAATTATCTCTTGCCCGGAAAATTCTATCCTTATGGGAAGGGTTTCCCAGCCCGAGTAAAAGTCAATAATCCCGCCCCTTACGCTGTATTCCCCAATTTCCTTTGCGAAATCCACCTGGCGATACTCTAAATTCTCCAAGTGCTCAATGAGGAGCTCCTGGTCCATCTCCTCGCCTTTATGAAGAATAACGGTTTTCAGAAAGACCTGTTTGGGCTCAGGAAGGTAAAAAAGGGAGGCTGCAGGGGCTACCACCAGTTCCTCCAGACCCTGGTGAAGTCTCCACATTAACTTCATCTTTGCTGCCACGGCCCTTTTAGAGCTGGGAAGCGGGGAGAAGTATTCCTCCTTGGGGGGAGGAATGAAGGAAGCCCTTTTTCCCGCAAAGAGGGCATATTCCCCTTCAAAGGGAAAATCGTTGGGCACGATTAGCAGGAGTTTTCCCTTAAAGGCCCCCCCGTAAATTAGTGCCAGTTGGGGTGAGCAATTGGCCAGGTGCCTTAGGTTCAAAGGGGGTAGCATTTAAACTTCCAGTTCCAGCCCCTCCTTAGCCGCAAGGGCTTGCGGGAAAATCTCCTGGGCCCTTTTCTCCTGCTGATCCACTACTTCGTCCCTGTGGAAGGGGTCAAAGTGGAAAAGGAGGAGTTTCCCTGCTCCGCTATCCCTGGCGACCTCGGCAGCCATGATTTCAGTGCTGTGTCCGTATCCCCTTTTTTCCTCGTATTCTTCAGGGGTGTATTGGGCATCGTGAACGAGGAGGTCCACTCCCTTGAAGAACTCCACTACTTTTTCCCTATCGTCCCCCAATTCGTAATCTGTGGCTATTCCCACGCTCTTTCCCTGATATTCTATTCTGTAGAGTATTATCCCGTCCAAGGGGTGGTTCTTGGAATAAAGGGTGCGAATTCTGAAATCCCCTTCAGTGAGCTCTTCCTTTAAAGCGAGAATCTGGGTTTCCAGCATTTTTCGCGATACCTTAAAGGGAAGAAGCCTGGGATTTGAAAGCAGGTCCAGGGCATCGTTCATGGAAAATTTCCCGAAGTCAGGCCCGTACATTTTCCTGCGATAACCCTCGGTGTAGAGGAGGAAGGCAAAGGGAAGGCCCAGAATATGATCTAAGTGATAATGGGTGAAAAGGAATACCACATTTTCCCTGAAATTTTCCCGCTCTTCCAGGTTAGTAATACCCGTTCCCGCATCAATGATGAGGGAGGTATCCCCGGAATTTATCAATATTGCAGTGGTATTTCCTCCGTATTTTCGGAAGTTCTTTCCGCTTACCGGACAGCTACCCCTTACTCCTAAAAACCTTATCCTCATCAGAGCTGAGCAGTGTATTTGTCCCTTTTAATTCCCAGATAAAGGTCCACGATCTTAAGGGCGCAGTAGTCCCCGCACATGGAACAGGCATCGGTTTTGGTGTTTCTCTTTGACCTGATTAGGTCAAATTTCTCCTGATCAATAGCCAGCCTCCTCTGGGCGTCCCAGTCCAGTGCCCTCCTTGCCTTTGACATTTCCAGATCCCATTCCCAGGCCCCTTTTACTCCCTTGCACAGGTCAGCAGCATGGGCGGCTATCCTGGCTGCTATTACCCCCTCCTTTACTGCTTCCTTATCAGGTAATCCCAGATGCTCTGCAGGGGTTACATAACAGAGGAAATCAGCCCCTGCAGCTGCCGCTATGGCTCCACCTATGGCGGAGGTTATGTGGTCATATCCAGGGGCAATGTCGGTCACTAAAGGCCCCAGAACATAAAAGGGGGCCCCGTAGCAAAGCCTTTTCTGAAGTTTAATGTTCATTTCTATCTGGTCCATGGGAACATGTCCAGGACCCTCCACCATGGCCTGAACTCCAGCTTCCCGTGCTCTTTTTACCAATTCCCCGAGAACCATGAGCTCGTTTAGCTGGGCAGCGTCGGTGGCATCGGCAATGGCCCCTGGCCGCAAACCGTCGCCTAAGCTCAGGGTCATGTCATATTTCTTTGCAATCTCAAGCAACCTATCAAATTCAGTGTAAAGGGGGTTTTCCTTTTCGTTGTGGAGCATCCACCCGGCAAGGAAAGCTCCTCCCCTGGAGACTATGTCCATTACCCGTTCCTTTCTGCGAATTTTCTCTAAGCCGGACAGGGTCAGGCCTGCGTGGACGGTTATGAAGTCCACCCCATCCTTTCCGTGCATCTCAATGACCTCAAAGAGGTCGTCGGGATGCATTTCCACGATGGAGCCTCTTCTGGATATCCCCACGATGGCAGCCTGATATATGGGGACGGTTCCTACTGGCCTCCAGGAGGCCTCGATTATTTTTTTGCGATTCCGATTGAGATTCCCACCGGTGGAAAGGTCCATCACAGTATCCGCACCAGCCTCTAAGGCTATTTTCAGTTTCTCCAGTTCGGACTCTAAACGGGGAAAGTCCATGGATGTTCCTATGTTGGCATTAACTTTGGTTCTCAGGCCTTTTCCTATTCCTATGGGTTTTAAATTTTTATGGTTCGGGTTGGCCGGGATTACTACAGTCCCTTCAGCCACTCTCTCCGCCAGGGTCTCTGCATCTATTCCCTCTTCCTCAGCTATTTTCTTCATTTCAGGGGTGATTTCCCCTTTTCTGGCTCTTTCCATTTGGGTCATTTGTTTTCACCTCCAGAAAAGAATTATAATATAGTTGACAATAACGGATTTATTGTGGTAAAAAGGAAAATATGAAGGACTATTTAAGTATATGGATTATCCCGAAAGAGAATGAGTCCCCCAGGATTTATTCCATTGAACGGAAGAAACTGAAGAAAATTCTTATTGGAGCGGGCATAGGACTTATAGTGGGAATTTTCATGTTTGCCGATTACATAAGCCTCAACCTCAAAAGGGAGAGGTTGAAAAGACTTGAAGCGGAAAATCAGAAATTAAAGAACACAGTTCTAAGGCTTCAGAAGGATGCTGAAGAGCTACACTCCAAACTTGCTCTCTTTAAAGATTATGCGAAGAAGTTGAATACCATTGCCGGCCTCGAAGCCCCTTACGCTTTAAGGGAAGTGGGAGGCTTAGGAGGAGGCCTGGACATAGGTACCGTGACGAAGCCCCTTCAACCCAAGCCGTCCCCGGATAAGGTAGTGGTGAAAATGAAAGAGCTGAAAAAAATGGCCCAGGATCTGGATGTTAACTTTGAGATACTTTACAAATTCTTCAAGGAACAGCAGGAGCTTCTTTCCTCCACTCCCTCCATCTGGCCTACCCGAGGCTACCTCACCTCCGGTTTTGGCTACAGAAGGGACCCATTTACCGGCAGAAGGATGTTTCATAAGGGAATAGACATTTCGGCTCCCATCGGGCAGAAGGTCTATGCTACCGCCAGGGGAATAGTTATCAGAACGGGTTATCAGAGGAGGGGTCTTGGAAGATGGGTGGAGATAGACCACGGTTTCGGTTTTACCACTTTCTATGGACACCTCTCCAGAATTCTGGTCAGACCGGGTCAGAGGGTTAAGAGGGGAGATGTGATCGGTTTAGTGGGTTCCACCGGAAGGAGCACGGGCCCTCACCTTCATTACGAGGTTCATGTTTACGGAAAGGCGGTTAATCCTCTCCTTTACATACTTGAAAACCTCGGCATTTGATTATTTTATATAACCTAAGGACCTGAGGTTTTCCAGTTCCTTTGGAGATAGTTTTTTCCTGAGGTTTATTTTCTTCTCCACTAAGGATAGATTTTGGTACTTGAGAAGCCATTGGAGAAATTTT
Organism: Candidatus Aminicenantota bacterium; assembly: GCA_026991555.1. Classification (GTDB taxonomy): domain Bacteria; phylum Acidobacteriota; class Aminicenantia; order S016-38; family S016-38; genus JALSNJ01. Next base: position 37,411 of record JALXBI010000106.1, read on the forward strand.
CCCCTCAGATAAAGGGACAGGGCTTTGTTTTTCTCGTATATATTAATCCTTGGGTTCTCTTTCAGGTCGTATAATTCCTCCTGGAAATTTTCCATGTTTATTATGTAATAGAAATTTCTCCACCGAATCCCGTAGGTTCCTGGATTCAGAAAATTCCTGGTGACCGTAAATTCGTCTCCCTGTTTTCTCTGGGCATAGGCTTCAAGAAGGGGCTTCCCGTCCAGGGGAAGTTTCACCCCGAAAAGGGATGCTATGGTGGGAAAAATGTCCGTTACCTGAACCAGAGCCTCAACCCTTCCCTTTAGATTCATGTAGGACGGAAATTTAACCACTAAGGGAATATGGGTCATTTCCTCGTATACTATGGGACCGTGACCGAAGGCGCCGTGTTCGTAAAGGGCTTCCCCGTGATCGGATAGAAAAACAATCATGGATTCATCGTAAATTCCCATTTTCCTCATTCTTTCCCAGATTTTTCCCAGGACGCTGTCTATGTAAGCTATGGTGGAGTCATAATCGTCCACCACATCCTGAACATCTTCAGGGGTGAATTCCTTCATTTTTCTGAGCCTGAGGATTACTGGATTTTTCCTGGGCCTTTTCTTGAACATGTTACGAAAGGGGGGTGGGGGGATTATGGGAAAATGGGGTTCCATAAAGTGCAGGTAAGCGAACCTGGGTGGGGAATTGCGGGATACCCACTTCAGAAAATCCTCTGGCATTTTCCTCTCGCTTCCCGATTCCCACTTAGCATAGTAGCCGAAAAAATCGTCTATTCCCTGGGAAAATCCGAAGCTCGGGGAGACATTGGCAGAAGCCGTGAATATGGCGGTTCTGTATCCTTTTTGTTTCAGGAAT
>JALXBI010000107.1 GCA_026991555.1 Candidatus Aminicenantota bacterium
GAATAAAGGGCTATACGAAAAATCCACCATAATTTTAACCGCTGACCACGGGGAGGAATTCGGGGAGCACGGGGGATGGGAACACGGCCATAGCCTCTATAACGAACTTATAAGGGTTCCCCTTATTCTGAAATTGCCCGAAGAGCGATTCTCTGGGCTCAGGGTAAAGGAACCTGTTTCCTTAGCGGACATTTTGCCCACAATTTTTGAAATATACGGCCTGAGGGTTCCCCATGGGCTTGATGGGATTTCCCTGCTGAAGACCATCCGGGGTAAGGTGGGCAGGAGGAAAATTTATTCCTATCTGGAGGACAATTCCTATAAGATAACTCCGGGAAGGGCCGCGGTAATAGATTTTCCATGGAAATTGATAATGACTAAGGAACCGGGTGGAAAGGCTAAATTTGAACTTTACAACCTGGAAAGGGACCCCTGGGAAAGGGTTAATCTTTTCTCAAAGGAGAAGGAAGTTTCCAGCAGGCTTGTTCCCCTTCTGAGAAAAATTCCCTTTTCTAAAATTAAAGGCCACGGGAAATTACCTGAGGAGTTGAAAAGAAGACTGCGTTCCCTTGGATATGTCAAATGAGCTATAATTTCGAACCGGTGAAACTGGAAAATATAAAAGAAAAACCTTCCTGGATTTTAGCCCTTACCCTTTATCTGGTTCCCCTGTGGTGGTTCATAGGCCTGAGTCCGGTAATATATCATTTGGCCGCCTTGGTTTATTTTTACCTGGTGTTGAAAAGGGAAAGAAAAATAGTTCTGCCGGCACCGGCGATTTATCTCCTCCTTTTCCTTTCCATATACCTGTTTTCGTTTTCCATTAATTGGTTTAAGTATCCCATAGTAAGGGGAGCCGCCTCCCTATACAACATGAGTATATGGTTTATGGGAATAATGCTTATTGCGGCAATTTACAGCGACGAGAATTTTGAAACTGATTTGCTTTTTAAGGCTTCGGCCTTTCTGGTCTGGTTTACCTTAGCGTTTTTCCTTCTGGACTATTTTATTTACCTGAGTCATAGAAATTTTTCCTTTCCCACCCTTATAGGTATTTTTCTCCACCCTCCCCATACGGAATCCAGTTTGGTAAGGCTTTTTTTCCGTGCAAAAACCCACATAGTTGGAAGAGGGCCCCTGGTCTTTCTCCCCAGAATTTCCTATTATTCCCCCTATCCGAACGCCTTCGCAGGCTTGATTCTCCTCCTCTGGGGAGCAGGTTTCAGTTTTTATTTAAGAAAGGGACGTAAAACACTGGCCCATATTTTTAATTTAGCTTCCATATTTCTCCTCTTTCTTTCCATGTCCAGGGCGAGTTTTTTCTTAGGCGTTGCTATTCTTTCCTATTTTGAACTTTCCCTTCTTCCCCTAACCGGTGCCCTGGTGTTTTTGTCCGTGGGGGCCCTGGGAATTGGCGTTTTGTTTGCGCTGGGAATTAATCCCATGGAGATATTCGAAAAGGTGGCATACGGGAGTACCCGGGTGCGGATTCAGGAATACAGGGATGCCCTGCGGGTGGTGGAGCTTCACCCGGTTTGGGGAATAGGCCTGAAGCCCAGGTATCTTCAGGGAATTCCCTTAGGTTCCCACTCCACCTACATCGGAATTCTTCAGAAAACCGGGCTTATGGGTTTTTTCACATTACTGGCATTTGAAATCAGCCTTATAAGGGAATTCCTGAGGAAACTGAAATTGCCCTATATAGCCGCAGGGATTTTTTCAATTTTCGTGTGGATGTTTTTTGAGGACATAGACGCTCCGGCCCTGACGGCCTTTTTGTTTTTTACCCTATCCGGACTTCTGATAAAATACAACCTCAAGGGAGGCGAGGATGCGCGAACATGATGTTTTCAGCATATGGAGGATAATCCTCAGAGGAAAATACAGTATTCTCATTTTTACAATACTTGGAGCCCTTGTGGGGTTTTACATTTACAGAACTTCTGCTCCCCTTTATCAACTTGCCGTGGATTCGGTGGGAAACTCCTTCTATCTTGGGCAGTCTTCCACCCAGGAAGAGGAAGGGACAGAAAACTACTTCTTCCACAGAAGTTATTTTTACCTGAATGTTAAACCCCACCTTAAGGGTGTGGATGTGACATGGGCAAAGGTAGGGGAGAGGGTAGTTTCCCTGGTTTTAAAGGGAAAAAAGGAAGATATACTTTCGGCCCTGGACATTATCAGAGGGCTGTTTATTAAATTTCAGCTTTCCCAGTTCGCAGCCACCAGGGCTTCTGCCGTAGACGCGGCAATTAAAAGGATTCTCGCCAACGAGAAGAGCATGGTCTTTTTCAGGGAAAGAATAAAACTGGCGAAGGAAAGCGATAAATATTATCCCAGGAAGTATTCTAAGGATTCCTTCCTTTTTCAGCAGGTGGACATCCTACCCCCCGAGGCCCAGATTTATGTGTTTAAATACAGAATTGCTAACAGGGAGGCAACCAACAGGATAACCTACCGCTTTATCAACGAGGACCTGCAAAGGCTTATGAAAATTGAGAAAATCCTCAAAAATGACGATGAAAAATTGGGTAAAGAATTTTGCAAAGATGAGGGTCGGAAACTGGTAGAGAGGGATCAATATCTTAAATTCCAGAGAACCTCCATCTGCACCTCCCTTTCTTCTATTTTAATGGAGAAACACTGGGAAGAGCTTCCCACCGCCTCCCCCATCATAGTTCTTTCCTGGGCAGGGGCCGGTTTTTTCGGGGGGATTTTCCTGGTCCTCCTTTTAGGAGTGTTCCAGGAGGTTAAAATTGAAAGGCAATAGGGTTCTTATAATAGGGATAGACGGAGGGGACTGGAACCTGCTTAGGCCCCTCATGCAAGAAGGCCTTATGCCCAATCTCAGGACTGTGGTTGAGGGAGGGGCTGGCGGAATTCTGAGGTCCACCATCCCACCGCTTACTGCCCCAGCATGGACCAGCTTCATGACCGGGGTTTCCCCGGCTACCCACGGTATTGTGGAGTTTAACAACTACGACGGAAATTATGGAACCTATTTTGTGACCAATGCTTCCATAAAGCAGAAAACCATCTGGGAACTGGCCAGCGAACAGGGCCTTCGGATTATAAGCATAAATGTCCCCATGACATATCCCCCCTATCCGGTGCGGGGATACATGATAACCGGTCTTCTTACCCCTGATACCACGAGGTTCACCTATCCTCCTTCCCTGGGAAGGGAAATACTGGAGGAATTCGGGGAGTATAAGATCGTGGAAACAGGAAAGGCTTATTTCCTCCACGGAATTTCTCACTTTATAGATGAATTGAAAAATCTGCTGACGGCCAGGGCGGATGTGGCCACCTACCTTCTTTCCACCAGGGATTGGGACCTGGCAATGGTGCACTTCCAATCTTCCGATGTATTACAGCACTTTGCCTATCACTGCATAGATCCATCCTTTCCCCTTTTTAAAGATTCCTGCCACGGGGAAGCTAAGGATTTTTACAGGATACTGGACAGGAGCATTGGAGAGGTTATTGAGCACGCTGAGAGGAAAGGAGTTTCCCTGAAGTTGTTTCTTTCAGACCACGGCTTTGTTGGGGTTCACACCACTATAATTTTAAACGCCCTTCTCGCCAGATACGGATATTTAAAATTCAAACCAGGTAGTTTCACGGAAAGGACGCTGAGGTTACTTCTGAGCCTGGGTAACCGTATCAGTTTTTTGAAGAAAATGAGATGGGGTTTGAAATGGAAGACCAGGGAGAGGATAATTTCGCTGCTCGCTCCTAAAGGGGTGGATTTTTCCTCTTCCATGGCCTTTTCCATAAACGGTTCTGTTTACGGGAACATATTCATCAATGTGGAAGGGAGGCATCCTTCGGGGATCGTAAAGGAAAGGGATTATCTGCGATTCAGGGAGGAACTGAAACAGAGGCTTGAGGAAGAAGAGGGCATACAGAGGGTTCTGACCAGGGAAGAAGCCTACGGGAATTCCCAGGAAATTTCCCTGCCGGACCTCATAGTGGTGCCTGAGGATGGTTTTACCTTCTCCCTGGTTTCCTTAGGAAAAAGGGCCTACTTAAAGAGGAGCCCGAAGAAGGACAGGACCGGCAATCACCGCATAGAGGGCATCTGGGCAGTTCACGGTGAAGGGGTGAGTCCTGGCGCAGAGGTAAATGCGGAAATCATAGACCTTCTTCCCACCATTTTTTGGTATATGGGTCTTGCTATTCCCAGCTATGTTGAGGGAAGGGTTATTAAAGAAGCCTTTCAGGATGAGTTCTCTTCAGGAAAGAAAGAGATCAGAAAGGATATAAGCCCTGACAGGAGGATACTGGAGCTTTACAGGGAAGAGGGCATAGAAGAGAAGCTGCATGACCTGGGTTATCTATAGAAGCTCGGAAACTTTTCCTCATGGGCGGGAATAAAAAAACAGCACTTATAATTTTCTTTCTGTCCCTTTTTTTGTATGTCTCCCTTGGCCTTTTTTCTCCCCTCTGGCGAGATGGGGGGATATATTTCTACGCTGCCCAGAGAGTGGCAGAGGGGATCCCCCCTTACGTTGGCATATTTGACCACAAGGGGCCCGGGATGCCCCTTATCTTGGGTTTACTCCTGCGGGGTTATAGGATTTTCTTCAGACCGCTTCCTCTGTATGAGCTTCTTTTTCTAAGGTCAATTTTAGCTATAACCTGCTCTCTCATCCCTGTTTTCCTTTATCTTATAGGCGTTGAATTTTTCAGGGAAAAAACGGCCCTAATTTCGGCCCTTATATTTTTAAGCTTTGCAGGCTTCTCTGTATATGCCGGAGGAGGTCCAAGGCCCAAGTCCCTTATGTTGCTTTTTGAAGTTATGTTCTTTTATTTTATGGCTAAAGATAAGCCCTTCTGGGGGGGAGTTTTTTCCTCCTTGGCTGCAATTATATGGCAACCCATGGGCCTTTTGTCCTTGGTAGGATTATTTGTCCTTTCAGATAGGAGAAAGATTTTAGGTTATCTTTCGGGATTAGTGCTTCCGGCTATCCTTACCCTTTCTTATTTCGCTTACCACGGAGCTGTCGGGGAGCTGTGGAATGGGGCTGTGGTTTTCAACATTAAATACCTGGACCGGAATAATATCCTGGTAAATTCAAGGAACATAATCAGGTCCATCCTCAGGGGATATCCCAATTCCTCCGTTTTTGTGGTTCTTGGTATCCTGGCCTTTCCCTTTCTGTGCAGAGCGAAAAAATGCCCTAAAATTTTGTTATGGACCTTCCCCTGGCCGTTGTTATGGAGTTTGATTGATTACCAGAATTATCCCGATCTTTTTCCTGTGCTTCCTTATGCCGCCCTGGGGGCTGGATATTTGTTAGGGAAGGCGATTGATACGGACCTGAAATTCAAAATTGTGGTAAGCGGTCTTGTGGTTCTCAGTTTTATTCCCTTGGGTTTCTTCTCTGGACCTTATTTGCTCAGGCAATATAAAGAGGCCAACAGAATAAAAAAGAAATTCTCCGGAAAAATAATAACAATAGGCGCTCCTCATTATATGGCTTTGGCCTCCCTGAAAAATCCCGATAGGTATCTTTTTGTAATAAGGGGCATAGACAGGAAAATAGAGAGGGAATTTCCCGGAGGAATAAAGGGATGGCTTGACCATCTGAACAAATATGGAGCAAAGGCCTTGGTTTTGGGCCCTACAAAGGGAAAGGCCTGGCCGGAAATAAAGAAATGGGTGAAGAAAAACTACAGGCCTCTTCCTGGATTTCGTTTCTTTAGGGTATATTTGTCCCGGAGGATAAGAAAATATTCTCCGTAATTGGAAATGACAGGACGATGAGTGGAGGGTAAAATGAAGAAAATAGTTTTTCTTTTCCTTTTGATACCCATGGTTTTTTCCTCGGATCTGGAAAGGGCTTTAAATTACCTGAGGGAAGTGGAGCAGGAAGTTTCCACCGGAATTTCCTGGGAATATTCGGTAAAGGGCAGGGAATGGAATCCATACAGGCTGGGAGCCGGTTTTTCACAGCCCCACTTCCTTCTCAGGGCAAAGGTGAACTTTAGAAGGAACTTCGCCGGGGTGAAGGTTGAAGGTAGGAATGTTTACCTTGAAACTAAAATCACCCTTCGCGGGATTGCGGTAATTTCCCTTTCCATGGACGGTAAGGAAGTCTGGAAGGGGAAGGTGGGGACAGGGAACGGAAATTACCAGGAGGAAAGCCTGAAGCTTCCCCTGGGCAAAAACGACGGCAGGGCTCACCTTTTGACGCTTTCGGTAAAGAACCAGGGTTTTCTTCCTCCCCGGGGGAATTACCTTCCTCCCAGGAAAAATCCCCCTGAAGAAAAGGGTCTCTATTTTTCCATCAGGTCTTCGGAGCTCCTTTACAGCGGGAGCGGACAGGCCCTGAACGCCGTCAGGGACTGGATTTCCTCCATGAAAGTGGCTTATTTCCTTCTGAATCCTGTTCTGGTCAGGCATACCTTCACAGGAAAACCTTACAGGATAAAGGACAGAAGGAGAATAGCAAAGGAAAAAATACGCAGGTTGAATGCCCTCTGGACAAAGGCGGTTTTTGATTTTAACCTTGCAGCCCTGAGGGAGGGAAATTGGAAGGCGGTGAAGGAGTCCATAGAAAGGTCCTACAGGGAAGCGCGGGAGCTTTCAGATTTTGCCCGGGGTTTTAAGATTTTCATCGTTGGAAATTCCCACATAGATGTGGCCTGGCTCTGGAGGATTTACGAGACCATGCATGTGGCCAGGAATACCTTTTACACTGTTATAAAAAATATGGCTGATTATCCGGAGCTCCGCTATGCCCAGAGTTCCGCCATCATGTACCAGTGGATGGAAAAATACTTCCCCGAGGTCTTTGAGGCTATAAAGGAGAAGGTAAAGGAAGGAAGGTGGGAAATAGTAGGAGGTATGTGGCTTGAGCCGGATTGCAATTTGATTTCTGGCGAGAGCTGGGTCAGGCAAATTCTTTACGGGAAGAGGTATTTCAGGGAAAAATTCGGGGTGGATGTTAAGGTTGGCTGGAATATAGATTCCTTCGGATACAACTGGAACATGCCCCAGATTTACAAAAAGAGCGGGATAGAATTCTTCGTCACCCAGAAACTCCTGTGGAACGACACCACGGTTTTCCCCTATTATGTCTTCTGGTGGGAAGGGGTGGACGGGACCAGAATTCTTTCCTATTTCCCTCCCGTGGGATACACCTCCACCCTCAGGCTTATCCCCACGGTGAAAGCCCTCTCCACCTATAATGCCACCACAGGCTACAGGAAAACCATGATTCTCTATGGCTTAGGGGACCACGGCGGGGGACCCAACCGGGAAATTCTTAACCGGGTAAGGAGCTACTCAAGCTTGAAAATAAAGCCCCAGTTCGTTCACTCCACCTCCGTGGAATTTTTGAAAAATGTGGAAAGGGAAATGGGGGATACCATACCGGTATGGAAGGACGAACTTTACCTCCAGTATCATAGGGGAACCTATACCACCCACGCAGAAATAAAGAAGAACAACAGAAAAAGTGAGGCCCTGCTCATGCTCTCTGAGGAACTTGCCTCGGTGGCCCACCTCTTAGGGGGAGAATATCCGTCCGGGGAGTTTCAGAAAGCCTGGAAACTGGTGATGACCAATCAATTTCACGATATTCTGCCGGGCTCGGGTATAACCCCCATTTACAGGGATGCCATGGAGTTTTACAGGAAGGCGTATAGAATTTTAAAAAGGGTTAACAAACGCTCCCTGAAGACCCTTACCTCAAAAATTGACACCGAGGTTCATGGCCTTCCTATCCTCGTTTACAACCCCCTTTCCTGGGAGAGGAAGGATTATGTCAAGGTGAAACTCCCTGAAAAACTTGCTGGAAAGGAACTCATTCTCAGGGATGTCCGGGGCAGGGTGGTTCCTAAGGAAATTTTTGAGAAAAACGGCAACTGGTTCCTGGGATTTGTGGCAAAGGTTCCCCCTGCAGGTTATGCTATTTATTCCCTGGAAGAAGGCAAACAACCGAAGGTGAAAACCGATTTAAGGGCCAGGGGATTGGTTCTTGAAAACGAGTTTTATCGGGTTGAGATTGACCCAGAGACCGGAAACATATCAAGTTTTTACAGCAAAAAACTGGGCAGGGAATTTATACCTGAGGGCAAGCAGGGGAATGTTCTTCAGGTTTACGAGGACATTCCCGAACACTGGGATGCCTGGAACATAGGCTATACAGGAAGGATGTGGGAACTTGACCGGGCCGATTCTGTGAAGCTGATTCACCTCTCCCCGGTCAGGGCGGTTATAAGGGTGAAAAAGAGCTTCTTAGGGCTTTCCAAGAGCCGTTATTCCCCTACCCAGGATTTCCCTTCCTCCTTCTTTACCCAGGATATCACCCTCTATTCAGGGTTGGACAGGGTGGACATTAAGATGAAGGCGGATTGGTGGGAAGAGCACATGTTTCTCAAGGTGGCTTTCCCTGTGGACATTTCCTCAAAAATAGCCTATTACGAGATTCCTTTTGCTGCCATAGGAAGGAGCACCAGGATGGACACCCCGGAGGAGAGGGCAAAGTTTGAGGTCCCTGCCCACCGATGGGCTGACCTTTCCGATGGGAAATCCGGTCTTGCCCTTCTTAACGACTCAAAATACGGCTACGACATACACAACGGGGTAATGAAACTTTCCCTGCTCAGGGCACCCCTTTGGCCTGACCCCACTGCGGACCGGGGAAAGCATCGCTTCACCTATTCCCTTTATGCCCATCAGGGAGAGTGGTGGCAGAGCAAGGTGGTTCGCAGGGGATACGAACTCAATACCCCCATGGTGGTTCTTTTCCTCAAAAAGCATCCAGGAACGCTTCCCAGGAGATATTCCTTCTTCTCCGTGGAGGGAGATGGGGTGGTAATTGCGGCAGTAAAAAGGGCTGAGGACGGAGAAGCTTTAATCCTTCGCCTATACGAATCCTTAGGGAAGGGAGCGGAGGTTAAACTGAAGGTTTTCAGGGAACCCAGAAAAGTTTACGTGACCAATTTGATGGAGGAGCGCCCTGTTCCCCTTAGATTTCATGGAAGGGAAATACCTTTAAAATTCAGGAAGTTTGAGGTAAAAACCCTTAAGCTGGAATTCTAAGGAGGTAATATGGTTCAATTTGCAGCCCCGGACTGGATATGGCTCGTTCTTTTCGTCCTTCTTATGACCTTCAGCGGGGTTTTCTTCTATAAACTCGGAAAGAGGTCCCAGGCGGATTTTTTCTTAGCAGGAAGGGGGCTTCCCTGGTGGCTTCCTGCATCGTCGGTTTACGCTACCCACACAGCCACTGACACCCCCATATGGATAGGAGGGGTTATCTATAAGTACGGGCTTGCGGGAATATGGTATGCCTTTTTCTCAGCCTGGTGTGCCATAAGTGCCTTCGCCTCGGCGAGGATATTCCGCCGCTCACTGGCCTATACCCAGGCAGAATGGCAGAGCCTGAGATTCTCCGGCCTGGGGGCCGAGCTTCTTCGGGGATGGTTTGCAGGATGGCAGGTCTTCATGAACATGTTCATCCTGGGATGGGTGGGGATTGCCATGGGGAAGGTCTGCCATTTCCTTTTTAACTGGCCCCTATGGGTGGGTCTTGTATTCTTCTCCTCCTTAGTGGCCATTTATGTGCTTTCCGCAGGATACTGGGGCGTGGTGGTGGCGGATTTTCAGCAGGGAATAATCGCCTTTTTCATGATAATAATAACCTCCATCTGGGCAGTGATGGCCGCCGGAGGCCCCCATAAGATCACGGCTAAATTATCCTCCTTAGGGCAGGCATGGAGGCTCAATCCCTTTCACTTCACGGGAACCTTTTCCGGGGATTTTCCCTTAGCCTGGTTCGTAACCATGATAGTCATTGCGGTTCTTGGTGGTTTCGGTATGGGGACCAGCATAGACTGGTATGTGGAGGCCCAGAGAATTCAGTCCTCAAGGACCGTAAGGGATGCCTCCTACAGCATATGGTGGGGAAGTGCCCTGGTTCTCCTTAGGAATTCCTTCTGGGCTGCTGCCATTATCGCCTTCTTCTCCCTTTTTCCCCATCTTAAAAACCCAGCAGAATACGAAATGGCCTGGTATGTCATAGGCTTCAAGGCCCTTCCTGTAGGTATGGTGGGATTTTTCTTCGCCTCCATCCTGGCCATACATTTTTCCACCATTTCCACCCATTTGAACCTTGGAGCAATGTATTTTACCAGGGACATATTCCAGCACTACATAAAACCCGATGCTTCCGAGAGAACCCTGGTCTGGGTGGGCAGGATAACCACCCTCTTTCTCCTTCTCGGTTCCTTCTTCTATGGGCTGATGATGGAGGAGCTTACCAGCTGGCTTATTTTTGCCCTGTGGATAATGGCAGCGGGAATATGGCTTCCCAACATACTCCAGGTCATATGGTGGAGGTTTAATTCCTGGGGATACTTGGCCGCCTGGATTGCCAATCTTGGCCTCAGCTGGCTGGTGGTCTGGGTTCTTCCCCAGTTCAGGGTGATTCCGTCCCTTCCTGATTATCTTCAGTTCTGGATTCTCATGGTCCTCGGAGCCCTTATTTACATTCCTGTCACCCTTATGACCCCACCCGAGGACATGGACCATCTGGTTAAGTTTTATGTTATGAGCAGACCATACGGGTGGTGGGGTCCTGTAAAGAAGGAAGCCCTCTCCAGAGGACTCATAAAGGAGGTATGAAGTGGCCATTATAAGAAGAAAATGGACTCCCCAGGAGGCAGAGGAGTGGACCAGGGAGGATGTTATTGTTTGGATTTTGTCCCCCCTTTCCTATTTTCTTCTGTCCGTGGGGTCAGCCCTCTCCCTTTTCCTCATCCCTGCAGGCTTCTGGATTCTTGGGGCAGGGGTTCTTGTGACTTTCCTTCTTTTTTACATAGCGGACCCGAAACTCAAGGTCATATCCGGGGAATACGAAAAAAGGCAGAAGGAATACCTTGAAAGACTGGAAAGAATAACCCGCTGGGAGGGAAATTAAAAAAAATCCCAATTTTAGGGACAGACCCCTTTCTGGTATAATTTCCCCATGGCCAGAGTCGCCCGCACATACATCAAATTCCCCTCTGCCCACTACCACATCTTCACCCACCTCGCCGACGAACTGCCCTACCTTCTCCCCTCGGAAAAAGAACACCTCCTCCGCCTTCTTCGCCGCCTGACCTCCCTCTTCAACCTCTCCCTCCTCGCCTACGCCATCATGGGAAACCACATACACCTTGTAGTAAAAACCCACCCAGAGGATCAACTAACCGACCAGGAGG
>JALXBI010000108.1 GCA_026991555.1 Candidatus Aminicenantota bacterium
AAGATAAAGGGAGAAGATTCCCAAAAACTTCTTTTTAATTTCAAGAAGGGAAAATCCCCTCCTTTCCACAAAGGATGGGAAATCCATTTCGGCAAATTCTTTGGCTAAGGGACATTCCAGTTTTCCTATAAGAATCCTGGGAAGGAACCAGGCCCTTTCCACCTCCATCTGGGAGTAATCAAGAACTGCGAAAATCCCGCCTTCCCGCAGGTTAGTCCTTACATTTTCCAGAACCTTTTCCTTATCCTCGTCCTCAAGGCCGTGCATAACGAAGGAAACGAAGAAGAGGTTCGCTTTAAAGGGAAGGGTGAAGGGCTCCTCTATACGCTGAAAAAGGAACTCCACATTTTCCCTGCCCCGGCACCTTTTCCTTGCCTTTTCCATCATCTCCTGGCCTATGTCTAAGCCTATGTATTTTCCTGAAGGCCCTATGAGCTTAGCGAATTCACAGGCTGCAATTCCTGTGCCTGAGCCCAGCTCCGCCACCTTCCATCCCGGCTTTGCTCCTGTCTCCCTGGCCGCCTTTTTTATCCATCGGGAATACTGCCCGAAGGTAAGAAGTCCCATTAAGAGGTCGTAATACTTAGCTTCAAAACCCTTTACTTCAACCTTGCTTCTCTCAGAGCCCATTCTCCCTCCTTTATTTTCGTGAAAATTTCCCTTGCCTTTTCCCTGACCTTATCAATGGGGTCTGAAGTGTCTATTACTATGTGGGCCTTGGAGACACAGAACTCCGGAGGGGCCTGAGCCCTCATCCTGGCCTCAGCCTCCTCTAAGCTGTATCCCTTGGCCAGCAATCTTTGCCTTTGAAGTTCCTTCGGGCAATAGGTGGAGATTATGATATGGCAGAACTCGTCCAGCCCTATTTCAAAAAGGAGTGCCGCCTCAATAACTACGATTCCTTTATGAGATTTTATCTCATCCCCAATAAGCCTTTTTATCTCTGGATGGGTGAGGCGGTTTAGAAAGCGCAGGGCTTCCCTGTCAAAAAATACCCTCTCAGCCAGGGCCTTCCTGTCCACCTCCCCTTCCCTGAATATTCCCTCCCCGAACCTCCTTCTAAGGGCCTCCTTTACATGGGGAAGGGAAAGCACGCTGTGTCCCACAAGGTCAGCCCTTATGAGCTTAGCACCCATTTCTTCCCAAACTTCTGCCACCGTGCTTTTCCCAGTGGCTATGGCCCCGCAAAGGCAAAGAATCATGAGGGAATCCTTATCGTGAATTTTGCCCCTCCTTCCTTAGCCTCTGCCTTTATGTCCCCTCCCATGGAGATAAGGGCCTTCTTCACAAAGGAAAGCCCTAACCCTGTTCCCCCGGTTTTCTTGGAATAAAAGGGAAGGAAAATAAGTTCCTCCTCCCCCCTCTCTATTCCCTTTCCATCGTCAAAATACTCTAAGAGCCAGTTCTTTCCCTCCTTCCTCATTCTTATGCGAATTTTCTCTGCGCCAGCTTCCTTAGAATTTCTTACGAGATTTTCAAATACCATCTGGAGAAGGTATGGGTCTGCCTGAACCTCAGCCCTACCCGAGACCTCAATCCCCCATTTTGAAAAGAAGTCCTGGTCCAGGGTAAACCTCTGGAGCACGGGATTAATGGGCCTTGCTTCCTGGAGGAACTCGTCCACCAGCCGGGTGAGGTTCTGGACTTCCTTAGCAATTTCATCTGTTTTTCCTGTTTTGGCTAAGGCAAGGATAACCGAAAGGGAATTTTTAACCTCGTGGGAAAGGAAGGAGGACATTTCCCCTAAGGAAATGAGCCTTTTCCTTTCCTCCTCCTGTCTTATCTCCTGGCGTATCCTCTCCATGTCCTTTAGGATATAAAGGGTGGCTATGGTCTCTCCCATGTTGAGCTCCACCTTCTCTATTTCGTAGGAGCGGGAAAGGGCCGGGATGGAAAGAGTGGGAAGGGCCTGGGCAGCCCTGTTTTTAAAAACCACCCTATCGCCTTCGGTGACGAAGGCAGGGCTTTCCAGCCGGTTTATTATCTCCTGGAGAATTTTCCCTGCTAAGGCTCCCCTCTGGGAAAGGAGCTGGAGAAGTTCCGGGAAAACCCCTTCCTTTTTTTCCCTTTTTTCCGAAACCGAAGCCCAGAGGGCGAGGATAAGGACCAGGACCAGGGAAAGGGCAGAGAGGAGAGCCCAGAGCCTCCTCAACCTGGTCAGGGCCTCGGGGCTCATGTATGGGTTGAAACCCATTACCACCGAGTAATTTAAAAGGGCCCAGAAAAATATCACAAGAAGGAGAAGGAAAATAGCTGTCCTTCTCAAAGCACCGCCCCCATGTAAAGTTTAAAAAGGTCTATTTTAAAAACATAAAGTATCCAGGCCCCAAGTCCCATGAAAACCCCATAGGGCAAAACCACTTCCCTTTTCTTTCGGAAAATCATTATCCCCAGCCCCACGAGAACCCCGGCTAAGGAAGAGACCAGGATAACGGGAATCAACTGCTTCGCACCCATAAATGCTCCTATCATGGCGAACATTTTAAAATCCCCGTATCCCATTCCCTCCTTTCCCGTAAGTAGAAGGAATATTTTGTAAACCAGCCAGAGGGATACATATCCGAAAACTGCCCCCAGAATTGCGGATTTTGGCCCCGGGGGAAGGAAAAAAGAGAAGGCCACCCCTGCGGCTATTCCTGGAAGGGTGAAAATGTCCGGAAGGAGCATTTTCCAGGAATCTATCCCTGCAAGGACGATAAGGAGGGAGGTGAAGACAAATCCTCTGGCCAACTCCAAGGGAAAGGCTGAAAAATTCCTCCAGAGAAAAACGAAGGTAAGCCCTGTCCAGAGTTCTATGAGGGGATATCTCAGGGGAATTTTAGCCCCACAATACCTGCATCTTCCCCTGAGGATTATATAACTAAAAATGGGAATGTTGTCATACCATTTAATTTTGTTTCCGCAAACAGGACAGAAGGAACGGGGCCTTAGCAGGGAGATTCCCTCGGGCACCCTGTAGATGACCACATTGAGGAAACTTCCCCAGGCCAGACCGAAAAGAAAGGCGAAGGTCAGAATAACTACTTCCAAAGTTTCTCCTTGGCAGGTTTTACCTCCCCGGTGGCGGGGTCGTATTTGTAGGGGTTTCCGTCTAAGTCCTTAGGAATTTCCCTCAAAAGGCCTTCCCTGACCAGTTCCTCAAGAAACAGGGGATATCTTCCGTATTTCTCCTTGAACTGCCGGATTTTCTCTGAAAGAATCTGGATGTCTATTTTTGCCTTTATCTTGTATAGGTGAAGCCAGGCTATTTTCTTTAAATATTCCGATTTGGCCTGTTCGTAAACCTGCCTCCAGTAATTCCAGGAAATTTCCAGTTTGTTTCCCTTCTCCAGCATGGCGGCAGCCAGGCGGAGGGTTTTGGGGTCGTGGTTTAACCTATAGGCCCTCATGTAAAGTTTGTAGGCCAGCTCATAATCCTTTTTCCTGGCAAAGGCGTAATAGGCAGCCTCCTCCAGGAGGTTGACTGCCCGAGGGTTGTTTTTGAAACCCTCCAGGAGGAATTTTATAGCCAGGTCAGGATCGTGAAAATCAAAGTCAGCTATAAGGGCAGCAATGGAATAGGTTTCTAAATAATGGGGATCAAGGCTCCATATGGCTTCAAAAAACCTGCGGAGGTTTTTCCTCCTCTGCTCAAGGGGAATTTCCGGGGTTGCAAAATACTGGATGGCCCAGATGTATGTAAGGTCAGCGAAAAGGTTCTGATACCCGAAGGCAAAGTCCTTAAGATTCCTGGTGGGGACCTTCAGCACCCAGGATTCGTAATTGTAGGGGAGGTTAATCTTCTTGTAATTAAAATTCATCCTTACCACTAAGACATAGGCGAGAACTATGGAAAGGTAAAATATGGCTTTCCTCATACCTCCCTCTTTTCAAAGGAAAGGATGGATAAGGCAGTAAAGACGAAAACCAGGAGCAGGAAGTATAGGAAGGACTTGAGGTAAAAACTGGCTGGAACCTTAAGGCCGTAGATTACTTGGTTTTTAAGGTTGAAGTATTCTAAGTTGGGGATAAGGTAGGAAACCCATCGGGTAAGGTTTCTCAGGAAAGGATTGTTTATGGTCCTGGAGGCCTTTTCAATGGTGGGGGCAAGATGGCCCACAAGGTAAAAACTCAGGGTGAAGAGCATGGAAAGGAAATAGGTGGGAAAGGTGTAGAAGAGAATGGCAATGGAGGTGAGAACGCCCATTTCCAAGGAAAGAAGCCCTGCCTGGACGAAAATACCCCAGAGGGCTTGACCTCTTGCCAGGATCAGAAGGAAGAGGAAAAGGGACATCAAGAAGATATTGACCACCACCTCAAGCCATATTCCCAGAATTTTCCCCATTATGAATTCTCCCCTGTTTATGGGCTTTGAAAGCACCACCAGGACGGTTTTTTTCTGGATCTCCTTCATCAAGCTTCCCCCGCCCACGAATATAACCATGAGAAGGGCGAAGATGCTTATGACCGCCAGGCCGAAGTCGGCAATAACCTTGGTGGGGTCCCCCACCACCAGCATTCCCAGAAAAATGGAAAAAATCAGAAGCAAAACTGCAAAGAAAAGAAAACTAAGATAGACCTTGTCCCTGAACCCCTCTTTTATGGTAATTCTCGCCACATTAAGCACTGCCCTCATTTTTCCCTACCTCCCTTATGAAAATTTCCTCCAAGGTAAGGGCCCTGGGAACCACGGCTCTAACCTTTCCGCCCTTTTCCATAGTTCTTTTTATTATTTCCTGAACCTGCTCCTCGCTCTCAGCCCTGTATAAAACCCTGTTTCCTGATTTTCTCTCCGCCTCCATACCCTCAAGCTCTACCCCCTCCACTGTTACCTCAAAGAACTTCACCTCCTCCTGAAGCATCTCCTCAAGAACCCCTTTCTTTATTACCTTTCCCTGGTAAATCATAACCACATGGTCGCAAATCATTTCCACATCCTGAAGAATATGGGATGAGAAAAGTATGGTTTTTCCCTCCTCCCTGAGCCTGTTTATTATTTCCCGAAATTCCCGCCTTCCTATGGGATCAAGTCCGCTCATGGGCTCGTCAAGGATTATAAGATGCGGGTCATGAAGTATGGCCTGGGCAAGTCCCAGCCTCTGGAGCATTCCCTTGGAATAGGTTCTTACCCTTTTTTTAGATGCTTCCGAAAGTCCCACTAAGGAAAGAACTTCCTCTATCCTCCCCCTTTTTACCCCCCCGTAGAACCGGGAAAAGGCAGAAAGGAGTTCCATCCCTGTAAGGTAATCGTAGAAATAGGGAGCCTCAGGAAGGTAACCTATTTTCGCCTTTGCGCTTTTGGAGAGCCTCTCTCCGAAAATCAGAATCTCTCCGCTGTCCACTGGGGTTATTCCCAGAATGCTCTTTATGGTCGTGGTTTTCCCTGCACCGTTGGGGCCCAGAAGGCCCACAATCTGCCCCCTTTCCACGGAGAAGGATACACCGTGAAGGACCTTCTTCCTCTCCAGCAAAAAACCGGTTTTGTAAGTCTTGTGCAAATTCTTTACTTGAAGAACTTTTTCCATACTGGAATTTTACAAAAATGCGAACTTCAAAACAAAAACCAGAGCCAGTATGTAAAGGGTAAGGCTAACCTCCCGGCCTCTTCCCGCAAGGAGCTTAAGCAGGACGTAACTTATGAAACCAAAACCCAGCCCGTCGGATATGCTCATGGTAAGGGGCATTCCCAGAACGGTAAGGAGCGAAGGAATGTATTCGGTGGGGTCTTCCAGGTCCATTTTCTTCACGTTGGCGAACATCATGGCCCCAACGATTATAAGAACCGGCGATGTTATGGGGTAAACCACCGTCCCCTTCCAGTTCGCCCCTCCAATTAGGCTTTTTATGAAGGGATAGAAGAAAACCGCAAGGAGAAAATATACAGACACGAATACCGCAGTGAGCCCTGTTCTTCCCCCTTCCGCAACGCCTGTGGCTGATTCTATGTAGGAAGTCACCGTGGAATTTCCCAGCACCGTTCCCACCACGGTCCCCGTGGAGTCTGCAAGAAGGGCCCTTTTCATCCCGGGCAGGCTCCCATCTTCTTTAATGAATCCTGCCTGCTCCGCAATTCCTATGAGGGTTCCTATGGTGTCGAACATGTCCATTATGAAAAAGGCGAGGACGGGGACTATGAAAGAAAGGGAAAGGGCGGATTTTATGTCCAGTTTAAAGAGAATTGGGGAAATGGAGGGTGGAGATGAGATGAACCCGTGAAATTTCACTATCCCGAAGGGAAGGCCAATAAGAAAGGTAAGGACCATTCCTATGAATATGGCTCCCTTTACCCTTCTCGCCATCAAAACCGCTATTATAATTAAGCCGGCAGTGGCAAGGAGGGTTCCTGGATGGTGAAGGTTTCCAAGGCTAAGGGACCCTTCCCTCATGACCACGAATCCCGAATCCTTAAGTCCCAGCATGGCGATGAAGAACCCTATTCCCACCGCAATTCCGTTTTTAAGGCTCCTGGGAATGGCGTTTATTATCTTTTCCCTTACCCGCAGGAGTGAAACCCCGAAAAAGGCAAGACCTGAAAGGAAAACTATTCCCAGGGCCGTTCTCCATGGAATACCCTTTCCCCTTACTAAGGTATAGGCAAAATAGAAGTTCTCCCCCATGCCAGGAGCAAGCCCTATGGGATAATTGGCATAGACCCCCATAATAAGGGTGGCTATGGCAGAGGCAATGCAGGTTCCCACCATAACAGCCCCTGGGTCCATTCCGGCCTTGGCCAAAATTATCGGCTGAACCGCTATTATATATGCCATGGAGAGAAATGTAACCGTGCCTGCCCTAAGCTCAGTTTTAACACTGCTTCCCCTCTCCTTCAGGCGAAAGAGCCTCTCAAGCATCCTCCACCTCCAGGAGTTTATTTCTTGAAGCCGCTCCCCTTATTATCCTTATCTTAGTTTTTGGAACCCCCAATTCCTCTGCCACCAGTTCCACAAGACGGCGATTGGCCATGCCCTTCTCAGGCGCTTCCCGAACCCAGACCTCCCAGACATCACCCCTTTGAACCCTTTCTCGCCTTGCTCTTGGATGGACTCTCACCTGTATTTTCATCCCCTTCCTCCCGGGAAATAAGCTCCTGAAGGGAAATTACAAAGGCCCGGATTTCGTTGATTATGTTCTGTTTCTCCGCCCTCATCTTGTTGATGGTCATGTTAATCTCCCTCAGCCTTTCCATGGCCTTGGCCACTATCTGGTCCGCCTTGAGCTCTGCCTCCTTGATCATTATCTCCGCTTCCTTTTTGGCGTTGGCCTTGAGTTCCTCTGAAAACCTCTGGGCAGCGATGAGGGTCTCTTTAAGAATTTTCTCCCTGGATTCCATCTCCTTTATTCTCTCCTCTGCCTGAAGGTATTTTTTCTTCAGCTCGTCCATCTCCAGCAGAAGGTTGGAGACTTCCTGGGCTATGAAAATAAGGAAGTTCCTGACCTCATCCCGGTCGTATCCCCTCATTTTAACGGAAAACTCCTGTTTCTCTATGTCCGAAGGAGTTATCCTCATGGACCACCTCCATAAATTAAACTTATTTTTACAGGATATATGATAACCACCTTAAAAGCCCATAAAAGAAAAATGGCTATAAGAGGGCTAAGGTCAAGACCGGCGGTTCTCCAGGGAGGGATGGCCCTTCTTATGGGGGCAAGCAGGGGTTCGGTTAAAACCCAGAGAAGGCGGAAAAGCCAGGGAATTCTCAGATGGGGAAACCAGGAAAGTATTGCCCGAAGAAGGATGGCAAAAATTTCAATCTCTATGAGAACCTCTATAACCTTCAGGATTCCCAGGAGCATGCTCTGGAGCAGAATCATTTTCTCTCTCCAAAGATTGCCCTTCCTACCCTCACTATGGTAGCTCCCTCCTCCACCGCTATTTCAAAATCATCGCTCATCCCCATGGAGAGTTCTTTAAAATCCGGCCCAAACCTGTCTTTAATCCTTTCAAGGGTTTCCCTCAATTTGACAAAATATGGCCTTGGGTCCTTTCCTAAGGGGGGAATGGTCATAAGCCCTATGGGTTTTATGTAGGAAAGGGAGGAAAGTTCGTCTAAGGCAGAGAAAAACTCCTCAGGCAGAAAACCGGATTTGCTCTCCTCCCCTGACAGGTTAATCTCAAAAAACACAGGATAGACAATCCCCTTTTCCCCAGCCACCCGGTCAATTTTCTTAGCCAGTTTAAGGGAAGAGACCGAATGGATGGCGTAAAAATGCTCCACCGCTTTCCTCACCTTGTTGGACTGAAGAACTCCTATAAAGTGAAACTCCAGCTCCAGCCCCTCCAGTTCCTCCATTTTGTTTATCCCCTCCTGGACCCTGTTTTCCCCAAAAAGCCTGAGGCCAGCCTCGGCTGCTTCCCTGATTTTCTCCGGGGGAACGGATTTGGTAGCCCCCATCAATTTAACCTCAGAAGGAGATCTGCCGGCCCTCTCCGCTGCCTTGGCTATTCTTTCCCTGACCCTCTCCAGATTTTCCCTTATACTCACGGTAAAATTTTATTCCAAAACCTTTCCGAGGACAAGGTGTCGCTAAGGAAGGAGCCTCGGGATTTCCTCAAATCTCTCCCCATTCCTCCTTCTCTCCACCAGGGACTCCAGCATGGGGTAATTTCTCCTGAGAACTTCCAGGGCTTCCTCCACGGTGTCTGCCACCACCCTCACCGGCTGAATGGGTTTCGTTGCGGCAATCTTTTTAAAATTCGGGCTGAGCTTCCTGGCCACCATAAGGTCCACCTGCCCTACCAAGGAAAGAATCGCCTTCATCTTCTCTTCCCCGCCGTGGCTTTTCTCTTCCGGAGAAGTGTTTTCAATTTCCCTTTCCAGGGTTACCTCACCGTCTTTGCTGAGAATGTATATGCGGAATATCCGGCTGTCCCCTAAATGCCCCGGGAACAGATATTTTCCATCGTCGGTTCCTAAAACCAATTTCAGTCTGTCCATTTTACCTCCTTTTGAAATACAATTTTAACATGGAGGTTAATATGAAGATTGCATATAACGAGAATTTATCCCTTCTACACTTCGGCGAAGACCATCCCATGAGGGGGGACCGATATCAGAGGGCCATTGAACGGTTCAGGGAACTGGGCCTTGGATTTGAGACCGTGGATTTTCCCCCTGCCTCAGAGCAGGACATACTCCTTTTCCACACCAAGGACTATGTGGAAAAGGTAAAGGAAATAAGCCGCAGGGGTTATCCAGACATTTCCCCTGACACCCCGGGATTTAAGGGAATATGGGAGGCAGCCACATGGTCAGTAGGAGCCACCCTCATGGCGGTGGAACTGGCCTTAAAGGAAGGGATCGGGGTAAACCTTGCCGGGGGATGGCATCACGCCTTTCCTGAAACTGGAAGGGGGTTCTGCGTATTCTCCGATACAGGAATTGCCATAGCCCGCCTGAAAAAGCAGGGTCTAAAAGTGATGATTGTTGATTACGATGCCCATCACGGGGATGGAATCCAGAGGGTTTACGGAAAGGACCCGCGGGTAATTACCGTTTCCTTCCACCAGCACCCCTCCACCCTTTACCCCTATCTTACCGGCTTCGTTGAGGAAACCACCCGGGACAACATCAACATACCCCTTCCTCCCCTTTCTGGAGCCAAGGAATTTGAATTCGCCTTTTCCCAGATAGTGCCTCCCTTGGTGGAGAGGGAGGCCCCGGACATATTGCTGGTTGAGATGGGGGTGGACGGGCATTGCTCCTGTTATGTGGCTAATCTTTCCATAAGCAAGGGGGGATATTACAGGGTGGGGAAGGTTCTGGCCGGACTCAGGGAAAAATACTCCATTCCCTTAGTAATGGTGGGAGGAGGGGGTTTCGTCTATCCCCATTACGCCGATGCCTGGGCAGTCCAGTTAGCAGCCCTTTCAGGCCAGAACCTCTCCCTTGACCTGGACGACTGCTCCTCCCCGGACAGGATGGAGGAGGTAAAGAACACGGTGGAGAGAGCCAAAAAACTTGCAGGCCTGCCCTGAGATTTTAAAATATCCTGGGAGGTAAAAATGGGATACAGAGGAATATCGGATTTTAGAAGCGATACGGTCACAAGACCCACCGAGGAAATGAGAAAAGCCATGTATGAGGCCGAGGTGGGTGACGATGTGATGAGGGACGATCCCACGGTGCTCCGACTGGAGGAACTGGCGGCGGAACTCATGGGAAAGGAAGCCGCCCTTTTCGTTCCTTCGGGGACCATGGGAAACACCATTGCCCTTAAAATAGCCGTGGGAGAAGGATACGAGGTCCTGGTGGAGGAAAAATCCCACATTTACAATTTTGAAAGCGGAAATGTGGCAAGAATAGTGGGAGCACTTCCCAGACCCCTACCGTCAAATAGGGGGGAAATTCCCTTAGAAGTCCTTGAGGAAAACTTTCACATAGGGGAGAGGGTCCATGTTCCTCCCACAAGGGCCCTGGCCTTAGAGGATACCCACAATTACTGGGGAGGGGCGGTTCTTTCTTTAGACTCCCTTGAAAAGGCCTACAGGTTCACCCGGGAAAAGGGAATCCACCTCCACCTGGACGGGGCCAGGATATTCAACGCTGCCATTGCCCAGGGAGTGGAGGCCAAGGAAATAGCCAGGTATTCGGATACGGTCATGTTCTGCATTTCCAAGGGACTTTCAGCCCCTGTGGGCTCCCTTCTTGCTGGGCCCAAGGAATTCATAGAGCAGGCCATCTCCGTAAGGAAGTACTTAGGGGGTGGAATGAGGCAGGTGGGAATCCTGGCAGCTGCAGGAATAGTGGCCCTTACCAAAATGGTGGACCGCTTGGCCGAGGACCACGCCAGGGCTAAAAAACTGGCCCAGGGACTTTCCGGAATAAAAGGCATAGAGATAAACCCCGACGAAGTCCAGACCAACATCGTGATTTTCAAACTCACCTCCATGGAGGTTCCCCGCTTCCTGGAGGGACTCAAAAAGGAGGGGGTCCTTGCCTTAGGATTCGGGCCTTCCAGGGTGAGAATGGTCCTTCACAAGGACATTGACGACCAGGATGTAGAAAAAGCCCTCCGGGCCATCTCAAGGATAGTTTGAGTTAGAAAATATAATTCTTTTTCACCTCTTCTCTTTTTATTGTTTATCTTCGTATTTCCAGGACAGGTCCAAAACCAGAAAACATTTCCTAAATTTAGTTTTTGTTTTTCGGGACAGGTCCGAAAACGGAAAAAACCTCCTGCCCTGCCCAAAACTCACCCCGAAATATCCCCCCAATCC
>JALXBI010000109.1 GCA_026991555.1 Candidatus Aminicenantota bacterium
GTCCCGTTTTGGGGGCTGAAAAAGGGTCTGTCCCCAATTTGACAATTTGATGCTTCAGTTTTCGGACCCGTCCCTTTTTTAGGGAATGCTGCGCGCGATTCGGACCTGTCCCCAGATGACATGCACATGACATGAAAGAGATTTGGGTTTGAAATGGCGAAGGTGATGGCCCAAAAGGAGGGGAAATGGCCCAATGTCCCACCACCCCTCCCTTTCCTATAGGTGTCCCTAAATGCCGATTTTCAATGAGGCAATTCGAACCGTTGACAGAGAGGGGCCTGTTTGGTAAAATTTTCGGGCTTTTGAAAAAAACAAGGAGGTATGTCTTGCCGACCATTAACCAATTAGTACGCTTTGGGCGTAAGCCCAAAAAGAAAAAGAGCAAGAGCCCTGCGCTTCAGGGTTGCCCTCAGAAGAGGGGGACCTGCACCAAGGTCTTTACCACTACGCCCAAGAAGCCCAATTCTGCTTTGAGGAAGGTAGCGAGGGTTAAACTCAGCAACGGGATTGAAGTTACCGCATACATACCCGGCATAGGCCACAACCTTCAGGAGTATTCCAATGTTCTCGTGAGGGGTGGCAGGGTTAAGGACCTTCCGGGCGTAAAATACCACATAATCAGAGGGGCCCTGGATGCGGCAGGGGTAGAAGGAAGGCGTCAGGCAAGGTCCAAGTATGGGACCAAGAGACCCAAGGGAGCGTAAGGAGGAGCCATGCCCAGAAGAGGTTATGTTAAAAGAAGGGAAATTCCCCCGGATTGGAAGTACAACTCCACCTTAGTTACCAAGTTCATAAACAAGGTGATGTGGGACGGAAAGAAGACCTTAGCAGAGAAGATTGTCTACGGAGCCCTGGATATCGTCAAGGAGAAAACCAAGGAAGACCCCCTCAAGGTCCTGCAGAAAGCCGTTGACAATGTTAAACCCCTTATTGAAACCAGAAGCCGCAGGGTGGGAGGTGCCACCTATCAGGTTCCTGTGGAAGTCCTTCCCCACAGGCAGATTTCCGTGGCAGTTCGCTGGATTGTTGAGTTTGCCCGCAAGCGCAGCGGAAAGTCCATGAAGGAGAAACTGGCGGCTGAGATCCTGGATGCCTATCACAACCGGGGGGCTTCGGTAAAGAAAAGGGAGGATACCCACAAGATGGCAGAGGCCAACAGGGCCTTTGCCCATTTCAGGTGGTGAGGTGAAATGGCCCGCGGTGTCCCCATTGAGAAGGTAAGAAACATCGGCATCATGGCCCACATTGATGCCGGAAAGACCACCACCACCGAAAGAATTCTCTATTATACCGGCAAGACATACAAGATTGGTGAGGTGGACGAGGGCACCGCGGTTATGGACTTTATGGAACAGGAGCAGGAAAGGGGTATAACCATAACCTCCGCCGCCACTACCTGCTTCTGGAAGGAGCACAGGATAAACATAATAGACACCCCGGGGCATGTGGACTTCACGGTGGAGGTGGAGCGTTCCCTGAGGGTTCTCGACGGGGCAGTAGCCATATTCTCTGCGGTGGAAGGGGTGGAGCCCCAATCGGAGACCGTCTGGCGCCAGGCTGACAAATACCGGGTTCCCAGGATCGCCTATGTGAATAAAATGGACAGGGTGGGAGCGGACTTCTTCAGGGTGGTGGACGAGATGGAGGAGAAACTCTCCTCCACCGCGGTTCCCATTCAGGTTCCGGTGGGGGTTGAAGACTCCTTCATAGGGGTGGTGGACCTGGTGGAGTGCAAGGCCTACATATACGACAGCGACCTTTTAGGAGCCAAGTATCGGGTCACAGAGGTTCCTGGGGAGCTCAAGGAGGAGGCGGAGCACTGGCGGGAATACATGCTGGAGACCCTGGCAGAGACCGACGAGGAATTTATGGAGGCTTATACTGAGGGCAAGGAGATTACCCCGGATTTTATAAGGGCTGCCCTCAGAAGGAAAACCCTCTCCTTTGAAATAGTGCCCGTTCTCTGTGGTTCTTCCTTTAAAAACAAGGGGGTTCAACCCCTTCTGGATGCCATAGTTTATTACCTTCCTTCCCCTGCGGACCTTCCGCCTGTGGAGGGGGTAAATCCCAAGACAGGGAAGAGCGAGAAGAGATATCCCAACGATGATGAGCCCTTTTCCTCGGTGGTTTTCAAGATAATGTCGGACCCCCACATGGGCCAGTTAGTGTTTTTCAGGATATATTCTGGAACCGTCTCGGCAGGTCAGACCGTATTCAATTCCAGCAAAAACAAGAGGGAAAGAATATCCAAACTCCTCCTCATGCACGCCAATAAAAGGGAGGAAATAAAGATTGCCAATGCCGGGGACATAGTGGCTGCCTTGGGACCCAAGGAGGCCACCACCGGGGATACCCTCTGTGACGAGAAGCACCCCATAATTTTCGAGACCATGGAATTCCCGGAACCCGTAGTTTCCGTGGCCATAGAACCCAAAACCAAGATGGAGCATCAGAAACTGGCCCAGGCCCTGAAAAAACTAACCATAGAGGACCCCACCTTCAGGGTTAAGGTAAGCGAAGAAACAGGCCAGACCATAATTTCCGGGATGGGCGAGCTTCATTTAGAAATCATAGTTGACCGCCTCCGTAGGGAATTCAAGGTTCAGGCCAATGTGGGAAAACCCCAGGTGGCTTATAAGGAAACTATAACCGATGTTGCCGAGGCCGAGGGCAAGTATATAAAACAGACCGGGGGCAGGGGCCAATACGGACATGTGAAAATCCTCATTGAGCCCAATCCCGGGAAGGGATTTGAGTTTGAGGCCAAGATTAAAGGTGGGGTGATTCCCAAGGAATTTTTCCCTGCTATTGAGGAGGGAGTGA
Organism: Candidatus Aminicenantota bacterium; assembly: GCA_026991555.1. Lineage (GTDB taxonomy): Bacteria > Acidobacteriota > Aminicenantia > S016-38 > S016-38 > JALSNJ01. The sequence continues at coordinate 2,824 of JALXBI010000109.1, forward strand.
AAGAGGCAATGAATGTGGGCGTCCTCATGGGCTATCCCGTGATAGATGTTAAGGTGACCTTAGTGGACGGCTCCTATCACGAGGTTGATTCCTCGGATATCGCCTATAAAATTGCCTCCTCCCAGGCTCTCAAAAAGGCCATGCAGAGGGCAAAGCCCATTTTGCTGGAGCCCATAATGAAAATAGAAATAATTTCGCCGGAAGCCTATCTTGGTGATATAATATCTGACCTGAACGCAAGAAGGGGTAAGGTGGAGGGAGTTGAAGAGATAACTTCCTCCATCAGGGCGATAAAGGGATTTGTTCCCCTTTCCGAGACCTTTGGTTATGCGACCCGTTTGAGGTCGCTTACTCAGGGAAGAGCCACCTATTCCCTTCATTTTTATAAATATGAGCCTCTTCCTCCTGAGGTTATGGAGGAAATGCTGGCTGGATACGCATATAGGAGGTAGCCATGGCTAAGCCAAAATTTGAAAGGACGAAGCCCCATCTGAATGTGGGCACCATAGGTCATGTTGACCACGGCAAGACCACGCTTACAGCGGCCATAACCAAGGTATTGCATAAGAAATTTCCTGACA
>JALXBI010000110.1:0-11592 GCA_026991555.1 Candidatus Aminicenantota bacterium
GTTTCCATTCCTTGTAGGTAGGCTTAAAACTTGCTCAAAATGCCCACCAACCTGGTCAGAAATTTGCGTTTCCATTCCTTGTAGGTAGGCTTAAAACCACCTCCGTCCGACGCGGACGGGGAACTTGGCGGTAGTTTCCATTCCTTGTAGGTAGGCTTAAAACTTTGGCCCTCTATTCATGCGGTGGTTTAGGAGTTTCTGTTTCCATTCCTTGTAGGTAGGCTTAAAACCCGGCGGAACTGCTGAAAAGTGAACCCTGTCTTATGTTTCCATTCCTTGTAGGTAGGCTTAAAACTCTATCTGTCCCGTCCCATGCCCATCCGGGGAAGGAGTTTCCATTCCTTGTAGGTAGGCTTAAAACTCGACTTCAAGGTATACCGGAGGGTTCTCGGCCGGTCGTTTCCATTCCTTGTAGGTAGGCTTAAAACTTTGGAGGACCTATTGGTTCGTTTATAGGTCAATTAGCGTTTCCATTCCTTGTAGGTAGGCTTAAAACGATTCTTCCCACTTGTAGCAGTCGCAGTTCTCGTCGGTTTCCATTCCTTGTAGGTAGGCTTAAAACCCTTTCCACGGAGACCACCACCTGGAAGGAGTTTTAATTTCCATCCCTTGTAGGTAGGCTCAAAAGGAGGAAAAATTGGAGCATATAGGAGAGCAATTAAAGTTTCCATCCCTCATAGGTAGGCTTAAAACGTACTACAACGAAGTCTATGAATATGAGATTAGTAGGTTTCCATCCCTCGTAGGTAGGCTTAAAACGGGAAAGTTGTTGGAGTTGTAAAGTGGTGCGAATTCGTTTCCATTCCTTGTAGGTAGGCTTAAAACGTATTGCAAATAATATCTGCCATCCGGAAAAAAGAAGTTTCCATTCCTTGTAGGTAGGCTTAAAACATGAAGGAAAAGGTGCAGGACGAGAAAGGCAGGATATGTTTCCATTCCTTGTAGGTAGGCTTAAAACAAGGAGCACCGTTCGGAATGTATAGGTTATCTTCCTCGTTTCCATTCCTTGTAGGTAGGCTCAAAACATTCCTCGCCCTGGACGGAGTAACAGAAGAGGACATACGTTTCCATTCCTTGTAGGTAGGCTCAAAACCAGTGCGCTATGATCTGGACAACGGAATAGCATTGTGGTTTCCATTCCTTGTAGGTAGGCTCAAAACTCAACACTTTCAAATCTTCTTACATATTCGAGTTGGAAATGTTTCCATTCCTTGTAGGTAGGCTTAAAACTCTCCAACGCATCAAAAACACCTACAAAAGAGAAATGTTTCCATTCCTTGTAGGTAGGCTTAAAACGTGAGAGCCTGGACATAGTCAAAACGGTTGAACGCAGTTTCCATTCCTTGTAGGTAGGCTTAAAACAGGTTCTACATCGGAAAATTCCTTTTCAACGGTAATGTGTTTCCATTCCTTGTAGGTAGGCTTAAAACGCATAAGTATTCCAGCCAGGAGAACCAACCAGGCATGTTTCCATTCCTTGTAGGTAGGCTTAAAACGCAGATATGACCTTGGAAAGTTCGTCGTGCTACTCAAGTTTCCATTCCTTGTAGGTAGGCTTAAAACCCAGCTCCGGCCCTGCTTCTCCTATAAGGGCATAAGTTGGTTTCCATTCCTTGTAGGTAGGCTTAAAACCTTGATAGTGAAAATGCCGTTGACAAAGAGTGGTTTGATGTTTCCATTCCTTGTAGGTAGGCTTAAAACGTAAAGAAGAAGCAAGGGAGGAAGCGTGGTAGAAAGGTTTCCATTCCTTGTAGGTAGGCTTAAAACGGAAGGGGAACAAGCAGGTTTTCTTCCCTGGTATTCACGTTTCCATTCCTTGTAGGTAGGCTTAAAACGTCTATTTCTCAAATCGCTCCTACAAAGAGTATTACATGTTTCCATTCCTTGTAGGTAGGCTTAAAACTTCATTTCGGAGACCGCTCCCGATACTGTGGAAGAAGGTTTCCATTCCTTGTAGGTAGGCTTAAAACGAAGCGGAAGCAAGCTTCCTGTGGCCTTCCTTCCAATGTTTCCATTCCTTGTAGGTAGGCTTAAAACCCTTCCCGGATGAGGGTCGGGGTGAAATAATATGAAGTTTCCATTCCTTGTAGGTAGGCTTAAAACCACATTATTTTCCTCCTACTGTTTTATTTTTTAGGAGTTTCCATTCCTTGTAGGTAGGCTTAAAACAGGGAATACATGTATTTAACCCCTCGTGAAATAAAAGTTTCCATTCCTTGTAGGTAGGCTTAAAACGGTGGCATCTGCAAAGGCCCGGTAGACCCGGACACCAAGTTTCCATTCCTTGTAGGTAGGCTTAAAACAAGGAAGGGAAAGTGCCGATTTTAGCCCTTTCTCAACAGTTTCCATTCCTTGTAGGTAGGCTTAAAACCTGTAATTTCAAAAAGCCGCCGCCATGCCGGACACCAAGTTTCCATTCCTTGTAGGTAGGCTTAAAACTGATATATATATTTCTTTTGATAGATTTAAAGAATGTTTCCATTCTTTGTAGGTAGGCTTAAAACATTACCCAAATGTAAACAAACTGAGGGGATTATTCGCGTTTCCATTCCTTGTAGGTAGGCTTAAAACCCTTCCCCTTCCAGCATACCCCCCGAATTGATGGAGTTTCCATTCCTTGTAGGTAGGCTTAAAACGGTCTTTAGTCATAGTGAAGATTTTAAACCCTCCCTGTTTCCATTCCTTGTAGGTAGGCTTAAAACAAAATGACAAAAAAAGAAGCAAGCGAGACGATAGAAGTTTCCATTCCTTGTAGGTAGGCTTAAAACGGGCACATCAGAATCCAGTCGAGTTTATCGCCTTCCGTTTCCATTCCTTGTAGGTAGGCTTAAAACCCGGGATTATTTCGAACCCGAAGAAACTTGCCTTAAGTTTCCATTCCTTGTAGGTAGGCTTAAAACTATTTTAGAACTCCTAAGGAAAATAGAGGAAGAAAGCGTTTCCATTCCTTGTAGGTAGGCTTAAAACGCGAGGAGAGGGGGAAGTGGCGGATGTTATCGTCCGCGTTTCCATTCCTTGTAGGTAGGCTTAAAACGAGGGGGTTCTCCGTGACCCCACCCCTTTACAAAAGTGTTTCCATTCCTTGTAGGTAGGCTTAAAACTACCGCATAGTGATTCTCAATATTAGGGGGTGAAAAGTTTCCATTCCTTGTAGGTAGGCTTAAAACGGTATATCGTAGATCTTAAGGCAGAGGGGTTGAAGAGTTTCCATTCCTTGTAGGTAGGCTTAAAACACCACAGGCACTATTTGAGCCTTACTTCCTCCACCGAGTTTCCATTCCTTGTAGGTAGGCTTAAAACGACTCTCCCAGGTCCCTTATATCAGGGTCCCCATCCCGTTTCCATTCCTTGTAGGTAGGCTTAAAACTTCAAGTCTTGCTAAGGCCTCTATTGGGACCTTATCCCGTTTCCATTCCTTGTAGGTAGGCTTAAAACTCAAACTCTCCCTCCTCGGTCAAAGTTTTGACCTTAAACTGTTTCCATTCCTTGTAGGTAGGCTTAAAACGAGGCATTCTAAGCGGGCTGTCAATAGGCTACTCTGTGAGTTTCCATTCCTTGTAGGTAGGCTTAAAACCAGGGTCCCCTATCCTTTCAGGGACCTCTCCCTTCTGTTTCCATTCCTTGTAGGTAGGCTTAAAACCTTAATGTTTTCTATTGTCTTTTTCGTTAGGACTTCTCGTTTCCATTCCTTGTAGGTAGGCTTAAAACCCAGCACTTTCAGAGCTTTAAGCCTTTTTCTACTTTGTTTCCATTCCTTGTAGGTAGGCTTAAAACGTTCCGGAGGAACCCCAAAGATCCCGGCGATTTTCCTGTTTCCATTCCTTGTAGGTAGGCTTAAAACTTTGTCCCATCGCTTTGAATCGTCCCCGCCTTCACAGTTTCCATTCCTTGTAGGTAGGCTTAAAACGAAATAAAAGGCAGGAAGGTTAAGGGGGGAAGCGAGTTTCCATTCCTTGTAGGTAGGCTTAAAACACATCATCGTTCTCCCATTCACAAAACCAACTATCTGGGTTTCCATTCCTTGTAGGTAGGCTTAAAACGCTGCTGCAACTCCCCCCAAACCTAAGGCAACTGTCTGTTTCCATTCCTTGTAGGTAGGCTTAAAACCTAAATGGCTTTGGAATTGGGAAAGAAAAATATTGCTGTTTCCATTCCTTGTAGGTAGGCTTAAAACCAACCTTGCCGCATTTCTCTTTTTTCCTTTTCCCAGTTTCCATTCCTTGTAGGTAGGCTTAAAACGAGTATGAGCTTCAGATTTTCCCGATGGTGATATAGTTTCCATTCCTTGTAGGTAGGCTTAAAACGCAATTGTCTTTATGAATGGGAGTTTCATTGAATTTAGGTTTCCATTCCTTGTAGGTAGGCTTAAAACTTTTACGATGAATTCTTTGCTCTCAAGGATACCATGTTTCCATTCCTTGTAGGTAGGCTTAAAACAGAAAAGATAATTGAACGCATTAAACGCAAGTACAACCGTTTCCATTCCTTGTAGGTAGGCTTAAAACGGTCAAGAAGCACGGGCTGAATTTCCCGGGAAACAAAGTTTCCATTCCTTGTAGGTAGGCTTAAAACCTACTGCGCACCGGCAATTTGGATGAGCGGGGGGCAGTTTCCATTCCTTGTAGGTAGGCTTAAAACCTTTCGGGGTTGCCCAGTGGCCCAGAGCATATATCTTGGTTTCCATTCCTTGTAGGTAGGCTTAAAACAAGCTCTTCAAAACGCTGCTCAACTTCTTCAAAATATTTGTTTCCATTCCTTGTAGGTAGGCTTAAAACGAAGAAAGTTTTACAGTGATGAAAATTAAGCTACTCATGTTTCCATTCCTTGTAGGTAGGCTTAAAACCAATTTTTATAGCCTCATAAGCCATCCTTTTTCACTCTCCCTTCTTAATCTAAGCACAGTTTTCCTCCACTGTCAAGAAGAATTACCCTCTTTCCTTCTAAATTTACCTCTCTTCCCTTCTCTCGTCCATCCCCCATGGTTTTTTCCTTATCGGGGTTAGACGACCAATAAAAAACATGCCTCAAACCCATGCAAATTCCTCATATAAACTCCTCTTCTCCGCCCTTTTCGACCCCCATGGTCTGCCTCTGGAAATAGTGTTTAGTTCGGAATTTGTAAATCACCACAGAATCCTCCTCCAGGTTTAAAACTTCCCTTAAATCCGATCTCAACCTTTCCATCTGAGCACGACTCAACTCGCCTTCAAAAACAGAATTTTGAACCCAGTGTAAATACCGCCGGCAGACCTTCAGGGCCTTCCCTACCCTCTTCTCCTTTACATCGTAAACAAGAATTACAAACATCACCACCTCGCCACAAAGGGTTTGTATTGCTCTTCCTGCATAAGATGTTTTTCCAGTTTGTAAAGTTCCAGCCGGATAAGCCTCCTGTAAGAAACATTGCGGCCCAGGCCCCTGTGTTTTATGGTGGTGGCCATCTTTTCTTCAAATTTTTCTGCGAATTTCTTCATAGCGCTTTCCTTCATAAAAACCCCTCCGCTTCTTCGGTCAAAATCCCTCTCTTTTATAATCTCTTTGTTTACCAATGTGAAAATCAGCCGATCCACTATTATGGGCTTGAAGACTTCGGCCACATCCAGATTGAGGCTGAAACGGCGGAAATTGGTGGCGTGAAGGAAACCTATGCGCGGGTCGAGATGGGTTTTGTAAATCTCGGAGAGCACTTCCGTATACAAAAGGGAATTTCCGAAGCTTATGAGGGCATTCAGCCTGTTCTGCGGTGGCCGGCGGCTCCTTTCTCCCATTTTGAAATCTTCCCTGGTTATTATTTGGTCAAAGCACTTGTAATAGGCTTCGCGAAAATTTCCTTCTAAGGCCATAAGTTCCTCTACAGAGGCGGCCGAGTCCACTGCGGAGAAAAGGGCCTCCATAGCCTCAATTCTCTCCCGGGGAAATTCCACCCCACGATTCCTGTAGTATGCGATAACCTTTCCTATATTCTGCATGGCGCCAAGGACGAAGGCCCTGGCCAGGAGCAGTCTTTTCTGCCCATCAAGATAATGCTCTGCCTGGCGGAGTATCATAAACCCACTATTGTAGTGCTCCCGGGGATAAAAACTGCCCATGTAATAACCATGGTGGGAAAATATGCTGAGGATTATTTCCTTGCGGGAGAGAAACTCCAGAATCTTTTTGTTCAGGGAAATTTCCCCGAAGACCTGGATTTTCGCCACCCCTTCCACGGGAAGGTATTTTCGCTTTCCTTCCCCCTCGAAATAGAGGGTGTTTCCCCTTCGGCGAAGTTCTCCGCTGGAGAAGATATAAACCGTTTTCTTGCTCATTTTCCCACCTCTCTTATGGTGTAAAGCAAGTGGGAGCTACCTCCTTTTTCCAAAACACATAAACCTGAACTCATGCCCAGCAAAACTCCCTGAAGGCACAGGAACGGCAGTAGCGGCTTCTCTTTGCAGGCGGGGGCTTATCCGCCTCAAGAACTGGCTTCATTTCCTGAAGTAGCTTCTCAATTTCCCGCTCGGCTTCAGGGCTGAGCCTAACCTTCTCGGTTCTCTTCTCCTTTGGGAAAAGCAGCACCCCCTCCATTTCAAGCCCCTTTTCCCTTTTCAGGTAATAGAGGTAATAAAGCAGCTGCATCCTGGCGGCATGCTCCCCCCTTGAACTTTTTTTAACCTCGGCCACCAATCCATCTTTAAAAAGGTCAATTTTTACCCTCTGGTCAACGAACAACTCCCTTCGGAATTTCCTATAAGAGGTCTCATGGATTAACCTTCCTAAGCTGAGGAATTGGTCCTCCTGCTCTGCATAAATCGCCCGATACTCCAGCCACGCCTCCCTGGGACAGATGAGGTAGGCCTGGATGAGGTAGGGATTTATGTATTTGTTCATAAGAAAATACAGTTATGGTCAAGATTGCGGAGGAATCCGGTCTCCTCGTCATAGATTTTTTCAAAATCTGGATAGGTTCTGGGAAGGAGCAGGAAACTGGAAGCAAAAGGAAGGGAAGGCAAACTTAATTCTTTGACGACCTTCACTGGGACATTAACTACATATCCCCATAGTTTGGGGGCAAGTTCTTTGAAAGCGCTGCGAATGTTGAATTTTTTCTGGTAATCAACCGCAGAGTTAGTTTCAAGGTTTTCAAGATTTTTAATGTAGGAACTTGCCTCTTGGTTAAATTCCACGAAAACAGGAACCTCAGGTATCTGGTTATCAATGAGGCTGAACTTGCTGATTTCTTCATAATTGAGAAAATTTAGGTAGTCAATGATTTTCAAGTTCTGGGGCTTAAGCCCTTCATCTCTGAGTTTGTGGAAATACTTCTCCACCAGGGAGAGATACTCCTTCTCTTGAAGCGAGGAAATGCCTGTGAGCAAATTCTCAGTGGCATTTATTAAAACTCCGTCGTAAATGTAATATGCGAGTATTTTGCTGCCTTCAGGCTCCTTCAGCTTAACAAAATAAACATTTCCATCTGGATGATTAAAATTTCTATTGCATCGTCCAGCTGCCTGAACTACGGAATCCAGGGGAGCTAAGTCCCTAATTACAACCTCAAAATCAAGGTCAACCCCTGCTTCAACTACCTGAGTGGCCACAAGGCCTATTTTTTCGCCTTTCTTCAGTTTCTTTTTAATCTCCTCTACTCTCTTTTCCCTGTGAACAGGGATTAGAGAAGAGGCGAGAAAATAGAGTTTATAGCCCTTCAGCTTATTCTCTAAGGCTTTGAAGATTTCCTGAGCTGAGCGAACAGTATTCGTAACCACCATAAAACTGGAAGTTTCCCTAACCTTGGGCAACAGCCAATCCTCAATCTGAGCATAAGAAACAGGCTCTCTTTCTATTTTCAAAGCAGTCCTTGAAAGTTTTGAGAAGAAATATTTTTTGTGGGGTTCGGTAAGTTCCACCGCATTTTTAAGGAGGGCCGGGCGGGTTGCCGTCATAAGAAGGAATTTTACATTCCAGTTTTGAGAAAGAAATTTAAAGGCTTTCTCAGTGGCTTCCCAGTATTTAACCGGGATGTTCTGAACCTCATCAAGGATTACTATACTTCCAGCGAGGCGGTGAAGCCTCCTCATCTCTGAACGACGATTTGTAAAAAGGGTCTCGTAAAATCTAACGAAGGTGGTTACGATTATCTCGCCGTCCCAGGTCTCCACCTGCGTATGGGCTTTCTCATAAAGTTTCAGAATATCGTCTGCTTTCTGGCTATTAAAGAGACTGTCTTCTCCAAGGAGCTTCCATATGTCCTCTGCCCTGGTTTCCTTTACGGATTCGCCTGGGCTGGCCCTGAAATGATGTTTTAAGAGGATTTTCAGGATGACTTCATCCTTAAAGCCTGCCTTTTGGAGAACATCCTTTATTACTTTAAAATTCTGGTCTATGATGCTGGTAAAAGGAAGGACATAAATAATCCGGGGAATTCGCCCTGTTTCTCTCTGAACCATATTCCTCAGTTTCACCGCAGCGGAAAGACCAGCAAGGGTTTTGCCTATCCCAGTAGGTGCAGTAAGGGAGAGGAAATTGTTTTCAAACCCAAACTTAAGAATGTTATTTACAACAAGTTCGTAAAATTCTTTTCTGAGGGGATCAATGGGAGAGCTCTTGGGAAGGGTCTTCAGATAAAGGTCAACGGTGTTTTCTGGAATTTCCACCCGTTTCTCATTTGCGTCCATATTGATGACAGCCCGAATATCCGCATCCACCAGCATACCCAGCAAAAGATTAGTGGTAAAGTATAAAGAAAGATTATCGTTAGAAAAAACTACATCGTATAACTCATTTGCTATTTTATCTGTATCTTTCAATGCAGAAATTGCCTCCATAGTTCCTTTAGGGTAATTTTTTTCAATTTCCTTTTTCGCACCCTTAAGAGATTCTATCTGAGATTTAACAAGTCGGGCGTTTTGGTACCACAAAGGATCACTATCATCTAATTCTTTGTTTAAATTATGCACATTTGAGTGGTGATGACGAATAGAAAAAAATACACTTAAACGAATTTCGGGGTCAATTATGCTATTATTTTTTAGAAAAATATATGCTATTAAAGAAGAAAGGAAGGCATGTTTTTCTCTACCACCAAAAGATTTTTTCTCTTTAAGATATGATTGAAAGTATCTTGTATACTTCCCTATATCATGGAAGAGGCCTGTAAGTTTTACAATCTGTTTATTAATATGAATTGGAGACGAATCTCCCATCTTCTCCATTAGTTCACTTACTTTTTTCACATGGTAGCACAATGGTTCTTCAGGCAATCTGGCAAGATACTTCATACTTTTAAACTATCGATTAACTCATATGGCACCCAAATAACATCTTCCCATTTTATGGCATATCTCACTTTTAACGAAATGGGTTCGGCTCGCTCTGAGTAAATAACATTAGAGTGGGCTTTGGCCGAAAAATCACTATTCATGTAAACAAGCACATATTCCATATTAACTTTGTTTCCAGGCTTAATTAACCGTCCCTCCACAAAATCTTCTACTATGACGGAATTGATTTCACCTTCGTATTCGTTTAATTCAATTGCAGATTCTGTAACTCCATCAAATTTTACTGAAGCAAGAAATTCGCTAATACCAAAGTATATTGGATAATAAAATTTTCCCTCTTTGAGACGCTTTTTCAATTCTTCCAGTATATGGACATCCCTATGCCAAATAGTCACCTTAAATTTCAAACTAACGGATGGAGGCTCGGGAACCAAGACTTCCATGGGTATTTGGGTTCTATTTTGGGTAGAGTCAAAAAATACAAACCTGCCCTTCTTTAAAATAAGTTTTTTGAAGTATTCTTCTTTTGTCGATAAGAAATTTGCTGAAAGAGTAATTTTGCGAATAGGAGAGATAACCTGAAGGACAAAAAATCCAAATGGAGGTTGCATGAGATTGTAAACTTCTCCCCGGGAAATTCCAAGAATGGCACCTACTATTCCTGAAAGAACTGTTCTCGGAGGAATGGCATACGACAATGCGGAGGTCTGCGAATAAAATTTTCTAAAGTGAGCGAAAGGACCTTTGACTGTGAAAACTATACCTTTTTTTAAATTAGGTATCTTAATGATAGGCATAGCTTAATCTATAATTTCAATTGGTATTCCAGTACCTTCCAAATTCCAGTTTTCCGTACTAAGATGCTCATGCTTCCATAAACGAATTTTTTGAATTTTATCTTTATTTTCTTTGATCACTTCGGCCAATTTCCCCATATCTAAAACCACTTCCTTAACATTTCGGGCTTCCCTTAGAAATTTATTCGGATCTTTAGTTTTAAGTTCTATGTATTCTCTAAAATCCCCTATCAAAGTTTGATCATCTTTATACTGAATCCTCAAAAGCAACCTTGGGGTTTCTCCGATTTTGCTTCTGGTTGCACCCATCAAAGGAATAGATTTAATTAAGGCTTCTTCCAATAATTCAACATCATCCCAGGTTAGTCCTGTTCCAAATTGCTTTCCACTTTTATCTTTAGCCCAATTGGCTGAGATAATCCCATAAAAAGCTATAAACGAATAAAGAACTCGCCAGTCCTTACCGATTGCCCCATGTGCTTCTTCTCCGGTTGAACTGAAATGAGAAGTAATACTAGCAGATGGGTTTATTTCCACAGGGTTCAGAGAATATCCCCAAGAAAATTGAACCGCCCCGGTTAGGGAAATACCTTCACCGCCTCCTTTATTTCCTTCCCTAACTGTAAAAGTAGCACCGAACAATCTGACGTCTATCCAGCTTTCTCTAACGCCTTTAACTAAACAATCGGGTGAATTTTTGGCAAGTTCAACAAGTTTCTTCACCACCTCATTATCTTCCAATTCCCTCGCTTCCGCATGTTTGTTTTTATACCACTGAATCAACCTTTTAGTGGAATTTACCGTTTCTCCTTCTGGCTTTTTAATAAAAATATCCTTTTCCTTTATCTCGGATAGAAAATCTCTAATATACCTTTTAAGGCGAACATCGCTTACCAGGTTCCTCTGGGTTACCGTATCCATTCTGGGCCTATTCTCATCGTCTGGGTCGCCATTAGGATTGGTAAGTACTGCATCATAGAGAAACAATATCTCAGAATTTCTGTCAATGATATTATTCATTGTCTACCTCCTTTATACTTTTTTCTCTTTTTTTCTCAATCAACTTCGAAACCAAAAACGCATACCCCGAAAGAATAAAATAAACTGTCTCTTCCGGCAATAAACCCCAGTTGTTTAGGTTTTTATCAAATATAGTTGTTACCTCTCCTATTAATTCAGAATTTTCCGGAAAGTCTTGTAAACCGTAAATCCGCATGTACTCAACTACCTGGTTAAACAATCTGAGAACCTGGTTTTTATTCATGCCCCTAAAGTTGAGCTTATTAACAATAGTTTCGTTTAACCCTTTTTTCTTCTGCTTCTCGCCTATCTGAGCCATAATGTAGCCCAAAAAGAAAAGCCCTCTTCGTATTTCTCCTTTCTTCCCGCGATAAATGGGCAAATTTTCCACATATTCCTTTGCTTCATCCAGTATTTTATTCATTTCTCCACCTCCATCATTTAAATGAAAGTTTTCTCCCGACATTAATTTCATTACTAAAAGGAATCCTTCTATCTCTTTGATTGTTCTAATC
>JALXBI010000110.1:11602-37267 GCA_026991555.1 Candidatus Aminicenantota bacterium
ATTCCCAACTTAAAGATTTAGACTTGTTAAATTGCCAGTTACTAAGCTCCAACCCAGATCTTATAAGACTTGACTCTGGAAAAGGATTTCCCTCTATTAAATCCTTAAAAATTTCAGCAAATCTTCTTTTCGCGAGTGGAGATCTCTGGGATTCATCCGTATTTTTTCCTGATAGTAACTTATAAAGAGTTTTAAGGGTTAAAGTAATGGTTATCCCATTAGATAGAAACACTGAAGCATCTTTTAGAGCCGTTGCCAACTGCTTTATTCTGCTTGGGGGAATATTAGTTAAAGAAGAATATATCTTTAAAGTTTGACCATCATATACATTGATTAGAAGGTAAAGTTTGATATCGTTGGTACTAAATATTCGCTCGGCATATACATCAAACTGTTTTAAATCTCGCCATCCTGTTAGAACATTTGTGGCTTCTTTTAAATATAAAAATGTTCGTTTTATGGAATTTTCTGGTAATCTTTGCCATCCTGAAATCTCAGGCAAAACTAACAGATTTAAAGTTTTTCTTTTTTCCTTCGCTATCATTATGTTTAACTTACTTTCTCTCAGAAATATGTCAGCCATGACAATGCTTTCCAAACAATTTGGACAAAGAGGTAAAACTTTCCACTGGTTTTTCAGGGAAAACTCAGGGTAAAATCCAAGTTTGTCTTTTCCAAAAAATTTTAAAAACTTTAATCTGTTTGTATCTAACTGTTTCAGAATCCCTTTCTTTCCACATACAAGGCATTTTTGGCCCTTTAATATATCACCCTCACTTTTCTCCTTTGAATATTTCCATAAAGGTATTCCATCTATGCAAATTTGAACGTAAAATTCCGATTTATTTGTTATATTATACAATTCCTGCTCAACTAGTTTTGCATCTTTTAAATAAAATTTTCCTTGCCTATTTACTTCAAAAAAATTTTTTATAACCTCATCAATTTTTCTGGCCAATTTTTCATTTTCCGATTTTTGTAACCCCTCTCCGGCGTTTTTTAAGTCTTCCATAAAATTTAGTAAGCAAAATTTTGTTCTGGAAATTACGCCTTTGATTCCAAGATACTTAAGTCCATCCTTCGGTAGGATTACCGAATTTTCTTTTCCTGAGCCTCTTGTTACCCCCCTATAGCCTATGGATAGCAGATACCTTGAAGTCAACGTTCTTTCTGCTTTAACCTCTATCTGTTTCTTTGCTGTATCGAAATTCAAACAGATAAGTTTAGTTTCCTCGCCTAATGCAAATAAATCCAACCTACCAGTCTTTATCATTTCTCCAATATAAGCTATCGCTCTTAGCATTTCATATCTCCATCCTTTGATTTTAATATACTATTCGCCAACACCAAAAGTTTTTTCATCCCAACGTTACCTTCCTCTTAGTTGAAACACTCCTACGATTTTCCATTCCTGCTGCTTAATAATAAACTCCATACCAACTTTCCTACGTATCTAATATCTCCACCATCAAGCAGCATTCCCTTTCCTCTACCTAAGCTCCTAAGCCTAAAATCGGCTGGCCCCATTTTCATAACATTCTTTCCGGCTTTACCTGGCCACTGTCTCTGACAATCATCAAAGTTCAAAACCACCTCCTTTCCTTACTTCTCATTTATCCCCCATAATTTTTTAGCACATTCCATAACACTTGTCAACCCCATCTTCTCCTTTATCCAGCTTTTCCTCTTTCCTCCCCCAAACATCCAGCATGCCGGAGCCCTGGGTGGCTTTTATGGCCCCTCCAATATTCCAAATTCTCCCAGTTTAAGTTCTTCGTCTCTGTTTACAGTGGACTCCGGGGAGTAGCATATAAGCGGCGCGGCAAGGCCAACTTCAAGGCCATTTTTGCCTTTCCTGTAATATCCATAGCCAGTAAGAACCTCTATTGAACCGGTGAGGGAACCCTCTGGAACAGGGTTTAAGCTCTCCCCGCCTGCTGCCAGAGCGTGTGAGGCAATCCGGGAATTTTTACTAAATTTAAGGATTATTTCTCCCTTTTCTTCCCTATAATCCGCCCCTGCAATGGTCCTTTTTTCCTCAATTTCCAATCTCTCCAGCTTCACCCTTCCCCAACCATATCCCTTCTCACCGCCCAATTGGATTTTATTAAACACCTCCCCCAGGGGAACTTCCACGGAGCTTATTTTGATAGTAATTTTTTCTTCCTTTGAATTTTTAAGAGCCCCTTTTTCAATCCACAAATCCCCTATCAGGTAAACCGGGCGGCCATCCTTTGTCCTTGGCGATATAAATTCAACCTCATGAAGCATTCCCTCTTGCGTAGCCTTTTTGTCGTAATCTATGGGCTGGCCCATATAGCCCGATTTGAGGAGGAAATTGAAGTCTTCATGCTCCCAGGGAAAATAGGGACTTTCCCCATCCAGAGAGGGCCAAAAATAGCCGAAACGGAATTTCTGGCGTAGGTAGTCTCCAATTTTTTTATACATGGAAACCTGGGCACTGAAGTAATCCCTGGTTATTCTGGCCACAAGAGCTCCCCACAAGGTTCTGCCTGGCACATATTCACGGGTAGTCATCAGGTTGCTGTATTTCTTCTTGCCGACGTGAAGGGGAGAAAGGAGTTTCAGTAACACTCTGTAATGCACAAAGGCCATTTATTCCCCCTACTCTGCTGCCTTTGCGTGAAATCTGGCGTATATGAGGGTCTGCTCATACAGGTCCCGGACAAGGAGAAGGGTATCAAGGTCTTCCACAATTTTATCGGAATACCATTTTAGAACATCCTCAGCCGTTGAATTTCCAGTAAAATCTTTAAGCTCTTCATCGTCTTTAAAGTGAGGCAGACTTAGCAGCACATTGTATAGGGCTTTTCTCATAAATGGGGCAATTTTCCCTTCATCTGATTTTCGGGAGAAAAGAAAGAGCATAAGAGCATAAACTCCCTGAGATTGAAGAACACCGAGGGCTTTAGTAACAAGCCTCTCAAGGGTTTCCTTGTCTGAAGCTTCAAGCATCTCCCTTGAGTGGTCAGCTGCAATTTTATCAAGATTAATTTTGAAATTTCCTGCGTTCATTTATTTCACCTCCCTCAACCATTTCACCCGGCCAAATCCTCTGGTTCCCATACCTCCGATGCCGAGATGCTCGGCCCATTCAAGGCCAGCTGTCACCACCTGTGTTGGATTTTCCCAGGAAACGCCATTATTGCCATGTCGGTTTAATTCGTTTTCAACCCATTCCTTTGCTCTTTTAACACTTTCATCAAATTTGGATTCTCCATCCTCTTCCTTCCAGAGATGCCATTTTTTCAATAATTTTTTCGTGTTGTCATCCTTCTGGTCTAACGTATTTTTCCACTTCCCCAATTTCCCTTTGCTCGGAAACTCGCCCCTGAAATCATCCTCCACCACCTCAAACCACAGGATGGTGGTCCTGGGGATGGCTTCGTAGGTAAAGAGCGCCCCCTCCTCGGCAGCACCTGTTTCGGGATTTATGGCCACCGATGTGCGAACTTCCAGGTTGGAGTTTACGATCTGGGAGAAGAGTTTGTCGGAGACGAGAACCACTCGCTTTCGGATTTGCTGTGGAATTTGAGAGGGCCACGAAATGGGGGGCAGATCCGCTTCCCTTTCTACCATCAACCAGCCAAGATTGAGTGGTTTGTCCGTGGGAAGTTCCCTGTCGCTGCTGTCCCATTTGGCTTTATCTGCGGAGACTTTACATTCACCAACTCCAGCATCTCTTAAAACGGAGGGACTTGTCACCCACACCGGTCCCACCATGGAATAGACAGGGAAAAGCAAAATGCGAGCATCCCCGATGGAAACCACTCCGGAAAAGGAACCAGCCTTCCCCTGGGTTGAACCGAAGGTATAGCATATGGGGCAAGAGGGTCGGCCACAATGACCCTTCTGACCGGCGCATTGTGGCTTACCATATCTTCTTGCCGCATAGTTTCTTATTGCGCCGTGAAGGGCTGTTGCTGGAATCTTGGGAAGGTTTGTTCCCGGCTCCCGGACAATTGTATTATCCACCCGTCCCAGCCTCATTCCTCCGGTCCCTATGTGGACGGGGTCAGTTGTCATAATAAAGAATCTGCGTGTCTGCATATTTACCTCCCTCAGGATATTCCTGAATCGTTGCGGGTTTCGTTTTTAAATTAAATAAATTTTTCATCATTCCTCCCCCGCAGGTTTTTCTTTTATAACATGGTGATAAAGGTAAACCGCATCGGTAAAATAACCATTTATCGCCATCTCAGCCAACCACTTAATCTGGCCTTTCTTGGGCTTTCTGCCCCTCCATTGGGCATTTACAAAAAGGCCCTGGCACAGTTCTTTAAAAGTAGAATCATTCAGGGAATCCTCAGGATTTTCAAACCACTCCTCCCTTTTCTCCTCTATTTTGTTTCTTATTCCCAAAATTTGCGATGAACTCAGCCTTGATTTGCCATTTTCAACGGGTTCTTTAGCAAGGAAATTCCATATTTTCTCAAGCTCTGTAATTTCGTCAAGAAGATAGGGTCTGGTAAGGGAACCTTTTCGCCTTCCGTTTCTATCGTAGAATATTTCAAATCTTTTCACATTAACATCAAGGAATTCAAAATCAAAGGTCGCAGGGGTGAAGTAGATTTTGTCGCCGGGCTGGAGATCTCCCGCATGCACAAGCCAGGGATGGTCAGGCCTCCAGGGATTAGATAGATGGGCTTTGTAATAGCGTTTGCGACCCTCAGGTTCCTCTAAGGAGGCCAGAAACGCATAGGGATACCAGTTATCCTCGGTCTCCCCATCACCCATAACGGCAGGAACATACCAGTTTAAAAAGCGGCGTGTTCCTTCTAACTGTAAGACAACACGATGCCAGGTTTTATATTGAGCGGTTCGCTGTTCTTTGCCTTGGTGCTTATACACGATCAAATCGGCCCGTTCATTTTCTAAGTCCGATTCTCTTAAATTTTTCTCTGTGGAAAAAGGTAAGTAAACTCCCTGTTTTTCCAGTTCCTTTTTGTCCTCGTCTCCGATCACCTTCCATTTTAATGGAGGTGTTTTTAAATTCAACATTCTCCTCCCTGCATCCAAAATTGCCCGCAGGGGCATTTTCCGGTTAGCGAAAACAATTCCAATGTGAAGCGGGAGGCGGTTTCGCACCTTGCCCATCTGCTGCTCATATTTTATCCTGATGGCTTTTACAATCTCAAAGGCCTTATCCGCAGGTGCCAGGGCCATAAAGGTGCTGGGTTCTGCGAGGATGGGGATGAGAGGAGTGTAGACTGGCGCATCTGTTTCCTTTTTCGCAAGTGTAAAGCGAACCGTAGCTCTGGCAGGTCGTCCGTATTCGCTGGGCTCATAGATATCGTAGGAGGTGCCTTCTTCAAGAACCTGCTTGAAGGGTTTGCCGAAAAGCCCTTCCAGATAGTCCAAATTTTCAATTACCCAGAAGCCTCCGCGGTATTTGAGGTCATCACCCTTATCATCCTTTGCATCTTCAGGCACCCAGAGCACGGCCACCTTCCTCCCCTGCACTTCCATCTCGTAGGCATGGAAGGGACCCAGGCGCTGAGCTAATTTGTCGTCTTTCTCCACTTTCAAGAAAATGCGGGGGCGTTTTTCGGCAATCGCCTGCCCTGTCCCTGACGCCTCCAGGCTCAACGGTCCTTCCCAGAGTTCTCTTAGGGACAGGCCATTGCGGTTACAAAAATCCTGCAATTCCTGGGGCGGTGCGTCGGTGGGTGCGACCTCCTGCCAGAAGCGGCGAGTGGTTTCCCAGATGCGGCGGAGGCGGGCAAAAGAGGGGTTTTTGGCCACTTTCTCCTCGGTATGTCCGTTCTGATCGTTGGGAGTTCGCACAGCGAGGGAACGCACCAATGTGCCATCCAGCCAGTGGGTGAGGTCAAATTTCCCTACGATAAGAGCTATGCGGCCGTTTTTATCGGCAACCTCATCCACCCATATAGTATCGGGTTTACCTCTCAGGAAACGTTCCTCTGAGGAAAGCGCAGTGCCTTCAGCCCAGGCTTTGGCCCGGTCCGCGCGACGCTCCTCGCAGATATCGCACATCTTGCGACTTCTGGCCTTAGGGCCCGGTCCTTGGGGACGAAGCCCGCAAACGGAACAGATTTCCTCGGTACAATTAAAATTACTCCAGGCTTTGGCTATAGACGCAGGGTCGGCTTGTATCGGCGGAATCTGTTTCAAATGCTTACCAATAGGCGGAAGTTCGGCAGGTGCGGGTTGTCCCTTCCAGGGCTTGTCGTCCAATTTGAAAACAGGGACAACTTCGCCATCAATAGCCAAACGTGTGTCTTCTTTCACTGTGCCCTGACGGAAAGCCTCCAGGATATATTCCCGCAATGTTTTGTGATTGTCGTCGGGATTTTCAAGCTCCAATAGATCGTCCAGGTCGGGCACCACAAAGACAGGGCCGTTCTCGTCCCGGTAGACTTCCAGGCCCAGAGGGTAGTCTTCTTCCAAAACCTTTTGGACCCGGTTCCAGGCATCGGTAAGGAGTTCCTTCCGGACTAAAAGGTCAGGGATGGAGGGTGCAGAAAGCAAATAGCCCAGGCCGTCGGTGCGGAGGGAAAGAAGCCGCCAGGTGATATGGTTAGGTTCGTATTCACCGGCGAGCACGCAGCGGGCGATTTCGGCCTTGTACAGGGCAGCAACGATGGAAGACCAATCCCAGAGGGTTATTTCATTTATCGGACGGCGGGTATCACCTATAGCTACCTGCCAGAGGAAGCGTAACAGAGTAAAAATAAACTTTCGGTTTTGCACAGAAATACCAACCTGTTCTAATTTATTTGTGAGATCATATATTTCTATCCCTTCAAAGCCAAATCCTGAAGAAGCTTTGGGAATATGTGTACATTGCAGTCCATCTAACTCGCAATTTTCTAATTCTTTTTCCATATGTGCTACATGATGAGCCTTACGAAGAAGATAT
The DNA here is from genome assembly GCA_026991555.1 of Candidatus Aminicenantota bacterium. Taxonomy (GTDB): domain Bacteria; phylum Acidobacteriota; class Aminicenantia; order S016-38; family S016-38; genus JALSNJ01. The sequence goes on from JALXBI010000110.1 coordinate 18,507, forward strand.
ATGAGTGGTGATAATGAATAATCTTCGGCTCCCCTTCTGCCCTTATTAACTAAATCTTCAATGGATATAGAAATAGTGCACAAACTAATAGTGCTTGACGAAAAGCTGGGGAAAAACCTACCGGTAAAGTCTGCGTTCGGTAATCCTTGGGCAGGGGAGGGTGTGAACGAAGGGCAACTTCGAACAAACTCATTCTGGCAGTTTTGAAAACCTGTCCATAACACTACTTTCAAGTGTTCATCAGAACATTTTTTCCAATCATGCAACCATGCGGCCACTTCGGCAAGGAGTATGTCCTTTCTATTCTGCTGAAGAATTTTTAAATCCTTAGCCATTTTTCCCCCATCCTTCTCTAAAATCTTCTTCCAATTCCTTGGGCTCCACCTTTATATCTTCCTCCTTTACATCCGCCACCCCATATCCGCTACTGGTTTTTGCCCCGAAGCCGTATCGGGTGAGCATGGCTTTGAGACCCTTCCCGACAAGTTTCAGAACTTTTTTATGATTTTCATCCTCTCCAACGCTTGCATTAAGTGGAACATAAAGCAGGGTAAATGTTCCCCTTGTCCCCGCAGGAACGCATTCATAGTAGATGGGCTGTTTCCCCGCCCCTGTTCTTCTATCGTGGGGATTTATGACCTCCAGGCCGATTCGGCCAAAGAAGGTGGGATAAAAATAGAGGCTGCCCTGGAAATGGGGCAAAGGCTTATCCTCGGAGATTGCGAAATGCTTTCTTATCTTCTCTCTAAATTTCTCTGCCGCTTCTTGGCCGCCAATTTCATCCAGGTATTTAGCCAGCCCTTTGATGGCTGCTGGCTCCTCTCCCTTCTCGTCCCCAAAAAGAAGCGCCATTTGAAAACGACGGTTAGCAAATACCTCAGGGTCATGGAAACCCTGCCCCTGCCATTCGCTCACAAGTTCCCTCACCATTGCCGCCCGCAACGCTCCTTTCCACTGACTGGGGGCCACATAGGGAATTTTAAAAACATGCTCCTTTTTAACGGGATTGTCCAGGATATAAAAATCCACATCGTCCCTGCTGATGTAGGGCTTGCGGAGGGTGAAGTTAATCTGAACGGCCCAGGCACCGGGGGGAAAGAGAGAAAGATCGGGGAAGGTGGGGGCAATACCTAAGGAATTCATGTATCCTGCTTGTTGCCGCAAAAAAGCCTCCCCGTGGCGTTCTATCCAATAGCGTAGACCTCCGCTCATTTTGCGAGTGCCCATACGAGCCTCTTCCTTTCTGCCAGTGACGATGGCCTGAGAAAGGATTTCCAGACGGGCCCAATCGTCATCAATCTGAGCAATTTCCTTCCAATGGGCAGGAAGACGACGGCTTTGTCTTACCAGACTCGCAATGGCAGAATCTTGGGTATCGCTATCTTTTAAGGCAAGAGGGTATTGGGCCTGGAATTCGTGTTTCATTGTAGCACCTCTTTCATTGCCTCTATCCAAAATTTTCTATAGTTCCTTGCCGAATCCCACGAAACCGGTGAATAACTAAACGCTTAATCATCACACACTCCTTGAAGCAATTTCCTCACATCAAAGGGAGTGCGCTCTTTCCATTGTCCTGAAGGAATAACTTTCAGCTTTCCTTGAACACCAAGCACATCTTTCCAAACAAACTCATTAGAAAGAATTCTCCACAATCCTCTGGCCAAGTTTTCTCTTTGAGGCATCCAAGCCCACCCATGTATGGCCCATATTCCATTTTCTCTATATGCCCAGGTAACACCGATACGTCCACGTTTCCGCTCAGGACGTAATGTGCCAAAAATCTCAACTTCTTCGTCTCTTGAGCCTCGCCATTGATGAAATCTCCATTTATTTTTCAATGAAGGAGTGGTAGGGACCATATTTTGGTTTGTGACTAAGGCCTGGATATTGCTTCCTATGCGACCGACCCCAGGCACCCTGGTCCACCACCCAGGCTTTGAAGGTTCAAATTCATATCGGAAGAATAAAAAACGCCGTAAATCAGGATATATTGAGGCTTTGTTATTTTGTACCGATATCTCCTGCAAAACGGCCTTACCTCTTTTCGCCTTTTTTGCTACTTCCTCACGATTAATAATGCGGAAAGCTCCGTATCCTAATTGCGGTCGGGCGCCAAGAGAGCCGTATTGCTCCAACCACAAAAATAGAAAAGCCAGCAATGAGATAACCTTCCCCTCCCCCACAAATTTCAGTGTGAAGGTACCCACATGTCCCGGGAGAAGATACCATCCCCGTCCTCGTTCCGGCGGGCGAATGTTTAAAGTCTGGTCGCGAGGTTCCCAAGCAGGTTGAGTTTTATCTTCCACCACGGTCATCTGAAATCGTCGCTTCCACCCCGTGGTGCCGAAAATCTTACAGGCATCGCAAATGCCAGCTTCCTTAAGCGCCAACCACCAATCCTTCCCTTGGCGACGAGCATTTTCATAGGCAAGCAAGCGTGAACCGCTAAGTTCACAGGAATGCTCACTTGGGTCGCATGCACGCCCCCCCAACCCACGGACGATGGCTTCATACCACCAGCGAAGGGAGCCTATGAGACCCGTCTCATGGATACGGTCCATGGTTCCATCCAACCCCCCGGTCCATAAAGGAGTGAGTGTTTTTATTCTTATCTTCAGCTCTTTCAAACCCTCCTCCTTACGCAAAATATTTTAGGAAAATTTACAAAAAAGTCAAAACCCATTATTTCCCCCAAACCTCCAGCATCCCGAAGCCCTGGGAGTTTTTGGCTCCCACCCCTGCGTTGTAGGCAATTTCAAAATAGGGCTTCGGTATGCGAACCCTATAAATGCCTGTCCAACCCTTAATCCAGGTGCCCTTAAAATTAATAATAGAAAAATTTCTCGCTGTGGAAACCCTGTGGGGTTCAAAGAGGAAATCCTCCCAGGCGGCAGAAGGGGCCTTCCCATAAAGGGAAACTGCCTTGCGGATAAGGTTTTCCTTAATTTGGTCGGCAAATTCCTTTTCCCAGGGAGTATAAAAATAGGTTTTCTTTCCTCCAGAAGGAGCCTTCAGGGTTGAATAAACAGTTATGGGAGATATGGCCTTTAAAAGAATCTCCCCATCACCCTCTAAGGGAAGTTCCACCTCTACCGCTGTAAAACGGCACTTCTGCCTGTTTATTAGCACCTCCCCTTTTTTAATTAAGTGAAGGGCAAAGGATTCCAGGATGTCTCCCTTCATGGAGCCTATTTTAAAATAAACGGGATTTTGAAAGACGAGTTTTTTCCCCACCTTCCTCATTTTAGAGCCGAAGAGCCTTGAGAAGGTGAACATTTTAAAACGCCTCTTCCCGTAGAAAAAACCCTGGTCGTGAATCCATGTGGAAAGGCCCTCGTGAAGGTTGCGATAAATGAGGCCCTGAAGGAGATGATTGTAATGGACGGGAACCTCCAGATATCCCTTCTCCGCCTCAAACTTCACAACTATTCTCATCTCAGTTTAGAATAATAGGGTTTCAGAGAAGAAAAATCAAGATTTCTCTCGTCTGCTGCTCTTCAGGATAATGCAACAACAGCTCGCCTGAGCCATTTTCAATCTTTTTTCAGCTCGGAGATAGGAATAGGTTTCTCCACCCACCTTATCTCCGTGCCTTTAATCTCATATTCCTTTCCCTTCATGTCCTCGTTGAGCCTTTCCAGAGCTTTCTTATGGGTGAATCCTTCTCCTCCCCTATAAGTTTTCTTTACCAGGTTTTCCTCCCCCTTAATTTTTACCCAGAAAGTTATCGTCGTCATCTGTTCCCCTTGAAAATTTTATCATCCCCTCCTCTCAGCATCTGTCTCCCCCGGATACTGCAAGAAGGATTCCTAATGCAATAACAAACCAGAAGAATATCCTCAGGACGAAAATACTTGCCCTGAAAAAGGACTTAATGAAAATCCAGGTGTAGCGGAGAATTTTCTTGGAGGTTTTCTCTTTCTGCTTTTCCGGTTTCTTCTCCGGGACAATCCCCCTCTGAATTCTTACCTTGGCTCCATGAGGGACAGTGATAATAATGGTGGCCATTTCACACCTCCCCTTTTCTCCAGAGCCATGCTCTGGGACATTGTTTTTCCTTAAATATTTTAGGCACCAAGCATCTATTTTTCAACCTGCGGAACCGCTGAGGAGTATTCTTATGGTTGTTATCGCTTTGCTCAGAAGGGTTTCTATCATTTCTTAGTGTCTTTGGACTTGAACTTTTCAGGGTTAATGGGCTTTTTCAATTTGTCTAACATTATGAGGAAAGCAAAGCCCCATACGATTAAGCCCAGAACTGAAAAGATCCCCAAGAAAATCTCAAGGCCGAACATTAAAGCTCCACCAATTATCCCAAAGAGCAAACCAATCATTTTATCCCCCTAAGCCTACAATAATTTCCTCTCTGATGAATGAACAAGTTGCCCTCCTCTTACATAAATAATTTTACATTCTCACCCCCGACTTTTCAAGGGCCTAATCGGACACCTTTGTTTACTCCCCTGCTCATTGCCGCTTTTCCTTCGGTTTTTATTTCAGACCTGTCCCGAAAAATTTTGTCTCCTCTTAGGTAGGCTCAAGACAAGAGGAAAAGGAATTTCTGTCACGGTTAGCGGAAGGGGTCTCAAATCCTCTTAGGTAGGCTCAAGACGGGTCCATGGAGAAATTGCGCGGGGGCCCTCTGGTCTCAAATCCTCTTAGGTAGGCTCAAGACTGGAAATTGGAAAACATCGGATTGAGGTTAAACAAGAAAGGTCTCAAATCCTCTTAGGTAGGCTCAAGACAGTTCCCTCTTCCTCCCCAAGAGATACCCTTCCAAGTCTCAAATCCTCTTAGGTAGGCTCAAGACCAGGTATATTGCAGCAGGTGCTGGGTGGCGGAGGAGGGTCTCAAATCCTCTTAGGTAGGCTCAAGACGTTATAGTACCTGAAGGATTCACGGCACCAAAAATAAGGTCTCAAATCCTCTTAGGTAGGCTAAAGACATTTTTCCTATGTCCCTGATAGGGGAATTTGGAACAAATGGTCTCAAATCCTCTTAGGTAGGCTCAAGACCGACCCGGGCCCGCTTAAATAAAGGCCCTTTAAAATTTCCTTAAAGGCCAATGCCTCTCTTCCTCATTGAATATTTTAGGCAAAGGTTCCCTGTTGGTCAAGCTTTTTGGGGGTTCATCGGTGTGGGCAATTTTTGGGGATTTCGGAAATTCCTATGGAAGAGGTAGGAATTATGACCAAGCCATAGAGCAAGGGCAGGGGCCGATTTACAACGCTTTCGGCCCCTGCATCGGTCTGCCCTATGCGGTTTTCCCAAGGGCCTTAAAGGATGACCCTTGCCCCATAGTTGATTTTCGGACCTGTCCCCAATCGACCGCAATCGACCGCATAGTTGATTTTCGGACCTGTCCCCAATCGACCGTACACCTTGACGCTTTTTCCTTGGAGATTTTTGATTTTCGGACCTGTCCCGAATCGAGGATAGTTTTAGGAAAATAAAGGACAGCCTGAAAAAAATAATCTGGATTGGCAATGTCCACTCAGAATCGAAAAAGCCGGTGAAGGAGGCCCCGGGAAAGTTCAATGGCGTCAAAGGGACAGACTTCCTGGCAGACGAAGCAACTTATGCAGGTGGAATAATTGAACCTTGGGCTTTTACCCACCTCAAGGATGGAACCTGTAGGGCAGGCTTCCTTGCAAAAACCACAGGCAGTGCATTTTTCAGGGAGGATTTTGGGCTTTGGAAGGGAGCGTCGGAGGAATCTTCGGGCAAGGGAAGGAGAAAGGGGAGTTGTGGAGGGAAGGGTGAAATCGGAAAATCGGGGAAGTTCCGCAAAATCCCCTGAAACTTCGGCCTCCCTCCATAGGCCCTCTCTTCTGGCCACCTCGCCTAAGTAAAAGACCTTTTCCGCCCCCACCGTCTTTGATGCTGCAAGGTCCAGGGCAAGCCCATCCTCGGAGACCAGGACGAGTCCCATAGGATAGGGTCTTCCGTTCTGGGGACCCTCCCCTTCCATGGCAACAATCCCGTCCATTATGTTTAGCACAGGACGGGAAGTTTCATATACGGAAATGAGCATCCGGGCAAAATTCAGGGGTTCGCTGGCTCTCACATGCCATTCTGCCTTTAGCCTACCAGGAATTGTTCCGAACATGTTTTTAACCGCAAGGGTAAGGACCATCTGGGTGTGGGTTTTAAATTTGGGGAGGTTCACTATTTTGTCAAACTCAAGGAGCCTTTTACTGATCTCAAGCCTCTTGAAAAAACCCTCTGACTTCACCTCCACCGGACTGTCCAGTTCTATCAAGGGAACTCCCAGTTCCTGAGCCACCCTTTTTATCCCTGAGACCCTGGCCACCTTGTCTGCGGAGGAAAGGGCAGGAGAATCGCCGATGTATGGCTTTGTCCCCAATTCCAGGAGTTTCTCCACCACCGCCCGGAGGAAAACAGGATGGGTTACCACTGCCCTTTCCGTTTTTGTGGGAGCCAGAAGATTGGGCTTTACCAGAACCCTGTCCCCCCTGGAGAAAAGTCCTCTCTTTGGGGAAAATATCCTGTCCGTAAGTTTTCGCAAACCATTCAGGTCATACCATTTCAGGCGGTAAATTTCCACTCGGGGTTTCATTTCTCCTTTCTCACCACGATGGAAACGGTGCTAACATAATCGGAAAGAACTTTTAATCTTATGGTGTATGTTCCTTTTTTCTCTGCATGAAACGGAAATTTCTTAAGATATTTGTATGTGTTGAGATCTTTCAATATTTCTGCCCTGAAGACCTCTCCCTCTTTATAAAGAATGGGTCTGGCAGAAGGATTTAAAATGGACAAATCCATATTAATATCCCCTCCACCCATTCCTCTAAGGGGATAGGCTCTTATGTAAAGGACAAGATCAAGGCCTGGTTTGTCAACGGTGAATGTGAGAAGATGGTTTTTCCCTTTTTCCCCGGAGACCGTGGCCTGAAAAACCTGTCCCCTTGATCTCCACCTCTGGTGTAGCCATATTCCCCACATAAATACCAGAAAAACCCCTAAAGCAAAGAAAAGCCGAATCCTCCAAAGTCTCATTTTCCCTCCAGGAAATCTATTCTCACTTTTGAGGATATGTAGCCCAATTTAGACTTAATGTTCCTTTCCGAAAGAAAATGGTTTTCAAGTTGAACCCTTATGCTATACATTTTCTCTGTTATTTTATGATATCTCAGAGGCATATGTAAAGACTTCAGTTTTTTAATGAAAGCGACTTAAAAGATGGTTAAAAACATAGGGTTGAATAGTTGAAACAAAATCATAAGAAAAATAATCAGAGAGAAAAAGTGCTCTCCCCCACCCTCTCTCTGTAAGAAGGCGAGTAGAAACAGGATAAAAACTTCCGATTCAGGGAAGCAACCATGATCGAATAACCCAAAAGGGCCAGATTTATTAAATCAGTTTTTTTAAAAACCAGATAAAAGCTTAGTGCTACCATAAAAATTAACAAAACAGAAAAAATGATGCTGGCATTCGCAAAGGCTTTGAATCTATAAGAACCGGCGATGCTTTGGGAGGCCATTTTAATTAAACCTTTAAAAGGTAGTGAGAAATCCCCGGGAGAATAACTGATATTGGAAAACCCAAACTTAAACCAGAGTTTAATTGTTAAATACAATTTCCATATCGCCAGGGGAAGGAAACTTACTCCTATCCACAGCGCATTCTTTATTTTTTTCTTCGCAATTAAATAGACCACAGCTAAAACTAAAAAAAGTCCAAGGGTCTCCCTTATAAGTAAGGAAAAGCCCCAGAGTAGAGCGGATAAGAATAACTTATTTTTTCGGAAGAAATAAAATCCTCCAAGGAAAAAGGCAAGGGCAATGGGCTCTGGTAGAAGCCACCACTGAGAGAACCAAATTGGCGGTAAAATTAAATAAAGCAGGGAATACCAGGGCGAAACTCCATTCTCTCCTGCCATGAGGGAAAGGATTAAAACATTGAAAAAATGGGAAATAAGGATTAAAAATACCATGGCCGAAGGGGCAAGGAAAGGCGAAAAGAACGAAAAAATCTTTATCAAGATAGGATATCCTATTCTTCCTGACCTGTACCTTACATTGTCCAGGAATTTCAGAGTCCACACTGTTTTAGTTCTGAGAAATGGCCCAAAGAAATCAAAGACTCTTACCCATTTGTATTTTCTTAGAAGAAGGGGATCATAAGAGAGAAAATAGAAAAATTGTGTGTCATATCCACGTTCTCCGGAAGTAAAATCTTTAGCGTAAATTGAATTTTTAGGTATCATTCGGAAGACGTCGGTAAATTTTGTTCTTAAATAAAGAAAACCGTTAAGATCTCCTTTATCCCTAAGCATCTTATTGAAAGCAAATAACATTACTAAAAAAGCGATAGTCGCAATTTTTAGCTTCTTAGGAATCAGAAACTTCGATTTTAACATTAAATAAATAAGTAACAAAAGCGAAACCGAAATCAACAGGAAATAATTAAAAAGAACGGCAATTGAGAAAAACCTCAGAGAAAGAATGATCAGAAGGAAACCTATTATACCCAAAATTAAGGACTTGCTGGGAGTATAGGCAAACATAAAAATAACCGTCAAGAATAGTATCAAATAAAGCCAGAATCTCTTATTAGGAGAAAGATCGGAATGCCATTTAAATTTAGGAATTTTGCTGCTGCGACTTATATACACCAAACTCTTCAGTGTGTAAATAATTCTGAGATATTTTACTTTTCCTCGTCCAAAAATTTCTAGAGAATTCTTCTCTTTTATTAATTCTGGGTCAACAAGAAAAGTCCCTCTATTAATTTTGTGCTTGAGCTCTTTGCCATTTATCACAATTTTTTCTTGTTTGCCTTTGATTCTTCTTTTTAATTTTATTTGATAGTTTATGGAAGTTTGATGAAATTCCTTGGGAATTTTAAAACCAATTTTTAACGGAAGTCTCTCCCATGTAAGCAGAGGATTAAAACTTTTTTCAGGCAACATAAGATTATTCAAAACAAAATTTAAAAAGAAAACCATAAATACCGGAAGGAACAATTCAGGTATAATTTTAACCTTTATCATATTCTATCAATGTTCTCCAGACTTCTTCTCCTATAGCCGGTTGTAAAATTTGAAGATTTGAATCCTTATCCAGAACGGAAGCACAAAAAGTTTTTATTAAAATATTCTCAGGAGTAATTTCCAATTTTTCAATAATAGGTGAATTCAAGAAACTTAGGTCTTCTGATCTACCGTACTCTTCTTCCCACCCCTCAATTTTCTCCCAGGCTTTTTCTTCAGCCACTTCGTTTGTGGTCCCTACCGCCATTGCAAAAAACTTACCATAATTTTTGACAAAATGAACATGATCGTGCCCATAAAAGAAGCCCTTAACTCCATTTTTAATTGCCAAATTGGTAATTTTGGGTTGTTCAATGCTTTCAGGTTCAAGGTCATGTCTTAAATAATCTTCCTCTGTAAATAGAGGACCTCTCCCATAAGCTCTCCCCGGCTCACCTCCGGAGCCACTGGGAAATCCTCCAAGGACATGATGCAGAAATATAAATTTAACCCTATAATTGCTGCTTTTTAATCTATCCTCTAACCATCTCATTTGTCCATTACCCAGGGTCCATTTTCCGGGATGAACAGGAAGTTTTTTGGTATATCCAACGACATCAAGGACAAGAAATTGAAGCCAATCTCCAAATTCAACGGAGTAAAAATCCTGATCCGACGAATTAAACTCCCAGATTCCAGGTTGATAGAACATCATTTTTCTGTGTTTAATGGTAGCTTTTCTGAAGATTTTCCATCCATCTTCTCCATCGTGATTCCCTATAACCTGATAGACCGGAACTAAGGGCGTAAGGATTGACCATATCTTTCTTTCCCTACGCCACAGGAGCCGAGCATCTCTATCCCATTGATGTTTCAGCAAACCCTGCCTTTTAAGTCTATAGTGATCCAGACCTATATCATCCCCCATTTTAATAATGGCCTCAGGAAGATCGCCCATCCTAATAAGGGTTGCAAAGCCCTCCGCAAGATGAAAGGTATTGCGAAGATGGAATTGCATAGCGTTTGTATTATTCTCCTCTAAAATCCATTGAGGATTATCAAAAGATTTTCTCAGAAAATCAAAAAAGTAAACCCCTGTAAATTCGTCTTTCAAAGGGTTATTAGATTTAATCGGAATTGCCTTGTTAAATCTATCATCAAAAACATGACCATCAGCAAAAAGGTAGACAATTATTTTGCGTCTGGGAGCAAAAATATTCCTGACCATTCTCACGGGAGACAATGGTTTAAATTTCTTGTTTTTCCTATATAAAACCTGATAATAAATTTCTTTACCCATATCCTCTAAAGGAATCAAAGTATAAAAGTTGCCTTTAACATTTTTAAAAACCTTCGGAGGTCGTCTATACAGGGTTCTTATTCTGTCGCTTAAATAAAGTTTTACATCTACATGCTCGTGGGTAGCAAAATCTATTCTGAGATACTTAGTCCCTTCATATTGTGGTCGAAATGGCAAAGATCTTTTAAGAAACATAACCCTCTCGGCGTATAAGAATTCTTCTGGATATGGAAAACTGTATTCCGTAGACTCAAGGAACTCGTGGAAATGGTCTAAAATGTTCCATTTCTTGCTATCCCCATCGGGACACGGCTTCACTTCCCTCACCAATAAGCCCGCTAATAATAATTTAAGAAACTCCCTTCTATCCATTTCCTCCCCTATACATTAAAAAATACTATTAACAAGAAAAAGGTAAAAAGTCAAATTTAGGCTTAAAAATTTTAGGATTAAAATCTATTGATGATGGATTTGCTCTCCCCCTTCCTTTCCCTTTAATAGAAAAACCTGTCCCCTTGATCTCCACCTCTGGTGTAGCCATATTCCCCACATAAATACCAGAAAAACCCCTAAAGCGAAGAAAAGCCGAATCCTCCAAAGTCTCATTTTCCCTCCTTATTTTTCTCACCCAGGCAATCCTGCTGGCACCTTTCCCACTCAAGTTCTAAGGTGGTGTGATTTATACCGTATTTTTCCGTGAGCATTTCCTTTACCCTGGATTTTATCCTCTCCAGTTCCTCTATCCTATTAGCATCGGTCAAAATGTGAACCTCTAAGGCCGTTATGTTGGAACAAAGGCTCCAGATGTGAAGGTGGTGGGCGTCCTTTACACCGTCAACCGAGGAAATATCCCTCAGAACTTCCTCTGGTTTTATATCAGATGGTGCAAATTCCAGAAGTATTCTCAGGGCTTCCTTCAGAATCCCGAAGGAGGAAATAAGGATAAAAAGGCTTATAACGAAGGCAAGGGCCGGGTCCACCCACCTTGCCCCTGTAAGGGTTATAACCACCCCTCCCAAGATCACCGCAGCAGACGAAAGGGTATCGGTAAGCACATGAAGAAAGGCGCTTTTTATGTTTATGTCCTCGCTTCCGTGAAGGATAAGGGCAGCTATTATGTTTACCAAAAGACCCACCGTAGCCACGGCAAGCATTATGTCTCCCTTTATCTCAGGGGGATTTTTCAGCCTTTTTATACCCTCATAAAAAATCCAGAAACTCACGCCTATAAGCATGAGCCCGTTCAAGAAGGCAGCCAATATTTCGTATCGGTGATAACCGAAGGTTTTCAGGCCAGATGGAGGTTTTCGGGAAATTTTCACCGCAGCTAAGGAAATCAAAAGCGAAGCCACATCCCGGAACATGTGGAGGGCATCACCAAGAAGGGAAAGGGAACCGGAAATCACGCCCCCTGCCACCTCCACAAAGAAGAAGGCAAGGGTCAAAGTTATGGCTAATTTTAATTCCTTTTCTCCTGGTCTGCTCATACCAGGATTTTACAGGAAATCTGGCCTAAATTAAAATCCCGGAAGAGATGCACCCACCTGAAAATTGGCTTTGAGGAAGGGAAAGAACTTCTCATCTAAGGCGGAATAGCCCCTATGGTTGGGATGGGAATCATAGGGTGAGGAAGCGTAATCGGAGCGGAGACAACCGTTGGAATCTGCAAGGACCGAATACATGTCAAAGACATAAAAATCATCGTTGGAGGAAGCCATGTCCATGAGCCATTGATTATACTGGCGGTGGTTCCACCTGAGGTAAGAAGTGGTATATTCGCAAACCTTGGGAAGGGCTGTTGCCACAATAATCACCGCTCCCTTAGACTTTACCTGGGCGTAAACCTGCCTTACATATTCCTTGTTTCGCTCAAGGTTCTGGCGAGCCTCCTCCTGGCTCCCCCCTTCAAAATCCTCAAAGCACAACTTGAAGAAAACCACCCATGAGGAATCCACCCCATGGGCTTCCATCTGGGAAATGGCGGACTGGACTATCTGTGGAGGGGAATACATGGGCCCATAATAAAGGTCAAAGCCCTCCTTCTGAACATGCTCATAGCCTCCCCAGTGCTCAAACCAGCCGGCCATAACAGACCTTCCCAGCATTAGAATTCGGCCTGAGAACTCCCGCTTATTCTCCTGCTGGTGATGACATCCGGAAAACAAAAGAACCGCAGCCACCCCAAAAATAATGTATTTTCTCATCTATATATTGTAAGGGGCTGAATTTAATCTGGCAAATTAGCGTCAAAACAATGAATGCTAATTTTGGATTGACTCTTGAATTTTTCCTAAAATATCAAGGAGGAGGTATTTCGTCATGAAAAAGATTCTTGTGTTTTTAATTGTAATAAGCATGACGGGTACGCAAATCAACGCCGGCTCAAAAAATAAGGACGTAGATTCGAAATCAAACACTACTCAGGCCAGTGGTGTAAGGTTAAAAAAGGGGAAGAAAAAGAGCCTTCTGCCTCTATATTTAGGGGCAGGGATAGCCGTTATCGGAGTTTCTGCATATTTTATGCTCAGAAAGGGTGGGATTCTAAATAGAGGAACAGCAATTCTCCACATTAGTTCATCTCCCTTAGACGGAGATGTATTTATAGATGGAGAAAAAAGATGCTCCACCCCGTGCACCCTAAAGGGGATAAAACCGGGTAAACATAAAATAAAAGTGGAAAGGGAACTCTATGGAAAATGGGAAAAGGAAATAGAATTAGAAGGATGGAGGGAGTATGAAATTGAAGCAGAACTTTCTCCTTTTGCCTATGAAATGGACCGCTGCTTTGGGGGGTTCGGGGAGGAGCCCGGAGAATTCAGATTTTTTTCAGACCTTACCTTAGACAAAGAAGGAAACATCTATGTAGCCGACTGGCAAAATTCCAGAATTCAAAAATTTACACCACTGGGAACCTTTGTATATCAACGTTATATTCCCTATTGGCCCTTAGGAATAAGATATAATCCTTTTAACGACAAAATTTATGTGGTAGGAGAGTCTCCGGAATTAATGAGATTTACGCTTTCTTTAGCCCACGATTGGACCAAGGATTTAGGCCTACATAATCCAAGCAGCCTTGGAGCGGATTCTCAGGGGAGAGTATACATTGCAGACAGAATGAACGACAGAATAGTGGTTACCAATTCAGAAGGGAATATCGTCTCTGTCTGGAAGATGAAAGCAGGTAGCAATCCGGAAGATGCGGAGCCCGGGGATAACGGAGTGGTTTATGTCTCAACCTGCAAGTATTATTCGGATAGGATTCTCGTATACGATTATGACGGAAATCAAATAGGGGAATTTTCCAAGAAAATAAATTGCACAACCACCATAGCGCTGGATAGAACAGGGAATGTTTATGTAACCGGAAGGACCAAAAACTGGAGAGGAGGTGTTTACAAATTCCTGCCAGATGGAAGTTTCGTTCAACTTATAGGAAAAGAAAGGTTAACCTCCCCTGTGGGAATAGGGGTTTTTCAAAATGGGAACCTCGTAGTAGGAGAAGACCCTGATATTTGTTTCTGGAAAATAACGGATAGAACTATAAATTCCCCTTCAGCAAAAATAACAATTAAATCACAAAAGAAAACACAGCATTACCGTTATTATGATTCTACAATTAAAAGGTCTTCTGCATTTTCTGAGAGCTTTGCGAAAATTCACAAAAGAAAGCATATCAGGAAATAACGAATCTTGTAGCATAAAAGAGGATTAAACAAAAACTCACAATACCCTTTGTTAAGTTTGAAAACTGAAATTATATTAAAAAAGGGGGGCCAAGCCCCCCTTGTCTTCAGTGCTTTGCTGGTTTCTTATCTTCCAGGCTCAGAACCTCTATGTAGGGTATTTTGTATTTGAGGAGCAGTGAATTCAGTTGGGGAAGGCCCTTTTTCTGAAGCTGGTAAACGGTCTGTAGCCTCTTCTGAAGGGCTGCTCCGAGTTCCTTAAGGAGTCTTATCTGAGTTGAAGTGGGAACTCCTGGATAACCAACTATTTGCCTCTGAAGGGAAAAGACCTTCATGGGAAGGTTTCCGCCCCTTAAAAGGTCCTTGAGGGAGAACCGGTAGAACATTACCGAATCATAGGAAAATTCCTTCTTCAGGGGTTTTAACTTGCCGTCTATTTCTTCCAGTTTCTTCTTTATTTCCTCAGGAAGGTCCTTCCTCTTTTCCAGCCTTGATTTCAATTTGTAAAACTGAGGAGCTTCCTTCTGAACAAAGGCACCTATAAAGAAGACTTTTTGGAGAAGGGCACTGGCCTGCTTAGCGTATTTAATTTTTTCCATCCTCTGGTTCAAGGGATAATCCTGGGCCGGGTCTGCGTAAACCTTTACCTGCTGTCTGGCTGAAAGTTCGCCTGCTCTGACCTCCACTGTGTAGGTTCCGGGAAGGACAAAGGGGCTCCTGGGTCCCCTCATGCCGAATTTCTTGAGTATTTCCTTAATTTTTTCAGGAAGTTCCTCAGTAACGGGGGGATATCTAAGGTTCCACACTACCCTGTTAAGTCCCTGTTTAGCTTTCTTCACTTTAATGGTTCTTACGAGATTTCCCTTGGAGTCGTAAATTTTAACTTCAACCTTCGCTGGCTTTTCCTTGAGGTAGAAGTTGATGATGGCACCAAAAGGAGGATTGGGACCCGAGAAGTCCACCGCCCCGTTAAACATCCAGTTGCCCTTAGGATAATAAATTTCTGCATCCCTTATGGGGAAAAGATAAATTTTTGAGTTGATGGCCTGAGGGAGTTTTTCTAAGGGAACTATGTCATCCAGTATCCATATTCCTCTCCCGTGGGTTCCGGCTATAAGGTCGTGCTCCTTAGGATGAATGGCAATATCCCTTACCGCCACCGTGGGCATGTTGTTGTTAAACTTGAGCCAGGTTTTTCCCCTGTTGAAACTCAAATATATACCGAATTCCGTCCCCAGATAAAGAATATCCCTGTTGAAGGGGTCCTCCTTTATTACATGAACATAGCCCACAGCAGGAAGGTTTGACCTCAGGGATTTCCAGTGCTTTCCGTAATCGTGGCTCACATATACATAAGGAGCGAAATCCCCACTTCTGTGCCTGTCAAAGGTCACATAAACCGTGGCAGGGTCAAAATGGGAAGGCTCAATGGAGGAAACCCAGCTTTCAGCAGGAAGTCCCTTTATGTTTTTCACCAGGTTGGTCCAGGTCTTTCCCCCGTCCTTAGTGAGTTGAAGATTCCCATCGTCGGTTCCCACCCAGATAACCCCGGGTTCAAGGTAGGATTCTGCTATAGCGTAAATGGTGCAGTGAACCTCAGCTCCGGTATTGTCAGGGGTTATAGGGCCACCGGAATCTATTATTTTTTTCGGGTCATTGGTGGTAAGGTCAGGGCTTATGACCTGCCATGTTCTTCCCCCATCCTTTGAGCGGAAAAGGTAATTTGCTCCGATGTATATAATGTTGGGGTCGTGGGGGGAGATTAAAATCGGGGTGTTCCAGTTGAAACGATAGGGTTCCTTTTCCCATGGAGCCTCAGGTCTTATGCCCTGGGACACCTTCCTTTTTAGCTCCACCCGGATTATATCTCCGGTCTGTGATTCCACATAAAGTATGTCAGGATTATTGGCAGGACTCTGGGTGTAAAAACCATCTCCCCCGCCCACAGGCTTCCAGTCATAATTGGTAATACCTATCCAGCTCTTTGAATTGCTGGGGCCCATCCAGCTTCCGTTGTCCTGAAGCCCGCAGAAAACATTGTAGGGCTTCTTCATGTCATATCCCACATGATAAACCTCTGCCGCAGGGATGTTCTGCACTGCCCTCCAGGTCTTTCCTCCGTCCCAGGATATGGCAATTCCCCCGTCGTTTCCATCAATCAGGTGGTTGGGGTTGTGCGGGTCTATCCAGATGGCGTGGTGGTCAGGATGTATTCCCCTGGATATCCTCTCAAAGGTTTTGCCTCCGTCCCTGGAGACAAAAAGGCTGAAGGAGGCAGAATAGAGAACCAGGTCATTGGTGGGGTCCACCTGAATTCTGCTGAAATAAAAGGGTCTGGAGTTTACCTGGTTCAGGACCTTAACCCCTCCCATTTTTCTCCAGGTTTCCCCTTTATCGTCGGAGCGGAAAATCCCACCCTTCTTGTTCTCCACTATAGCGTAAACCACATTGGGCCTGGAACGGGAAACGGCAAGGCCTATCCTTCCGGTATCTCCCCCGGGAAGACCGTTAGTAAGTTTTTTCCATGTGCGACCTCCATCGGTGGTCTTGTAAATTCCACTGAGAGGCCCTCCGCTGTAGAAGTAATAGGGTTTCCTGCCATGCTGATAGGCAGCAGCGTAAAGGATAAGGTTATTGGAAGGGTCCATAACCAGGTCAGCTATGCCAACATCATCTCCTATGTAAAGGACTTTTTTCCAGGTTTTACCTCCATCGGTGGTCTTGTAAACTCCCCTCTCAGGATTTTTTCCCCAGAGCTTACCCATGGCTGCCACATAGACAACATCGGGATTTTTAGGGTCAATGACTATTTTCGCAATATGCCTGGTGTTCACCAGCCCCATGTGCTTCCAGGTTTTCCCACCGTCCTCGGACTTGTAAACCCCATCGCCGATGGAGACACTGTTCCTGCAGGTGGCCTCCCCGGTTCCCACCCAGACGATGTCAGGATTGGATTGGGAAACCGCCACGGCTCCTATGGAGATGGTTCCCTGGTGGTCAAATATTGGCTTCCAGGTAAGGCCTCCGTTTTCGCTCTTCCAGAGTCCGCTGGGTCCCATAGCGGCGTAAACAACCGAAGGATTTGACTCCACTACCGCAAAGTCCACGGTCCTTCCGCCCATAACTGCAGGTCCGATGTTTCTCCACTTAAAGGCCTTAATCAGGGAGGAAAAATCAGGTTCGGTCCTGGCCTTTTCCTTTGCCCCTGCCGGCAAGACCAGCAGGGCCACCATCAAAGCCAGAACCATAAGGCGAAATTTTCTCATGACTCCTCCTTGTAATTTTTATCAACAGAATTTATACGAAAAAAGAGGAAAAAGGTTGTAAAAAGAAAAGGGGCCGGGAGGGAGTCCCGACCCCTGTCTATGATTTATCCGAAATTAGCGGCCCGAGCTTATGGGCATCTTCACTCCGCTGGAGTTGAGTTTGTAAAGAACGAAGTCATAGCCTCCGTAGGTGTAGCTGGCAGTATATCCTACAATGTATATATTTCCCTCCGCATCCACAACCACATCTTCTCCTTGATCATCGTTGCCTCCACCGAGGGTCCGTGCCCAGTTTTTTACGAGATTGGAGTTGAGCGAATATACTGCTATGTCGTTACTACCGTGCCCAAAAGAATGAGTGTATCCTACCACTATGACATTTCCGCTTCCGTCCACCGTCACAGATCTTGCCTGGTCATCGTCCGCTCCGCCGAAGTGTCTGCTTATCTGTTTGGCTCCGGTGCTGGCATCCAGTTTAAGGACATATATATCGTTTCCGCCATTGGTGAATGAGGCGGTGTATCCTGCAAGGTAAACGCTACCTCCCGAGACGGCGACTCCGTAAATATCCTCGTGACCGGAACCTCCAAAGTGTTTTGCCCAGAGCCTTGCCCCGTTGCTGTCTATTTTCCATATGGCAGCATCCCTTCCACCGTAGGTGAAACTGAGTGTATAACCTACTATGTAAATGTTATTGGAGTCGTCTATGTCTATCCCATCTCCATGTTCTCCGTTTACTCCTCCGTAATGTCTCATCCAGACTACCGAACCATCGGCTGGATTAAGCTTGTAGAGAATAACATCCGAATCTCCGTTGGTATAGGTAGTGGAATCTCCCGCTACATACACATATCCGTCCCCATCTATGGCTATGCCGTTTCCATAATCGTCCCCTGGAGGTCCTTCAAAGGTTTTTGTCCATGCCACCGAAAGGTCAGAATTGAGTTTTTTCACCAGAATGTCGGATTGGCTCCCGTCGTAGGAAACACCCACTATGTATATTTCCCCTCCGGAACCCACAGCTATTTTTCTCCCGTATTCACTCTGGCCATCATCGTAATTTTGACTGCTTTCTAAGGCACCGTTGAGGTTAACCCTGTAAAGCAGAACATTAGAAGGATTTGCCCCATAGGAGTTCGTATCCCCAACCAAGTAAAGGTAACTGCCGCTCATGGCAATTCCATATCCATAATCATCGCCAGGCCCGCCGAAGTGTCCTCCGTATCCGGGATGAACATCAACGGTTATGGTCTGGTCGGCAGTCTGGCTGGAAGTGTCGTAGGCTATGGTCTTCAGGGTGTGGTTTCCAACAGATGCCGTGGTGCTGTCCCAGGTCCAGACTGCATCGCAGGTGGTTGCTCCTCCGCAGCTGTAGGTGCTCTGCAGAACATCGTCAAGGTAAAATTCCACCTTGTCAATTCCAATGTCATCCTCTGCGTGGGACCTTACCCTTATCACAGAATAGACCGCATCCCCGTCGTGGGGATAGGTGAAGGAAACTGTGGGAGGAT
>JALXBI010000111.1 GCA_026991555.1 Candidatus Aminicenantota bacterium
TCTTCGGAGAAAAAAAGGAGTAAATTTATAGAAAAGGTCTGTCCCTTAATACTAAAAAATTTCGCGCGTTTCCCGGTTAATCCAGAAATTCTATTCCTGCCAGGTCCTCCCGGAAGGTGAGAATCCTGCCGTCCTCCATCCTGGCGGTAATCCTTCCCCCTTCCCTGCTGATAACCTCTCCATATCCCAGAACTGGATGGCGAATCCTTCCAGAGGACGGGGGAACCACTTCCCAGGGCTCCTCTACCACCTGAACCAGTTCCGACGGTATGGACATCAGAAATCTGGAGGGAAGATATGTGGCGGTGCTTAACAGCAGGAGTTTTTTTGCCCTGGTCATTCCCACATAAAGGAGTCTTCGCTCCTCCTCTATTCCCTCGGTAGTGGTAACTTTGGAATGGGGAATAAAGCCCTCGTCCACGGTTATTATTATCACGGACTCGTATTCAAGTCCCTTGGCTGCGTGAAGGGTGGAAAGAACCACATCGGCCCTGGCCTTTTCGTCCAAGGAAGTGGTAAGGGAGGCCCTTTCCAGAAAGTCATCAAGCCCCATACCCAAGGTCTGCATGGCTTTGGTCATTCTTATAAGTTCCTCCACGTTTTCCCGCCGGGCACCGGTCTGGTCCGTCTCCTGAAGCACCCGCCTGTAATCGGTAGCCTCCACTATGTATTCCACGGCTTCCCCAAGACCTGCCTCTAATTTTTCCTTGGTTTTTTTAAGGAGGTTCAGGAAATCCTCCAATCCCTGCTTTCTTCTCCCCTTAAGTTTTTGGGCCACTTCCTTTACAGCCAGTATTCCGTCCTTAACCTTAGCCTTTTCCTTAAGTATCATTTCATCGGTGCTCTTCCCCACCCCCCTGGGGATGTGGTGGAGGGCCCTTATCAGGGAAACCTCGTCCTCTGGATTGTGGAGCACCCTGAGATAGGCGATTATGTCCTTTACCTCCTTCCTCTCAAAGAAGCCCACAGAACCCAGAATCTTGTAGGGAATCCCCCTCTGGGTAAGGGCTTCCTCAATTAGCCTTGATTGATAATTAGCCCTGTAAAACACCGCCACAGGAAGAAGGTCCCTCCTTTTAAGAAGGGAAGAGATGAGTTCCGCCACGAAGGAGGCCTCTTCCTCCCTGGAATAATTCCTCTTGAAAAATACAGGGAGGGCCCCCTGTTTTACATTCTTGAGTTCCTTGGGATGCCTTTTTCTGTTGGCGGAAATCATCCGGGAAGCAGCTTTAACTATGGCAGGCAGGGAACGGTAATTTATGTCAAGGATTATCACCTTGGTGTTGGGAAAATCCCTCTCAAACCGGAATATGTTTTCCAGGCTCGCCCCCCTCCAGGAATATATGGACTGGTCCTCGTCTCCCACCACGCAAATGTTGTCCTTTCGTGCTATCCTCCTCAGTATCTCATACTGGCCTGGATTGGTGTCCTGAAACTCGTCCACTAAGATGTATCCGTAAAGGTTCCTGAAGTATTCCGCCACCTGCGGCTCTTCGTCCATGAGAAGCACTGTTTTTGCTATGAGGTCGTCAAAATCCGCCCCCTTCACTTCTTCAATCTTCTGCTGATACTCCCCGTAGAGGTCTATTTCCTCGGAGTCAAAGCCCATGTAAAAAAGTCTGTCAGGGTCCCAGGGATAGGCCAACTCAAGTTTCGCCCTGGATATTTTCTCCATAAAGGAAGATGCCTTGGTCTCCTTCCACCCCCTCTCCTTCATCAATCTTTTTAAAATGGATATGCTGTCCTGCCGGTCAAAGATGGTCTTAAGCTCCGAGAACTTCCTGAGCACCCTGGCACCAAAGGAGTGGAAGGTCATAAGGTCCACGGGAGCTTCCCTTCCTACCATTTTCTCAACCCTTTCCTTCATTTCCCCCGCTGCTTTGTTGGTGAAGGTAACCCCCAGAATCCTGTGGAAGGGAATGGGTCGCTTCAGGAGTATGTAGGCTATTTTGTGAACTATAACCCTGGTCTTTCCTGCCCCAGGGCCTGCAAGGACCAGAAGGGGCCTTCCGAAACTCAGAACCGCTTCCAGCTGGGCCTCATTCAGGGGTTTCAGGATTTGCTCTTCCTTTCCCACTCCTTCCTCTTTTTAAGCACCCATCCTTCCTTATTCTCCTGTCTGGCCCTGGCAATGGCTAAGGAAAAACGGGGGACCTTTTTGGTTATGGTGGAACCTGCGGCTACGAAGCTGTCGTCCTCAAGCTCCACAGGAGCTACCAGTTCAACCCCTGAGCCCACGAACACCCTCTTCCCTATGATAGTTCTGTTTTTGCGAAAACCGTCGTAATTGCAGGTTATGGTTCCTGCACCTATGTTGCTATCTTCCCCCACTTCAGCATCCCCTATGTATGTAAGGTGTTGGGCTTTCACCCTGGCCCCTATGAGGCTTTTTTTGACCTCAACGAAGTTTCCTATTCTGGCCTCTTCGCCTATTTCCGCATCCAGCCTTATCCTTGAGAAGGGACCAACCTGAGCCCCCCTCCTTATCCTCATAACCCCTGGGCCAGGATTTTCAAGGTATGAACTGGCCTTTATAACGACCCCTTCCTCCACCACAATTTTCCCCTTCATAATCACGAAGGGCTCCACCACCGCCCCCTGCCTGAGCTCCACATCCTCCCAGAGCCATGTGGTGGCAGGATCCATGACCATAGCCCCGGCGGAGAGGCTCTCCTCTATTTTCCTGAACCTCAAAAGGGAAAGGGCATCCACCAAAGAAGCCCTATCTTCTACCCTTATGGCATCTAATTCTATCTTCCTCTGAACCTCAGAAGGCCCCTGTGCCTTTTCCAGATAACCCCCTGCGATCTCACCGTCAACCAGGAAAAGAAAACTCCCCCCCTCCATGGCCTGAATAATTTCCTCGGCAAAGATGCCCACAAAGGAAGGGAAAAGGAAAAAGAGCCCCTCTTCCCCCTTCAGGGCGCCCAGGGCCTCCTGGGGAGAAGAGAACTCCGCTGGCTCCGACGAAAGCTCCGGATAAGGTGAAAGAACCCGGGAGAAAACCTTGAGAACTTCCTTGTGGGGAAAATAATAAAGGGGCCTTCCCAGGACCTCCTCTTCAAGAAGGGGATTTTCTTCCTTTAAAAGGACAGCTAAGGACATTCAGCCCTCCTTAAAGGTTTTCCAGCTTTCCCGTATCCCAGAGGGGAAAAAGGTCGGGCTCCTTCCTGGCAAGGAAATAGAACCTGCGGTCCATGGAAACCGCCTTTTTAAGGGCTTCGGCTGCCTCGTCTATTCTGTCCAGCATGGTAAGGGCTAAGGCCCTGAGATACCAGATCTTAGCATCCTCATCCTTCACGGAGTCCAGGGCCTGGAGGGCCTCCTCGGGCTCCTTTTCGTTAATCAACCTTATGGCCTTCTCTAAGGGCTCTTCTTCTACCTTGGTTCTCCTGGCCGAAAGGATATTCTCAATTATTTCCAGGTAAACCTCTGCCTTGTGCTGAAATTCAAGGATCCCACTGTTTTTCAGTTTTTTGAAGGCCGCACGGGCATCCTTGAGTTTTCTTTTATTGAATAGGTCCAGGGCCTGATTCATAATTTCAAGGTAGCGTTCGTAATTTCTTTCACTTTCTGTCTTCATGAAACCTACCTCCATGGAAAATCTCGTATATTTTACTAATTTTAAGGGACAGAGGGAATATTTTAATCTTAGTTAGTCTTAGCGGAGACGACCCTTCTTCAGGATTTCCTTAACCAGGGCTATGTGAAGTTTGTGGCCTGCTTTGTAGGCTTCTATGCTTATTTTGGGTTTATACTGGAGAAAGGAAAGGTCTCCTATGAGGTCAAGGACCTTGTGTCTTACGAATTCGTCACTGAACCTCAATTTTATTCCGTCGTAAAGTCCGGTATCCGTGAGAATTATTACTCCATCCGGAGTCTTTTTCCTGGCAAGCCCCTGGCGACGAAGTTCCTCTATGGCTGAAAGGGGAACGAAGGTTCTGGCACTGGCCAGTTCCTCCACAAAGCTTTTCTCGGAATACTTAAACTCAAGGGTCTGTTTTCCAATAAGAGGATGGGGAAAGTCAATGGTATAGAGAACCTCAAACTCGTGGGAAGGGGTTGCTCTTATAAAGGCCTCCCCATCCCTTATTTCTATGGGCTGGTCAATATGCCAGTATTTATCTTCTTCCTCCAGTCTTTCCAGGGTTTTCTTTAAAACCTCCACAAATTCCCTGGAGCTCCCGTCCATGAGGGGAATCTCAGAACCCTGCTCCAGGGTAATTCTCGCCCCCCTCAGAGAAAGGCCGTATATGGCAGCCAGGAGGTGTTCTATGGTGTAGACGGTAAATCCATTATGGGCGAAAATGGTGGCCCAGCGGGTCTCCACCTTGTTTATGTCTAAGGGAAAAAGTTCCCCGTTCTTTTCAAAAACTATCCAATCGTAATGGTCAAATACCTTTATTTTGGAATACTGACCTGTGTGAGCGCCTTCGCCTTCAAATTCGGCAAAATTCACCATCTTATTCATTACAAAATGAATATATGCAATTTTCCTGCCAGAAAGAATCGGCTTTATATCTTATTGGAATGTTTCAATCCGTGGGGTATTTTAACCACAATGATGTATAATTACAACATCATGAATGAACTGAAGAAAATCCTCCAGCTTCTGAGCCAGGGAAAAATTTCCCCTGACCAGGCCTATTCTTTCCTGGAGGAATACCTGAAAAAACTTCCCTTTCTGGAAATAGGGGAAGCTAAAATTGATACCCACCGGAGGATAAGGAGAGGTTTCCCGGAAATCATATACGGGGAGGGAAAGGAGCCTGAAACCCTCAGGGACATAACCCTGGGTCTATTACAAAGGCAGGAACCTGTGATCATTACCCGTCTCAGCAGGGAAAAATTTGAAAGGATAGGGCTCTCTGAGCTCACCTATTTTCCAGAGCCCTCCTTAGCATCGTCAGTAAAACCTTCCCCTTCAAGGGGTCTGATTTCGGTAATAACTGCAGGGGCCTCCGATAAAAGGGTGGCGGAAGAGGCGGCCATTATCCTGGAGATTCTGGGGATAAGGGTGGAAAGATTTTACGATGTGGGGGTGGCGGGCCTTCATCGCCTCCTTCCTCACATAGAAAGGATAAATTCCTCGTCTGCAGCCATTGTAGTTGCGGGTATGGAAGGAGCTCTTCCCACCTTAGTCTCTGCCCTTACCTCCACTCCGGTAATCGGTGTCCCCACCAGCGTGGGCTACGGTGCTGCCCTGGGAGGTTTTGCTGCACTCCTTACCATGCTTAATTCCTGCTCCAATGGAGTGGCGGTGGTCAACATAGACAACGGAGTTTCGGCGGCCCTTTTTGCCTATTTAATAGAGGAGAAGGTTCATGGGAATAAGGGAAGAGTATGAAGAGTTAGAGATAAGGCTTCTTCATCCTAAAGCCGCCAAAAGCAGGTTTTCCCGGGGAAGGGAAAAGCCGGAGCCTCCCTGCAGCGTAAGGACCGCCTTTCAGCGGGATAGGGATAGGATAATACACAGCAAGGCCTTCAGGAGGCTAATGCACAAGACCCAGGTATTTCTCTCCCCCTCCGGGGACCACTACAGAACCCGCCTGACACATACCTTGGAGGTTTCCCAGATCTCCAGGACCATAGCCAGGGCCCTCAGGCTCAACGAGGACCTTACAGAAGCCATTGCCTTAGGACATGACTTAGGCCACACCCCCTTCGGCCATGCAGGGGAGGAAGCCCTGGATGCGGTTTTAAAGGAGGTGGGATTTTCCCAGGGCTTTTCCCATGTCCACCAATCGCTGAGGATAGTGGAAAAACTGGAAAAGAACGGCATGGGCCTCAATCTTACCTGGGAGGTCAGAGACGGAATAGCCCACCACTCCAAGGGATTGACAGGGGAAATTCTCTCCAGAGCCCCTGCAACCTTAGAAGGACAGGTGGTTAGAATATCGGACATTGTAGCCTATGTGAATCACGACCTTGACGATTCCATAAGAGCTGGCCTGGTTAAGGAGATTCCCGAAGAATTCCTACGGGAAATAGGCAAAACCCATGCCAGGAGGATAAACAACCTGGTCTTAGATGTCATAAACGCCACCAAGGAAAAGAACTACGAAATGGTTTGGCTTCACCCGCAAATGTATTCCCGTCTCCTTGAACTCAGGGAGTTTCTGAAGAGGGAGGTTTATTTTCACCCTTTAAAGGCCAGGGAATTCCAGAAGGCCAAGGGGGTGGTGAGAAGTCTTTTTCTCTTCCTTCTGGAAGACTGTCAGGGCAGAAGGCAATTCTGCGATAAATTCATAAAAGAGGGACCCGAACCTCTCCCCAGGAGAATAGCGGATTTCATCTCAGGAGCCACAGACCGCTTCGCCCTTTATGTTTATTCGGAAATTTTCATCCCCAAACCATGGGAAATTTTCTGAAGTTTCAAAAAATTGAGTAAAAAACAAACCGGTTTCGTATAAAGAGATGGAGGTGATCATGGAAGAGAAATCTCCGGTAGTAGCATCTTTTCTTTCCCTTCTTTTTCCGGGAATTGGGAGCCTCTATGCCGGCAAAACCTATAAGGGCCTGGCTTTCATGGCTATATTCATTTACACTGTGCACGCCCTGTCATGGTGCTCGGGTTCCGTAGGTTTTCTCATAGCCCTCTGGGGTTTTGCCGCCTTAGAGGCATATAACGATGTGGATGGGAGAGTTTATTCGCCTGATACTGGATGGGGTATTTTTTGGATCGTGCTTGGAGTCTCCCTTCTTCTGGTAAGTTTAAACTTTTTTGAATTTCGGCTTTTCTCCAGGCTCTGGCCTGTTTTAGTTATTGGCCTCGGTATTTACCTTATAATTCTTTCTTTTAGAGGGGAGGGCAAAAATGAGGAAAATTGAATCGGGAAAATTGTTTTTGGGAATTACCCTTCTCGTGCTGGGCACCCTGCTTCTCCTGGAAGCCTTTTCCCTGGAATTCTGTTCTGTCCTAAATTTTCTCTTTGATCTCTGGCCTCTTTTCCTGATTTACATAGGATTCAGGAAGCTTCCCCTTAAAAAAGCTCAGAAGGAAACCCCCACCCCTGCTTCAAGCTGAAGCCCGCTGAGGTCACTTTCAATGTCTTCGGTCTTCTTTTTGGCCACGGAATATTTAGCTCTTACACGGAAGTTGAACTTAACCAGGGAATAGCGAAGCCCGGCTGCCACGAAAAAACCAGTGAGGGAACCTGAGGCTGTTTCAAAGCTTGCCTCTTCCTTATAATTCCAGCTTCCCACCCCCAGATCTGCAAAGAAGGTGAGGAAGTGAAATCTTACCCCGGCATTTACCGGCACCACCCTAAGGGTTACTTTTTCCCCGCTGTAGGTTAATTTTCCCGTTTTATGCAAATAATCTATTCCAAGAAAAGTCCCCACCATGGGCAATATCCTGTATTCTCCCTCTAAGGAAAAGGAGGGTATACTGCTGCCATAAGCCTCCCTGAAATAGGAGGCTTTGGGAACGAACATGGCTCCTGAAAGGGTAAGATCTACCCCGGCCCATAGGGGAAAAATGGCCAGGAAAATTATCAGAATTCTTTTCATTTCCTCCTCCTTTTATCCATATTATGAACCCTATTCGGGAAAAAGGGCTTCCCTCGCCTGGGAAAAGGTCTGGCAGTATCTAAGCCAACTCTCTGGTAGGTTCCTATTGTCTTAACCTCCATCTTGCCAGAGGAAATAGTTTCATTAGTCATATTCCAGTGACATATTTTACCCATATTTCCTGTAGCAATCCACACATCCCCCTTGCGAGGATTGGCAGCTATATCCATAATTTCCTGAAGATTCGAGATATCAAAGGAAACAAAAACCACCCCATCGGGGAACATTTTCACCACCTTTTTCTTTCCTGTATCTACCACATAAAGGTGTCTTCCGTCGGTGGATATTCCCCCGGGGCTGGATATCTCCTTGCTGGGACTAACCCTCCCTTTACTTTCCCCTGAGGTTGAGAACTTTTTTATGTAACCATCCGTGGTGGTCACGTAAAGGGTATTTTTTAAGTAAGTTATAAAGAGGGGACTGCTCACCTTCCATGTCTTCTGGAAGTTACCTTTCACACTATATTTGTAAATTAAATCTCCAAGATTATCGCAAATATAAACACTTCCTTTCTCATCGGCAACCATTCCCCCGCTTTCTTCAAAGTTCGCGAATTTGCTCCAAACAGGCTCTAAATCCAGACCGTATTTAAATAGCCAACCATAAAAAGTGGAAACAAAAATGGATTCCTCATTTGCAGTATGAAAATAGGCAATCCCCAAAGGCAATCTTCCCATAGGAGCTTTTCTTAACACTGAGCCCCGGGAATCCATCTTAATTACTGCCTGCATGCCTGTAGCGGTAAAATAAACATTTCCATCTGAATCTACCACCGCCGAGAAGGTATAGTTATAACCGGAAAAACATCTGTCGAATTTGTATTTATAGGGGGAAAGGGTTACGCTTACATTGTAATTTCTACCGCCCTTAACCTGTATTTCCCTTGTAGCCTCCCCGTAAAGCTCCATGTAAGCCCTTATCTTGTGAGAACCCTCACTTACATTAACTGTAAGAGGAGCAGTCCCTTTTCTTACGCCATCCACTTCTATTTCCGCCCCTGGAGGTTCTGTGGTGATGTTTAACACCGCCTCCTTAGGGGTGCTTTTCTTTGATGAAACAACCACGGCCACCACCCCTGCTCCCAGCGCGGCTCCACCCAGATAATACAGGAGCTTGCTCCCCCCTTTCTTACCAGCCTGAAGTTTTACCCCTTCAGGAGGCTTGGGAAGCGCAGGTTTAACTGGGGAAAGTTCAAAATAAAGAATCTGTCCCCCTGAGGAAATTTCAATTTTCCTTTCTATGGGCCTGTATCCTTCTGCCTCCACTCTAAAACTATGAAGTCCCTTAGGAAGGCTTACAGGAATAAGGGTTCCTGTGCCCACTTCTTCCCCATCCACCCTGAACTTCGCTACCACATTGGATTTAAGTTTAATCTCTACGAGTAATTCCTTCCTGACTTCCTCGGCCAAGGAAATGAACTTCGGGGGATAATAATCCGGGTCCAGAACAAGCCTGGGGTTTGCGGATAGGGCTTTTTTCAGATTTTCCCTGGCACCGTTTTCGTCGCCCACGGTGAAGTAGGTAAGGGCAAGGGTTATGTAAGCATCCACCAGCTGCTGTTTGTTCTTTATAAAGTTAACGGCCAGGTTCAGCTTCTTTATGGCCTCGGAATACCTACCTGCAATATAGGCCTTCTTACCCTCCTCCAGAAGCTTTCCCGCATTGTTTTTTTGACCCGAAAAAACCGGAAAAATAAAGATGAGAAACAATGAGACAAAAACCGCCTTCTTCATTGCTCACCTCCCCATTTTTAAAGTTTCTGATATTACCGTTTTAACCCCGGGTTTAAGGAAAATCTTTTTCTCAAGGGTAATACCCTTTTTCACGAATTTAAAAGTATGATAACCCGAAGGTAGAACAAGTTTGTTTATAGGGGTATTGCCCATGAATTTTCCGTCTATGTAAACATGGGACCATGGCACGGTATTTATGGTGGTTACCATAGTTTTGAAGCCGAAAACCTTGGTTAAGCTTCTCCTCTCTCCCTCCTTCAGGGTTATAGTTTGCTTTTGGGGAATAGCGTAAAGGGGAAGGAAAGTAATTTCGTGCTGCCCGGGTTTAAGCCGCATCCATACGCTTTTTTCCGGACTTACCTGACCTATGCTCTTGCCGTCAATGAGCACTTCTGCTGGATAATCCACTTTGAGGGTAAGTATGGCAGGAGGAACCTGGACGGGTTTCTGTTCTGGTTTAAGCTGGGAAGGCCCCTGGGTTTCCCCTTGAACCCCTGTCTCCGCGGAGAACTCCTGGCTGGAGGTTATCGGGGGCTGAAGGACAAAGGGAAGGTTTTTACCTGGAGGAAGATTTTCTCCAACCGTGGATTTTTCAGGTAAAGGGGAAGGCGGGTTTGGACCTGGCTTTTTCATAATAAAGAAAACCCCTCCCACTACCAATAAAAGAATAAACACCACCAGAGCCGCAAAGAGCCCGGGTTTTCTTTTGCCGGCTGTTCCTGTTTTCTCCATTAAGGCTTCAATATCTGCCAGCATCTCAGCGGCAGATGGGTAACGGTTTGAGGGTTTTTTCTCCGTAGCTTTCTGGACTATTCTTACCACCTCAGAGGGAAGCGAGGGGTTATACCTTGAAATTGGAGGAAGGGGCTCACGCACATGCTTCCAGAGTATCTGAAGGGGACTTTCACCATTGAAGGGAAGTTTACCCGTAAGCATTTCAAAAAGGGTTATTCCGAAGGAATAAACATCGGAAGCCGGGGTAACCTTATCGCCCTTAGCCTGTTCCGGGGAGAGATAATGGGGGGTTCCCAGCAGTTCCCCGGAACGGGTTAACCTGGTAACAGCATCCATTCTCTTCGCAAGGCCAAAATCCGCAAGGATAGCTTTACCGGTGCTCTCTTCTATTATTATGTTAGAGGGTTTAATGTCCCTGTGAACAATCCCCTTTCTGTGCATGTAAGCCAGGGCAGAGAGTATATCCCTGCTAATGCGAAGGGCTGCTTCTAAGGGAAGGGCGCCGGAACGGGAAATTATATCCCTGAGGTTTCTCCCCTCAATGTATTTCATTATTATGTAAGCCCTGTTCCCCTCAAAGCCCACATCGTATATGGGAACTATGTTGGGATGTTCCAGTTCAGCGTAAAGCCTGGCTTCCCTCAGGAATCTCTCCATGGCCTCAGAGGAAAAACCGGTTACCTGGGAGGATAGAACCTTGAGGGCGCATTTTCTCTTTAATATCCTGTCTTCCAGAAGAAAAACCTGGGAAAATCCCCCCTTTCCTATAAATCCTTCCACCTTATATTTTTTAGAAAGGCTTTCAAAAATAGGTCTAAACTCCTCGTTTATGTATTCCGGAATCTTCTTTATTTCAACGGTATCTCCTTTTAATTGGGGAAACCCGCAGTAGGGACAAAATTGAGCACCAGGGGGAACCTCCCTCCCACAATTAACACACCTGCCCATGCTTCTATATTAAAACCCGAAAAAAATAAAGTCAATTTCATTTTTCGGGACAGGTCCGATTTGCTATAATTTCCCCATGAGTCGCATCGCCAGAGCCTACATCAAAACCTCCTCCCTCTCCTACTACCACCTCATCTCCCAC
>JALXBI010000112.1 GCA_026991555.1 Candidatus Aminicenantota bacterium
AAATACCTGAACCTGGCGGAGAGAAATAGAACCCTCGTTTTCCCGGTGAAAGCCCCCCGGGGCCTCATAACCGACCGGGAGGGAAGGGTGTTAGCTGAGACCAGGGCCTCCTTTTCCCTTTCCTTTGTGCGGGGGCTTTCCCGGGACACGGATTCGGCCCTTTCCCGGGTCTCCCATATACTCTCAATTCCGGTGCAGGAACTTCGCCACAGACTGGAAAATTACAGGGATTATCCCGAGATGCTTCCTGTGGTCATAGCTGAAAACCTGACCATGGCCCAGGTTTCTGAGCTTGAGGCCATAAGGGATAGATTCCCTGAGCTCTTGGTGGAGGCGGAGCCCATGAGGTTTTACCCCTTTGGGGAGCTTGCCGCTCATGTGGTGGGATATGTTGGGGAAGCCAACAGGAGGGAAGTGGAGAGCATGGAGCTTAAACCCGGGACTATGGTTGGTAAAAAGGGGGTAGAAAGGTTTTATGATAAGGTTTTAAGGGGAAAGGACGGGGCCCTTTATCTTCTGAGGGACAGCATGGGAAACCCCATTAAAATCATAAAAAGAACCCCACCCCATCCAGGGAAAAAACTCGTCCTCACCCTTGACCTTAAAATTCAGAGATGGGCCCGGGAGGAACTTAAGGGAAAATCCGGAGTGGTGGTGGTGCTTTCCCCGAAAACCGGGGAGGTCCTCGCCATGGTCTCGTCCCCTTCCTTTGACCCTAATTTGATGTCCTCGAGGTTTGCCGGAAAGGCTAAACTTAAAATAATGACCGACCCTGGAAAACCCCTTTTCAACAGGGCTATTCAGGGGACATACCCCATAGGCTCCATATTTAAACTGGCCATGGCGGTGGCGGCCCTGAAGAAGGGGGTGGTAAAGCCCAAGGAGAGGATTTTCTGTCCTGGATTTTTTCCCTTCGGCGGCAGGAACTTCCGGTGCTGGAAGCCCGGGGGCCACGGATGGGAGGACCTTGCCCATGCTATAAGGGATTCGTGCAATGTGTATTTTTATAAAATGGGGGACAGATTGGGGATTGAAAACATAGTTGATGTGGTGAAAGAGTTTCCCTTCGGAAGAAAAACAGGGATAGACCTTCCAGGGGAGAAGGAGGGAATTCTTCCCAGTCCCCAGTGGAAAAGGAAACACTTGGGTGTAGACTGGTATCCGGGGGAGACCATTTCCCTTTCCATAGGGCAGGGTTATTTCACCGCCACCCCCCTTCAGGTGGCCACCTTTGCCTCTGCCATAGGAAACCGGGGCTGGTATCCAGTTCCCCACGTTCTCAGGGGAAGAAAAACGGAGAAGGTGAAACTTAACATTTCTCCCTGGATATTTGAGGAGGTTATAAAGGGAATGAGGCTGGTGGTGAAGGAAGGAACCGGGCGGGCAGCCTCTGTTCCAGGGGTAAGCGTTTGCGGAAAGACGGGAACTGCCCAGGTGGTGAAACTTGAAAAAAGCAAGGAAATAAAACCCCATTCCCTTTTTGCCGCCTTTGCCCCCTGTGATAATCCTGAAGTTTCCATATTCGTCTTGGTAGAACACGGGGGAGCCGGGGGAGAGGCGGCAGCGCCGGTGGCAGGGAGGCTCCTCAGGAGGATTTTCGGTGAGAAGATTAAGGGAAATTGACAGGTGGATGCTCGCTTCGGCCTTAGCCCTTAACGCTATGGGGCTTCTGGGGATATGGGCCTCTAAGGCAGGACCTTTCCTGGTAAGGGGTCAGATCCTAAGGATTTTCCTTTCCTTGGCTGCCTTCTTCCTTTTTTCCATGTTCAATTACAGAAAGCTCATAAAACTCTCTCCCTGGTTTTATGCTGGTCTTCTGGCAGTGCTCTTTCCCCTGGCCTTCAGGGGCGGGGTATCCAGCTGGTTGAAATTGGGCGTATTTTGGTTTCAGCCCTCTGAGGCAGGAAAATTTATAATCCCCCTTTTCCTGGTGTGGTTTTTCCGCAGAAGATATGAGTTTCCCGTTTCCTTTAAGAACCTGATGATTTCCGGGCTCATTGTCCTTCTTCCCATGGGCTTAGTGGCCCTTCAGCCGGACCTGGGAACCGCCTTTGTATATTTATCTTTTCCCTTAGCCCTTTACATGGTCTTTGGGCTAAAAAAATGGATGAGGAGGCTCATTGCCATTTCTGCTATCCTGGCCGCAGTGGTGGGGTGGTTTTATTTTTTAGAGGATTATCAGAAAAGAAGGATTACCTCCTTCATCCATCCCTCCTCTGATCCCACGGGCTCTGCATACCAGGTTTATCAGGCTAAAATATCCATAGGTTCCGGGGGACTTAAGGGTAAGGGCCTTAAGGAAATGACCCAGGCAAAACTCAGGTTTCTTCCCGCAGCCCATACCGATTTCATCTTCGCAGTGGTGGGGGAAAGTTTCGGTTTTCTGGGCGTTCTGGTGGTTCTTCTCCTTTACTCCATGTTGTTTTTCAGAATTTTCTCCGCCGTGGAATATTTAGTGGAGGAGGAAGCGGTTCTTCTTGTTTATCTTTTAGGGGGATGGCTCGCCTTCCAGACGGTATTCAACCTCCTTATAGCCGTGGGCCTTTTCCCGGTAACAGGTTTTCCCCTACCCTTTCTCAGTTACGGGGGCTCAAACCTTCTGGCTTCCTACATTTCCTTGGGAATAATAAACAGCACCTTGGCGTGGAGATGGGAATAGAGGAGCTTTTGCAAAGGGTTCGCAAGCCCGCAAGATACATTGGGGGGGAATTCGGCTCTGTGGCAAAGCCAGAAGCTGAGGTGAGGGTGGCCTTAGCTTATCCTGACCTTTACGAGATCGGAATGAGCTATCTGGGCCTGAGAATCCTTTATTTCATGATAAATTCCATGGACTTTGCCGCTGCCGAAAGGGTTTTCATGCCCGATGCTGACATGGTGGCCCTTCTAAAGGAAAAGGGAGTGCCAATTTTTTCCTTGGAGACCAGAAGTCCACTTCGGGATTTTGACCTTGTTTCCTTCTCCCTTCTTTACGAACTTAACTACACCAATGTTTTGAAAATCCTGGAATTGGGGGGAATTCCCATAAGAAGGGAGGAAAGGCGGGGGAAGGACCCCCTAATAGGGGCAGGGGGACCCAATGTTGTAAACCCCGAGCCCATGGCTGAGTTTTTTGATTTTTTCTTTTTCGGGGATGGGGAAATCTTCTTTCCCAAGGCCTTAGAGATTTTCAGGAAGATAAAAGACCGGGGGGAGAGGCTTGAGGCCTTAAAGGAGATAAAGGGGGTTTATG
>JALXBI010000113.1 GCA_026991555.1 Candidatus Aminicenantota bacterium
AATCAGACCCTCGCTCTCAAAGGAGCAGTCCCTATTCGATGCTCACCTGCCCCTTTTTCTATATAAGGTTTCCCCTCTGTAAGCGCCAGACAAGGTGGAGGAACTTGCGGGCAGTTGCCACCCAACCCCCAGTTCTCCCCCCTTTTTCCCGAAAAGCGGATTTTCGGGACAGGTCCGAAACACAAAATCCCTTACATAAAAAGGGTCTGTCCCCAAAATCCTAAAAAGGGTCTGTCCCCAAAATCCGTCCCCAAAATCCTCCATTCCCTACGGAATTAGGCCCAATTTTTGAGGGGACGATTTTTAAGGAAGATGGCTTCGCAAATTTTTGCGACTTTTCAGATTTTTGCGAAGCTCCTTCCCTATTTTGTGGCTTTATCAGCAGGATAAATCTTTGGTATGCTTTTTGCTTTATGATATTATGAATAAAGTTTAAGGAGGTTGGCCATGAGAAAGGCGATTGTGATACTTTCAATGGGGTTGCTTGTAGGTATGGCTTTGGCTCAGGATAAGAAGGACCAGACAAAGAAAACCACGGTTCGTTCTGGCGATAAGAGCGCTACAGTATCCACAGTTTCATCTGCCGCTCAGAAAAGGGTAAAGGGAGTAAAGAAAACCAGTAAGAAGAAAAATCGTAAGGTCATGAAATCCGGTAAGAGCAATATGCAGGGCAAGATGATGTTCATTGACGAAAATGGAGATGGGATAAACGATCTTATGCAGGATGACGACGGGGATGGAATCCCCAATTATAAAGACCCTGACTGGAAATGCCCCGGATGCAGTCAGAAGGAAAATCGCATGGAAAGGGAGCAGCAACATCGGCAGCATGCACATATGAACGGTCCTTGCCCCCATGAGGGCGGGTCCAAGCAAATGCAGGAAAGGCACAATCAGCATGAACAACACAGGGACCAGCACCAGAGACACGAAAACAACCACAGGCATCATGACAATAACAAGGGAAATCGTGGAAATGGAAATGGAAACAATCACTCGGGTGGTTCCCATTAAGCTCATTTGCAGAAAGCTTCTGAAGAAGGGGGGCTTTGCCCCTCTTCTATTATTTTTGTTTAATTTTCTGCTTTTCTCCTGGGATTTTTCCTCTGGAGTTTACCTTTCTACCAGCATTTCCAGCAATATATACAGCAATTACGAGAAAATTTCGGATGTTATAAGCAGGGGAGGATTGGATATTTCCCTCTACCCCGGCCATGGGCTTGAATTATATGTATTTTCAGACTATTCTTCCTTCAAGAATAATTCATGGCTGAGTTTTCTAACCCTGGAGGCCGGACTGGACTGGATCCGTTATTTCAAAGGCAGGAGCCTTTTCCATCTTAATTTCGCTTTAGACATCCAGCGTTTTACCGCAAGTTACGATTATTATAACTATCGCCAGCCCTCCCTTACTGCAGAATTCAAATATTACCTTTCCCCGTCCCTGCTTCTCAGGTCTTCCTACAGCATGAAATATACCCGTTTTACTTATTATCCAGCCTATTCAAGCTTCAAGCATTATTTCTTCGTTCAGCTTAACGAATTTCTTCCCCTTGAGATGGCTGCCAGGGAGGAACTGGGAGGAAGAATCAAAAAATACAAGGAGGCAGATTCATATCTAAGGCAGATTTATGCAAAGTTCAGGCTCTCTAAGGGATTTGGTTACAGGATAGGAGTGGCCGCCCAGCTGGAACTCAAGAAAAACTGGGCCTTTGAGTCGGTGCCTGGCATCATAGAAGAAAATTTCTTCTTTACCACGCCCTTTTATGATGAGTTCTCCTGGGATGGTTACAGAGCGTTTGTTCAGGCCAAGGTGATTCTGCCTTTGGAGATAGAACTTACAGCGAGGGCTTCCCATTCTAAAAGAAATTTTACCAATATTCCGGCCCTGGACCTTGAGGGAAATCCTATTGTGCCGCTTCAGGACAGGAGGGACTATCTTAACGAATTTTATCTGTCCCTCAGCAGAAAATGGAGGAGCTTCGGAGTTTCCATCCGGATGTTATTAAGGCATAACACTTCCAATGACCCGTATTTCACCTTTTCCGACAATTATGTGTTCGCTGGGTTATATTTTTACCCATTCTAAGAGACGGAGGTGCTGAGGGTTTAATTCTTCCTCTTTATTCCTAAGGTTTTCATTCTGTATCTTAAGGTGCTTTCCGAAAGGCCCAATCTCCTTGCTGCTTCACTTTGATTCCACCCGGTTTCCTCCAGGGCTTCTAAGATTATTTTTCTCTCCTCTTGCCTCAATCTCTCTGCTAAGGCACTGGCCTTTCGGCCCTTGGTCTCTGGATTTCTCACATGAAATGGAAGGTCCTCCAGTCCTATATAATCTCCTCTGGTAAGCACCACAGCCCTTTCAATTATGTTTTCAAGTTCCCTTATATTGCCAGGATAATGATACCTCATAAGGGTCTCCATGGCTTCCCTTGTAAGACCCTTTACCTGCTTTTTATTGGCCTTTGAGTATCTTTTAAGGAAAACTTCTATTAAATAGGGAATTTCCTCCTTTCTTTTCCTTAAAGGGGGAAGGTGAATTTCTATGACATTCAGCCTGTAATAGAGGTCCTGGCGAAATTCTCCTTCATCCACCATTTTCCTTAAATCCCGGTTGGTGGCGGAAATAATCCTTACATCAATTTTTATGGTCTTTGCCGAACCTAAGGGCTGAATTTCCTTTTCCTGAATAACCCTCAGAAGTTTGACCTGAACAGATGGGGGAATTTCGGAAATTTCGTCCAGGAAAAGGGTTCCCCCTGAGGCTATTTGAAACTTCCCTGGCCTGGTTCTGTCCGCACCAGTGTAGGCGCCCTTTTCTGCTCCGAAGAGCTCCGATTCAATAAGGGTCTCAGGGAGGGCTGCGAGATTGACGGCAACGAAGGGGCCCTGAGCCCTATACGATGCGTTGTGTATTATTCTTGCCAGCATTTCCTTTCCCGTTCCGCTCTCCCCTGTTATAAGTATGTTTGCGTTGGATTTTGCCGCCCTCATGGCAAGGGAGAGCACATCCTGCATAAGCCCGGAATTTGCTACGAAGTTTTCAAAGCTGAATTTTTCCTTTACTGTTTCCCTTAGAACCTCAACTTCCCTTCTCAGGTTAATTTTTTCCTCCGCCTCCTTTATAAGATGAAGGAGTTCTTCAAGCTCTATGGGCTTGGTCATATAGTAAAAGGCACCCTTTCTGAGAACATTTACAGCCCTTTCAATCATGCCGTAAGCGGTGATGAATATCACCGGAACAGCCGGGTTAATTTCCCTTAATCTCTCAAAAACCCGATCTCCTTCCATGTCTGGGAGTTTCCAGTCAAGGAGCACTATATCAAAGGTGGAGCTGGAGAATTTCTCTATTCCCTCCGCACCGCTGCCTGCAATCTCCACTTCATAGCCCTTATCCAAAAGAAATTCCCTGAGGGCTTCAGCTGAGGGTTTTTCGTCTTCAATTATCAAAATTCTCATGGCTGAACTCCATTATAATCTTTAATCCCTTATCCCCGTTTTCCCCTTTTATTCTCCCACCTAAAGCCTCTATTATCCTACGAACCAGGGCAAGGCCTATTCCTGTCCCCTCCCTCTTTCCGGAATAAAAAGGAGAAAATATCTTTGAAAGTTCTTCTTTGTTTACCCCTCCCGCATCATCCTCCACCTCAATTCGTCCCCGCAAAACCCTTATCCATATCCTGCTGGCCCCCGCCTCCTCGGAATTTCGGATAAGATTGGATATGGCTATATGAAGAAGCTGCGGGTCAGTGCGCATCTGAAACTCTTCTTCCATAATCAACTCAATTTTTTCGGAGATAAGGGAAGACAGGACATCTCTTAAATTGACCTTTCTCAAACGGGGAGAAAGTCTCACTAAGGAGAGATGGGTCTCCACTATGGACGAAAGCCGTCTCGCCTGGTCCTTTACAACGCTTAAGTATTTCCTGGCATTTTCCTCCCTTACCTTTCCCTCTAAAAGCTGTAAGTTCAGATAAAGATTGTTTATGGGATTTTTGAGCTCGTGGGAAAGGGAGGCTGCCAGCATGGAAAGTTCCTTAAATCTTTCCTTTTCCTGCCTTTCTTTAAGTAGTTCCTTCTCTTTACGGAAATAGAGAGAGTTTACATAAAGCATATATCCCAGAGAAAGGGAAGAGAAGAAAAGGAGAAAAAGAAACACAACGAGAAAATTGGTAAAGGCCCTTTTTCTTATCTCATCTAAAAGGGAAAAATCAAAACCTATGTAAACCTCGTATCCCTTATTCAGTATGCTTTTTATTTCCAAGATGCTTCCTATGGGGGAAGGTATCAACCTGGGGCTTTTTCCCCTTCCAATGGGAAGATAACCGGAATAGACGCTATCCCAGAAAATGGGCTTTCCTTCCTTCACCACAGCCACATATATGACATCTTCCCTTTCAAGCAACCCGGAAAGAAAGCTTTCCAAGCTCTTTTCACCGGACTCAAGAAGATGGTTTCCGGCCACAGAAATAAAAGCAGAGGTAAGTTTGGCCTGGGACATGGAGAGCATAAGCACCCTTTCCTGATTCTTCTTGTTAACATAAGAGAAAAAATAAAAATAGAAGATTACCATCAGAAAAAAAGGTATGGAAAAAAGGATGACTACCTTTTTACCCATTTTCCCTTTGACCTTCTTCTTTCCTTACCAAATCTCCTCTTTCTTCCGCCCCACAATGGAAATCCTCTTGAATCCCTTAGGAGAAATTTTTCCCCCCTGGAGTATATCCACTCGGCTATTACGAGGGTTCTGTTGTTTTGCGAGTAAGAACCTTTAATCTTTATTTCTTCTCCCAGACCAGGCCTTTCGGTGAAAAACCATGCTGGGGAAACATAGACTTTAAACTCTCTGCCCCTCCTGTCTTTCAATGTAATGACCACGAAATAATCAGAACGACAAAAACTCTGGTTCTCCTCTATTTTTACCACTTTTCCCACAATCTCAATTTTTCTTTCCGGGGAGAAAAAGAAGCAAACCCTCCCCTCTGCTGCCACCAGAAATGCAACAAAGAGGAGGGTTAAAAGCTTCCTCATGGGGAGATTATATCACCACCGACCTGAGCCCCCTCTTCTTCCTCTGCCCATGCCTCTTGCTTTTCCGCTCTGAGCAGCACCTTGACCTCTGCCTCTGTAATCCCACCAGAGAGGTCTTCCGTTTTGGTCCCTCAAACGGTAAGTCTTTCCGTCTTTTACCACTTCTGCCACATAGAGATTATAACCAGCACTGGTTTGAAGGACATATCCCCTGACCTTAACCACATCACCGGTGTTGAGTCTAAGGCCTATTCTGGAAAAATACCAGTAAGGGCCCATGTAAAGGTTATATACCCTGTTCTGGGCTTCAACCCTGAGCCTTATCTGGGTGGGAGCGACGGAAATTAGTTTTCCCTCAACCCAAACCAGCTTTGAAGAATCCCAGTTATAACACCCATATCCGCATGGACCGTATCCCTGGGAAAAGGCCATCCCGGCCAAAACCAGCAATCCTGCCATTAGCGCAAGCTTCTTCATGTTTTCCTCCTTTTATTTTTTTGCTTTAAATTTAAGCATTCCTTCGGATATGCCCTTCTTTTCATTTTCCCTCCAGCAACTCGTATATTTCCCTTGGCCTCATCCCGTTGCGGTCAGCAATTTCCCTTAAGGTGAGAGCGTCCGAGGATACCTTTATGCCGTTTTTCTCAAGGCGAGCCCTTGCCTCTTCTACGGAAATTCCCAGGTTAGATGCTGCCTGGCTAAGGGTCATGCGCCCGAACCCTCCACCTTTTTGAGGGGGATACTGAGACGAAAGAAGGTTGTAAATCTCAAGAGGAGATAACCCGTTTCTTTCGCCGATTTGCTTTAAGGTTTCCTCAGCACTGTCAACCTTTAAGCCCCGGTCCTTTAGTCTTCTCATAGCCTCGGGCACAGAAATTTTGAGGTGCTTTTCCGCCATCTCCCTGAGGGTTAATTCCTCTGCATGGGGTATAGGGGGGGAGGCAGTTTTCCTTTCCCAGTAGTCCTTCATGTAATCGCTGAAATTCCTCACATATACGAAGGGGGGAATGTAATAATAGGTTCCCACCAGCAGCACCGTTGAAAGAAGAAGCGAGAGGCCTAAAGCAACACCTCTCTTTTTTAGAAAGTTTTTAAATACCTTCCAGTTAAATTTAAAAAGGTGGAGGATAATTGCCACGGTGAAAAGAACCGAAAATACCACATGTATGTCTGTCCATTCGTCCTTTCCAAAAATAATCTTCCAGTCAGTCCAGTGGGCAACCCTACCTGATGGGGCGATGTAGAGGATAACCCCTGAGACGAATAGCACAAGGGCAGAAATAGCAACAGTAAAGCTTATGAAGCTTCTCCAGTCAAAGGAACGCTTTTTCATATCAGCCTCCTTTCTCGGAATTCATGGTGAATGAAGCAAATTTCATGCCAGCTATTTGGGCTTAAATAATTGAGGAAGCCACAAAAATTATCCGCAATAATTTGAGGCCCTCGCAGAAATTTGCGAGTGCTTTTTGCTGACTTCTTTTTTCAAGATAAATGCTTAAAAGGATTTATGGGCCGGGAAAGTTTTGGCATATTTCTTGCTTTAGTAGAATCTAAAACATTTTCAAGGAGGTAAAAATGTTAAGAAAAATTTCAGCTTTGGTGATTTCGGTGTTAATCGCAGGGTTCATCTATGGAAGGTATGGATACGGCTCTGGCGACAACAGTGGGTATTTCTACAACATGGCTCCCTACATAAACTCCCTTCCCTACCAGGAAATAAGCGAAGCGGAAAAGCAGGCTCTGCTGCATATGAGAGAAGAGGAGAAACTGGCAAGGGATGTTTACAGGACCCTTTATGAAAGATGGGGGTTGAGGGTCTTTTCTAACATCGCAGCCAGTGAGCAGAGGCACATGGACGCAGTTAAAATCCTTCTTTTGAAATACAATATTGAAGACCCGGTTAAGGATGACTCCGTGGGAGTATTCTCCAATCCTGAAATGACAAAGCTCTATGAGGAACTGGTGGCAAAGGGACTTCAGTCTCCCGCCGATGCCCTGATGGTGGGTGCTACCATTGAGGACCTGGACATCTATGACCTTCAGAAATGGCTCCTGAAGGTGGACAATACCGACATAGTATTTGTCTTTTCAAACCTGAAGAAGGGCTCTGAAAATCACATAAGGGCTTTTGCCCGCATTCTCAAAAATCAATACGGTATCACCTATAAGGCTCAATATATAACCCAGGAGGAACTTGATCTTATACTGAGTTCGGGTTCCAATGGTCCAGGCTATGGTCGCAGAAGGCGCGGTGGAAGATGGTAAAAAAGAGGAATAGATTCTCTTCCGTTGCGCTACGATTCAGGCCCGTTGGCTACCGGAAGAGCCATGCATCAATTGACGGTAAATTTGCGGTGGTGATATACTTGTCTGGATGAAGAAGTTTGCCAGATACCTTGAGATAACAGCGGATACGCTCCTTTTCGTTTTCTTTGTGCAGGCCTTTGTGGTTCAAGCCTTCGTGGTCCCCACCTCCTCCATGGAGGATACCCTTCTCATTGGGGACCACCTTTTAGTTAATAAGCTTTACTATGCGCCCTATTCCACGGCCTTTGAAAGGTTTATTTTACCAGTAGGGAAGGTGAAAAGGGGTGATATAGTGGTTTTCAAATTCCCCAAGGACCCCAGATTTGATTATGTTAAAAGGGTAATAGGGCTTCCTGGCGACATGGTGGAGGTAAGGGACGGCCATGCTTATGTGAACGGAAAAATGATAGATGGGGACTATGTTAGGTTTAAACCCACCCCCTATATTCCCCCGGATTTCGGACCTGTTCAGGTTCCCCCAGGCCATCTTTTCGTTATGGGAGATAACAGAAATAATTCTTATGATTCCCGGTTCTGGGGTTTCCTTCCCATGAAGAATCTTCGTGGAAGGCCCTGGATAATTTACTGGAGCATAAAAGCTTCCACCAAGGAATACGCCTATCCAACAATCTTTCACTGGATGTGGGGGGTGGTTAAGTCAATTTTTGAGGTTCCCTTCAGGACGAGATGGAAAAGGCTTCTGACCATACCCCATTGAGTTTCGGGAAAATAGGCGTAATCAGAACTCCCTATAAGTGGAAAGCACCCCGTCAACCTGTGGAGGAGGAGGATTGTTTTCTTGAAATTTATCCTGAATTTGCTCCGGGCCTGAAGGGTTTAGAAAGCTTTCGCTACATTTATGTGCTCTTCTGGCTTGATAGGATACAGGAGTTTTCCTTAGAGGCTGAACCTCCCTGGGCTGAGGGAGTGAAAGTGGGAGTGTTTGCTTCCCGCTCACCCAAAAGGCCCAATCCCATAGGGCTCAGCGTTGTAAGGCTTCTGTCCGTGGAACATAACATTGTGAAAACCTCCTCTATAGATGCCATAGACGGAACCCCGCTTCTTGACATAAAACCCTATGTAAAATACCTTGATTCCAAGGAGGATGCCAACCTGGGGTGGGCTGAAGGTCTGCAGGATAGGGAACACCTTCTCCTTCACCTTAAGGGCATTCCCCATGATTATTGAAAAGGAGGTGAGCCATGGAATACAAACCTGTAAGGGCCCCCAGGGGCAATAAACTTACTGCAAAAAGCTGGCATCAGGAAGCTGCCATAAGAATGCTTCTTAATAATCTTGACCCTGAGGTGGCAGAGGACCCTGAAAACCTCATAGTTTACGGAGGGACAGGCAAAGCCGCCAGGAGCTGGGAGGCGGTCTGGGCTATAGTTGAAACCCTGAAAACCATGGAGAACGATGAAACCCTCTTAGTCCAGTCCGGAAAACCCGTGGGGGTTTTCAAAACCCACGAATGGGCTCCCAGGGTGATAATAGCCAATTCTAACCTGGTTCCCAAATGGGCCAACTGGGAATACTTCCATCATCTTGAGAAATTGGGTCTTATAATGTATGGTCAGATGACCGCAGGCTCCTGGATTTACATAGGAACCCAGGGAATCCTCCAGGGAACCTACGAGACCTTTGCCGCTGCAGGAAGGAAGCGCTTTGGTCTCAACGACCTTAGGGGGAAGCTCATAGTTTCCGGAGGATGCGGAGGAATGAGCGGTGCCCAGCCCTTGGCTGCCACCATGAACAACGCCACCTATTTGGCTGCGGAGGTGGTGGAAGAAAGGGCTATGAAAAGGATAAGGACCAAATACCTTGATGAGATTGAACATAACCTTGACGCTGCCATTGACAGGGCCCTTGAATACAAGGAAAAGGGTATTGCCAAGAGCATAGTATGGATTGGAAATGTGGTGGACCTTCTTCAGAGATTAGTGGAGCGGGGAATTACCCCGGACCTTCTCACGGACCAGACCTCTGCTCACGACCCACTGAATGGATACATCCCCGAAGGACTAACCTATGAACAGGCCTTAGAGCTCAGGGAAAAGGACCCCCAGGAATACCTTCGCCGCTCCTATAAGACCATGGCAAAACATGTAAGGCTGATGATTGAACTTCAGAACAGGGGAGCTGAGACCTTTGATTACGGAAACAACCTCAGGGGAAACGCCTTAGCCGGAGGCTTTATCAAGGAAGAGGAGATTAAAAATCCCGATGGAACCTGGAAGTATCCCGGGTTCGTGCCAGCCTACATAAGACCCCTTTTCTGCGAAGGACAGGGACCTTTCCGCTGGGCTGCCCTTTCCGGAGACCCCGAGGACATATACACCATAGACGAGGAGCTTATAAAACTCTTCCCTGAAAAGGAGCACTTAGTTAGGTGGTTACGCCTTGCCAGAGAAAGAGTGGCTTTTCAGGGCCTTCCTGCCAGGATTTGCTGGCTGGGATACGGGGAAAGGGACAAGGCTGGGCTTCTTTTCAACCGTTTGGTAAGGGAAGGGAAGGTTAAGGCTCCCATAGTCATCGGAAGGGACCACTTAGATACCGGTTCTGTGGCTTCTCCAAACAGGGAGACCGAGGCCATGAAGGATGGCTCCGATGCCATAGCGGACTGGCCCCTGCTCAATTTTGCCCTTAATGCGGTGAGCGGAGCTTCCTGGGTGAGCTTCCACCACGGAGGAGGAGTTGGAATAGGCTATTCCCTCCACGCTGGACAGGTAATAGTGGCAGACGGAAGCGAGATGATGGATGTAAGGCTCAAGAGGGTTCTTACCAACGACCCTGGAATAGGAATAGCCCGCCACGCCGACGCCGGATACCAGGAGGCCATAGAATTTGCTAAAAAAGCAGGCATAAAAATTCCCATGCTTAAAGGCTAAACCAGCCTGCCTGCATTCTTTCTGGATTTTCTGGATTCTGCATTCCTTCTATCTTCACTGTTTCCTTGTGAGGGACAGACCCTTTTTTCAATTTCTCCCAAACCCATTTCCCAAATTAGGGACAGACCCTTTTTCATTTTTCCCAAAAACTCCTTCCCGAATCCTTGCCACTTCAGAAAATTTCCCCCCAAAACTCCCACCAGCAAAAAATCCACCCCCAAAAACAGACAGAAATCCCCCTTCTTTTTCTAAAAATCCTTAAAAACCACAGACCTATCCCTTCGCAGAAAAAACCTTCCCCTTCCCCCTACGCTAACACAATCCCTTCCCCTCGCCACTTAACCCGCCGCCTGTGGGGAAACTTCGCCAAAACCGCACCCACAAACTCCTCTGCTCCATAAACCAAACCCTGTCC
>JALXBI010000114.1 GCA_026991555.1 Candidatus Aminicenantota bacterium
GAGCTTGGGGTTGAGGGAAAAAGAGGGGGGAAATTTTGGGGACAGACCCGAAAATGGGGAAGACAGAAATTTGGGCGAGGCTAAAATTTTAGGGACAGACCCGAAAATGCGAAAATGAAAAGATGGTGGGTTGAGAAGGAGCTTGGGGTGGGTTATAATTGGGGTATGAGAGGGAAGGGATTTTGCAGAGCGGGTAAAAGGGCAAGGGGAGCGGGAAAGAAAATATCCACGGTGGTTTTGGGAATCTTCCTGCTGCTTGCCCTTGTGGATGCAAAAGACAACTGCTGTGGGGATACATGGCTTCGGGCGAGCGGGGGAAAGGTAAAGCTGATAAGAATAGACTTTGATAATGTGAAGGAACTACCTGCAATTGATAGATCTGGTGGAGTTATAAGCGAAGATGCAGATTATGATGATTTGAAAAAAATCAAACTGAGCAAAAAAGAGTTTGACCAACTCTGGAA
Source organism: Candidatus Aminicenantota bacterium (assembly GCA_026991555.1). Taxonomy (GTDB): domain Bacteria; phylum Acidobacteriota; class Aminicenantia; order S016-38; family S016-38; genus JALSNJ01. The sequence continues at coordinate 465 of JALXBI010000114.1, forward strand.
TCAGATTATTTCTGAACATAAAAAATTAGTATTCAATAATGAAGAAGAATGGTTTAAGAAAGCAAATGTAAATGGAGTTGAGGGAGTTGCTGTCAACATGGCCAAATTCAGTGAAGAAGCCAGAAAAAAGATAAGATACTACATGGGAAAAGAGGAATTCAGGTGGGGTGAATGGACACTTCATGGAAATCCTCTTGATACAAAACCAAAAACAGCTCTCAGAATTGACAATACAGAGTGGTTTTTAACAGGCGGTTTAGGAAGCGTTACATTATTAAGAGATATAGACGGAACCATCTACAAGATCGGTCATGCTGCATTTGGACCCTACACTGTTTTAAGAGGTTTAAGAGATAATAAGTTTGATTTGTATGTGTTTGGAAAGCACATTCAAGACTTTGGAGGTTATAATTTGAACTTTGCAGTTCTAAGACTTAAAGATGCTTACAAATACGGTTTTACCGGTTCTCAAGAGAGATATGATTTATGGATTGGCTGGGATAACGCATCTCTCCATGTATGGTTTGAAGTGCCGAAAGGTTATGAAGTTGTTGGTTTGATGCCTAGTATATCAAAATTCACCGAAAAAGATAAAGATGGGGAAATAGTGAATATCTATGTAAGAGGGATGTATCTAGCTTTAAAAGAAAAGAAAGAGAATGGGAAAGAACTTTTAATTTATGTGGGTGTAGCCGAAGATAACCTAGGTATAACAGTAAGTTTCCAGTTAGCTTATAAATAAAATTAAGGAGATGGTTAAATGGGTGGAAAGGAGGCTTCGAAGGTTTCTTTTGGTGACTATGGGGCTAGACATATTAGATATAACGAACATCAACAAACAAAAACCCAACTCGAAGGACTCAGGGGGGAAATAGCAGGTAAATTGAAAAACCTTGGAATAACAGACCCTTCCCTTGTAGATGAAATAATTGCTCATCCGATGTTGATGTATATCATTCTCGCTAATAGAGAGCAAATAAAATTTAAAGTAATAAAGAAGGATGAGAATAAAGGAGAGATCATTTACGAAGCCCAGCTCCCGAAAGATAACACAATCATTAAAAAGATAGTAAAAGGAGGACAAACAAAATACATTGTGAAAATTGGTAATAACAAACCTGTTGAGTTGTCTGCTCGGCTGGGAAACATCTTATTATTACAACCATCAAAGAAACTAAAATCTCTCCAAAACCTCATAGAACAAAGACTCTCATTCAAACTAGATGGTGAAAGGGTTTGGATTTATCAAGTAACGACAGGAAAAGAAACAGAAACAGAAGAAAAAGAAAAAGGGTGGAGATTCCGCATACCACCAGGATTCCGCAAGAGCAACCCAGATCTGGCTCGGTTTTTTGATTTAAGCAATAAATTCAATATTGATGCGAGATCATGGATTGAGAATCCAGAAGAAGCGGCTAAGCAGTTTAATAACAAGGTTAAAGGCGCATTATTTAAAAACCCTGAAAAGAAACCCGATTTAGTATTACACTTCGCAGAAATGTTCAAAGATATTAAATCAGGTAAATTCCAACCCAGCAAGTATGGAAAAGAACTAACATTCATACGCGTGTTCTCCGAGTTTGATAATGCTAAAGATTCAGAGAACAGAGAGTATGTTAGAACCTATGTTTTAATACCTCTTGCAACAGGAGAAGCAACTGGAACTCAATTACTGAAAAGGGCAAAAGGTGATTTAAAGACTCTATTAGGACTTAAGGACGAAGATATTAACAAAATGGGTAAAACCGAACTTCTTATAATGTGGGGAATTGTTAGAGGAAGATATTACTCAATCCTTTCATAACTTAAAGAGCTGGCAAGAAATCCAAGGGTTCTATTATTTCGCCGGGATTTACTATCGTTGCTGAGGGATCCCGAAAAGAGAAAGAAACTTGCAAAACTCCTGCTTAAGTATTATTACAGGACAGATGAACACTTTTTCTCCATGGATTATTCTTATAAGAAGTATGAGCAGACAAATAATAAAATGAGCAGACAAATCGAGACTGATATCAAAAATGGAAAATTAAGTGAAAAAGAAGGTACAATCTTGTTAGCAGTAATGGGTAAAGAATTTGGAAAGTTCCTTTCCTACCTCGTTAAAAATAAAATACTAACTCCAGATAAAGCAGCCTCCATGTTAAATGGATATATCTCCACAGTAGGAAAACTCTTTGGAAAGGATGTTGGGGATTTAGTCAAAGGAGCAATTCTAAGAACATTGATACAGCTTGGAATGGAAGAAGTAACAGGTAAAATGCTTGATTTATCGTTGTCCAGATTCTTCAATAAAGACGGTTCTATAAAGAAAATCTCTGAGCAAGATGCAAAGGAAATTTTAGAAGAGTTTGTTTACATTTTTCCAAGGGAACGGGAAGTTCTTATCCCACTAAACACCCCAATGCGATGGAGTTGAGTTTGTCTTCGTCGCTTTCGTTTCTGGAGGGGATGAGAAGGGGAACCCGGGCGCCCATTATTATGTGGCCCACGGGAAGGTGCATGTAATAGGTGAAGGCCTTTCCGAATATGTTTCCGGCCTCTATGTTGGGAACTATGAATATGTCCACATCCCCTGCGATTTGGGAGCGGTATTTTTTCTTCTCCGCCGCAGCTTTGCTTACTGCAATGTCTAAGGCCATGGGACCTTCTATTATGCTTTCTGGAAGTTCCCCCCTCTCCCACATCTTCCTTATCTCCGCAGCGTCCACGGTGGCAGGCATTTTTTCGTTTACCACCTCCACCGCTGCAAGAAGGGCAACCTTGGGTTTTGCCACCCCTAAGCGGTGAAAGGCCTCTATGGCGTTTCGCACTATCTGAATCTTGGCCTCAAGGTCCGGGTCTATGTTAACCCCCCCGTCGCTCATCCCTATGAGTTTTTCCCTGTTGTGGAGCGGGTCCTCGGTGAAGAAAACATCGGAAAGGAGACGGTCGGTCCTCAGGCCCTTCTCCTTGTCTAAGGCAGGGCGGAGGAACTGGTCAGTCCTCAGGGCTCCCTTAAGGAGGACCTTTGCCTTCCCTTCCCTGGCAAGGGAAACAGCCTTAGCTGCAGCATCCTCAATGGAGCCTGCCTCTATTATCTCGGCCTCCATTTCCGGCCCGTATTCCTTTATGAGCTCCTGTATTTTTGGCTTTTCTCCTATGAGTATGGGATGGGAAATTCCCAGTTTCCAGGACTTGTAGGCAGCAAGGATTGCTGTTTTGTCCATGGCCCAGGGTATGGCCACTGCAACCCGGCCCTTTTCCGCTGCCCTTTTCCTTACCACCTCAAAGTTCAGCATCGCTCCCTCCTCGTCTATGCTCCGGCAAAGGCCTTTTCCGCAACCTCCCTTCCCAAGCGGAAGGCCACCTTGTTGGCCTCAATGGCCTTGGGGGGAACCCTCCTCTCTATTACCTGGAGCCAGATGTCCTCGGGAATATCCAAATTTTTGGAAAGGACCCCGAGAAGGACCACATTCATGGTCCTTATGTTCCCGGCCTTCTCCGCCAGGTCCCTGGCATCCAGGGCTATGGTCTTAACCCTTTCCTTGAGGAATTCTATTATCCCCTCCGGATATTCCATGTATCCTGAGGCAACGGGAAGGGGGTCTATGCGATAATCGTTTACTATGACCATTCCCTCCTTTTTCAGGTATGGGAGGTTCCTCATGGCTTCCAGTTTTTCAAAGGCGAGAATCACATCTGCCTCTCCCAGTCCCACTATGGGGGAATAGACCTTCTCGCCGAACCTCACCGTGGAGATAACATCCCCTCCCCTCTGGCTCATTCCGTGAATCTCGGATTTTTTAACGTCGTATCCTGCCTCCATGGCAGCCTCGGAAAGCAGGTTGGAGGCAAGGAGTATTCCCTGCCCCCCAACCCCGGCCACTATTACTGTTGTTGTTTTTTTACCCATCCTAATACCTCCTCTCCGGCTTTTCTTGCGTTGTCAGCCTCCGGGTCCGCTAAATAGATGGCATCCACAGGACAGACATCTATGCAGACCCCGCATCCCACGCAGAGGTCCGGGTTAATCCAGGTCTTCTTGTCCTTGGTGACAGATATGGCGGGACATCCCAGTTTCCAGCAGAGGGTGCAGGAGGTGCATTTTTGGGGATCGGCTATGGCGTAGGTGTATTTGCGCTTCTTCATCTGGGGAAGAAGAACGCAGGGCCTCTTGGCTATGATTACCGAGGGCTCCTTTCGGTGGATTTCCCGGTTTATGACTTCCTTGAGCTTCTTCATGTCAAAACTGTCCACTGTATATACATGTTCAACTCCGATTCCCCTGACCAGTTTCTCTATGTCCACCCTGCGCTTGGGGATTCTGTATCCCACATCGGTTCCAGGGTTTTCCTGGTGGCCTGTCATGGCGGTAATGGAGTTGTCAAGGATTATCACCGTGGTTATTCCGTTGTTGTGGAAAAGGTCTATGAGGGGTGTAACTCCTGAGTGGTAGAAGGTGGAATCTCCGATGACCGCCACCAATTTTTTCTTCCTGGGGTCAAGTCCCCTCATGGCCTCGGCTATTTCTATCCCGTAGGCGTTTCCTATGCTTCCTCCCATTTCCACGCAGGTGTCCATGGAGGAAAGGGGTGGAAGGGCTCCCAGGGTGTAGCAACCTATGTCCCCTGTAACATTGGCCTTAAGCCTTTTAAGGATGTAGAAAACCGGGGTGTGGGGACAGCCTGGACAAAGGGCCGGTGGCCTGTGGGGAATCTTGGGAATTTCAAAATAGGATGGACGCTGCCCTAAGAGGGCTTCCCTTACTATGGTGGGGTTGAGTTCCCCGGTCATGGGAATCTTTTCCTTCCCGATTATCTCCACCCCTAAGTTCATGGCCTTGAGGTAGGTCTCAAGGTAGGGGTCCCCTTCCTCCACCACGAATATCTTCTTTACCTTGGAGGCGAATTCCCTTATGAGATTGTCGGGGAGGGGCCAGGTCATAAGGAGTTTAAGGAAGGTGGCATCGGGAATGGCTTCCCTGGCGTGCTGATAGGAAATTCCGTTGGCCACAACCCCTATGGAATCCTCCCCTTCCTCTATCCTGTTCCCCCAGAATTTTTCGGAAAACTCCCTTAGTTTTAAGGTCCTCTCCTCCACCACCTCGTGCCTCTTCCTGGCATTTACAGGAAGGAGGTTCCTCTTTTCAAAGTCCGGCACATAGCCTTTAATCTCCACCTCCTCCCTTTCTCCCAGTTCCACTATGGAGAGGGAATGGGAAATCCTGGTGGTGGAGCGGATGAGCCAGGGGGTGTCAAATTCTTCGCTGAGGGAAAGGGCCTGCTTGGTAAGCTCCTTGGCCTCGTGGGAATCGGTGGGCTCAAACATGGGAACCTTGGCATGAAGGGCGTACCACCGGTTGTCCTGTTCGTTCTGGGAACTGTGCATTCCCGGGTCGTCGGCGGTTACGATGACCAGTCCCCCTGTGGCTCCTATGTAACTGGCGGAGAAGAAGGGGTCCGCAGCCACATTCAGTCCCACATGCTTCATGGCCACTAAGGAGCGGGCCCCTGCAAAGGATGCTCCCAAGGCAATCTCCAAGGAGGTCTTCTCGTTAACCGCCCACTGGGCCCTTATTTCCGGATATTTCATTATGTTCTCCACGATCTCCGTGGAGGGGGTTCCTGGATAGGCATTGGCGAAATGCCCTCCTCCTTCCCAGAAACCCCTGGCTATAGCCTCGTTTCCGGATAAAATGGCTTTTTTCATTTTCCCTCCTTAAGCCATGGCCGCTGCCATGAGAATGGAGTAAAATTTGGAATCATCATCGTCGGAGCGGGAAGTCAGGATGGCCGGAGCCTTGGCCCCTGCCACCATGGCCGCTATTTTTCCCTTGGCCAGATAGGTTATGGTCTTGAAAACGGCGTTTCCCGCTTCAATGTCATGGAAGATGAGTATGTCAGCATCCCCTGCCACCGGAGAATCCACCCCTTTGATTTCCGCGGATTCCTTTGAAAAAGCAATGTCTATGGCCAGGGGACCGTCCACTATGGCTCCTTTGATCTGTCCCCTCTTGGCCATTACGGAAATTATGGCCGCATCCACGGTGGCTGGCACCTTATCGGAAACCTTTTCGTTGGCGGCTATTATGGCTGCCTTGGGCTTTTCAATCCCTATCCTGTGGGCAACATCAATGCAATATTTGAGCATGGCTATTTTCTGCTCTAAGGTAGGCTGAGGGATAACCGCCACATCGGACATTATAAGGAGTTTGTGATAGGTTGGAACTTCCACCAAGGTAACATGGGAAAGAACCTTTCCCGGGGGAAGAAGCCCGTTCTGCTTGTCAAGGATGGCCTTCATGTAGTAAATGGTGCTCACAAGCCCCTTCATGACCATGTGGGCCCTTCCATCGTGGACCAGTTGAACGGCCCTCTTGGCGCATGCCGCCTCGTCCTTTTCCTCCACATACTCAAAGATGGAGGGGTCTATGCCCTTTTCCTTAGCCAGGGCTTCTATTTTCTCCCTTTCCCCCACCATTATTGCATTTACGAATCCCTCCTGGACCGCCCTTGCCACAGCCTCAATGGTATTGGGGTCCTGTCCCCTGGCTACGGCAAGGGTTTTCTTCTCCCTTCCCTTTACCAGTTCCTCTAAGTCCTTTAATTTCCTTACCGCCATATTACTCCTCCTTTTTATTTTATGAATACTCTTTGGCTTCTTCTTCGCCCCTCAGAACCCTGAGCGCCCCGAAGGCAAGGGCTCTCATCTCGTCCTCTCCTGGATAGACCATAACCGGAGCGATAAAGGAAACCCTTTCCTTAATCCAGCCCACGAAAAGCTCAGAGTAGGCAAGGCCTCCGGTAAGAACTATAGCGTCCACTTCGCCCTTGAGGACCGTGGCATCGGCCCCTATCTCCTTGGCCACCTGATAAGCCATGGCCTCAAAGATGAGGCGGGCCTCCCCGTCCCCGGCCTTTACTCTTTCCTCCACTTCCTTCATGTTGTTGGTTCCGAGATAGGCCACAACACCGCCCTTCCCTGCCAATTTCTTCTTGAGCTCGGCCTCGGTATATTTCCCGGAAAGGGCGAGCTTCATGGCATCCCAGACCGGAAGCCCCCCTGCCCTCTCCGGAGCAAAGGGGCCGTCCCCGTTTAGGGCATTGTTCACATCCACAACCCTGCCCTTCCTGTGGACCCCCACGGAAATCCCACCACCCAAATGAACCACGATCAGGTTAACTTCATCGTAGGTCTTTCCCAGGTCCTTGGCTGCTAAGCGTGCCACCGCTTTCTGGTTCAGGGCGTGGAAGATGGACCTTCGCACGATTTCAGGAAGGCCGGAGACCTTGGCTATGGGCTCCATCTCATCCACCACCACCGGGTCCACTATAAAGGCTTCGGCACCGTATTTTTTCGCTATTTCGTGGGCAAGAATTCCTCCTAAGTTGGAAGCGTGCTCCCCCTGAAGTCCTATCCTGAGGTCGTGCAGCATTGCTTCGTTAACCCTGTAGGTTCCTCCGGGAATGGGTTTAAGAAGTCCACCCCTCCCCACCACAGCGTCCAGCTTTTCAATCTTCTTTTCCTGGAGAAAATTTAAAATAACCCCAAGGCGAAACTCATACTGGTCAACTATCCTTTCGTATTTCTCCAGTTCCTCCTTAGGATGGTGAAGGCTCTCCTTGAAGACCTGTTTTTCGTCCTGAAAAAAGGCTATTTTGGTGGAGGTGCTTCCCGGATTTATGGCAAGTATGTTAAAACCCATATTAATCCTCCAATAATAATGTCAGGATTAAATTTTATTCTATTTTCGGAAACAGGTCAAAAAATCCCGGGTTTTTATTGACACAGCATTTCCTTTATTACTAAAATATCTGCGTAAATATTAATCAGGAGGCAATCATGTCTAAGAAGGTTTCGGTGGAAGAGCTCCTGGCCAAGGCTAAAAAGCCCGGCCAGGATGCCATGAGGCTTCATCCCTTTTACAGGGGAAAAATTGAGGTGGTTCCCAAGTGCAGGATAAGGGATTTCAACGACTTCGCCATCTGGTATACCCCCGGAGTGGCAGAACCGTGTAAGGACATCCAGAAAAACCCGGAAAAGGTATTTGAGCACACCAACAAGGGAAATTTCGTTGCGGTAATCTCCGACGGAACCAGGGTGCTCGGCCTGGGCGACATAGGTCCTGAGGCTGGACTTCCCGTCATGGAGGGAAAGGCCCTGCTCTTCAAATATCTGGGCGGAGTAGACGCCTTTCCCATTATGCTCCGCACCAAGGACCCCCACGAATTCATTAGGACCGTCAAAATCCTTGAGCCCACCTTCGGAGGAATTAACCTTGAGGACATAGCCCAGCCCAAATGTTTTCACATTCTCACTACTCTAAGGAAGGAGATGAACATCCCTGTATGGCACGACGACCAGCAGGGAACCGCAGCGGTAACCTTAGCAGGGCTCCTGAACGCCCTTAAAATAGTGGGAAAGAAACTCCACGAAGTAAAAATTACTTTTATAGGTGCTGGTGCAGCTAACATCGCAGGGGCCAGAATAATCATGAAGGCAGGAGCCAAACCCGAAAACATCCTCATGGTGGACTCCAAGGGAATCCTCCGCAGGGACAGGGAGGACATAAAAGACCTGGAACTTCATTATCACGAGAAGTGGTGCATGGCCATGAACACCAATCCCGAAAAAAGGAGAGGGGGAATTCCCGAGGCCATGGAGGGGGCCGATGTAGTGATTGCAGCATCTAAGCCCGGCCCTGGCACCATAAAACCCGAATGGATAAAGAAGATGGCCAAGGACCCCATAGTCTTTGCTGAGGCCAACCCCATTCCTGAGATCTGGCCATGGGAGGCCAAGGAAGCCGGGGCAGCCATAGTGGCCACCGGAAGGTCAGACTTCCCCAACCAGGTAAATAATTCCTTAGGATTCCCCGGCATATTCAGGGGCGCTCTGGATGTTCGGGCAAAAACCATAACCGACGAGATGTGCATTGAGGCGGCCAAGGAGCTTGCCCGGGTGGCAGAGGACCACGGACTGAGGGAGGATTACATAATTCCAACCATGGACCAATGGGAGGTCTTCCCCAGGGAAGCGGTGGCCGTGGGAATGAAGGCCATTGAACAGGGAGTTGCCAGAAGGGAGATTACTAAGGAGGAACTCTACAAGGAAGCTGAAGAGAAAATAAAGAGGGCAAGGGATGAAGTTCAATTCCTCATGAAGGAGGGATTTATAAAGGTAACCGACTGAGCCGCCTTGCCATTGCTTTCCCACCGGGGGCGGGAAACCGCCCCCTCATCCTTTCTCTATCCAGAAATTTTCAAGAACCAGGGCATCAAGGTCTGTTTCCAAAAAGGTGGAAATGGCCTGTTGCGGGTCAGCCACTATGGGTTTTCCCTTTAAATTAAAGGAGGTGTTTAAAACCACAGCAACTCCCGTAGCTTCCCCAAAGGCCTTTATCAAATCGTAAAAATCAGGGTTAAACTCCTTAGAAAGGCTCTGGGGCCTTGCCGTTCGGTCCGCATGGGTAACAGCGGGAATGCGGGAGGAGAGCACCGGAACCACCATCTGCATGAACATAAGGGGAAATTCCCCACCCTCGGGGATGGAGAAGAATTCCCCGGCCCTTTCCCTTAAAACAGTGGGAGCAAAGGGTCTGAAGGGCTCCCTCCTCTTTATTCTCAGGTTGACGATGTCCTTCATTTCAGGCTTTCTCGGGTCAGCCAGGATGGATCTGGCTCCCAGAGCCCTGGGGCCCCATTCAAACCTTCCCCTGAACCAGCCCACCACCTTTCCTGCGGAAAGGGCCTCTGCGGTCTTTTCTATTACGGTCCGACGGGATAACTCTTTCCATCTCAGGCCGCTTTTCTCCAGAGCCTCCTGAAGGCATTCCCGGTAGTCCTTGCCCAGAAATGGATTTAAA
>JALXBI010000115.1 GCA_026991555.1 Candidatus Aminicenantota bacterium
ATCTTGTTCTATTTCTTTATTTCGGACCTGTCCCTATATGTTAGGAAATAGAAATAAGAAGGGAAAGAGATTTAGGGTTGAAATGGCAAAGGTAATGGTTGAAAAGGAGGCAGGAAAATGGTTTAATGTCTCACCACCCCTCCCTTTCCTATAGGTGTCCCTTTTTGACTTTTTTAAAGAAATTTTCCTAAAAAGGAAGTTTTGTCCGGTGGTATAATGAAATACTGATGTTGGGATTTAAACGAAAACTGGGAGAGAAGATATCCCGCCTTCTTTCCCTTTCCCCCGAAGATGTGCGCTTTGATTATCCCCCTAATTTATCCTTGGGGGACCTGAGCCTTCTTTCTGCTTTTATTGTGGGAAAAAGGGAGGGGAAAAACTTGGTTTCCCTTGCCAGGGAATATGCCTCTAAATTGGAAGACCTCCCCATGGTGGAAAGGGTTGTTACCGCGGGGCCATTTATAAATTTTAAGTTGAAAAGGGACGAGTTTTTCCTTTATGCTTGGGAAAGCAGGGATGAGGTGAAAGTTTTCCCCAGGGAAGGAAAAAACTTGGTGGAGCATACCAATATAAATCCCAATAAGGCTGCCCATGTGGGTCATTTAAGGAATGCGGTGATAGGGGACAGTTTCTCCAGGTTGCTTTCCGTGGTAGGGGAGGTGGTGGAAGTTCAAAATTATATTGATGATACTGGGGTTCAGGTGGCGGATGTTGTTTATGGACTTTTGAAAATGAAGGGCCTCCCCCCTGAGGCCTGGGACGGAATTGGGGAAAAATTTGACCACTTCTGCTGGGACCTTTATGTGGAAGTGGAAAGGGAAATGGAGACCAATCCCAGCGCCCAGCAGGAGAGAAAAAGGATTCTCAAGGCCCTGGAAGAGGGCGAGGGGTCCTACAGCGAAGCCGGTCGGAAACTTGCGCATAAGATAGCATCCCTTCATCTTCAAACCATGGAAAACCTGGGTATAGAATATGACCTGCTTACCTGGGAATCCCATATAATTTCCTTGGGCCTCTGGGCCAGGACCTTTGAGCTTCTCAGGGAAAAGGGAGTTATAAGAAAGGCCGATAAAGGCCCCAATGCCGGTTGCTGGGTTATGGACATAGAGGAAGGAGGACAGCTCAGGGAAAAGGTAATAGTCCGTTCCAACGGCACAGCTACCTATGTGGCCAAGGATATAGCCTATCAGATGTGGAAGCTGGGTCTTCAGGACAGGGATTTCAAGTATCGGGTTTTTAAGAAATATCCCTCTGGAAGGCTCCTTTATACAACAACCCTGGAAGACGGGGAGGACATGGATTTTGGAAGGGCCGCCAGGGTTTACAATGTTATAGATTCCAGACAGGGATATCTTCAGAAAATAGTTAAGGAAGCGGTAAGGAGGTTGGGATTCGAAAAGGAGGCAGAAGGTTCAATTCACCTTGCTTACGAAATGGTGGCTCTGAGTAAAAGGTCAGCAGCTTCCATGGGTTTTGAGGTGGATGGAGAGGCAGTGTCCATATCAGGGAGAAAAGGGGTTGGAATAAAGGCGGATGACCTTATAGGGGAGGTGAGGAAAAGAGCGGCTCAGGAGGTGGAGAAGCGTCACCCGGAACTTTCTCTTGAGGATAGGGAGGCTATAGCAGAAAAGATAGCCTCCGCTGCCATAAGGTATTACATGCTCAAGTTTACCAATAATTCGGTGGTTATTTTTGATATAGAGGATGCCCTTAGCTTTGAAGGGGAAACCGGTCCTTATCTTCAATATACCCTTGTTAGAATGAATAGCATAAGAAGGAAGCTAAGGGAGAGGGGCGTTTCCCTCCTTAGTCCCCGATGGAGGGAGAACGACGATTATTGGGATCTGGTGCACAGGGCCTCAAGGTTTGATGAGGTTCTTGATAAGGTCAGGGAGAACATGGAACTTTCCCTTCTCGCCAAATACCTGTTTTCCTTGGCTCAGGCCTTTAATGTTTTTTACGCTAAGTATCCGATTTTGAATGAGGCAGATCCCGGGGAGAGATCCCTGAGGTTTGCCATAATGGAACTGGTGGAAGCAAAATTGAAAAAGGGTGCATATATACTTGGCATAGAAATTCCTGAACGGATGTAGGAGGTGAACATGATTAGGGCCGAGAACCTAACCAAGTATTATGGAACGGTCAGGGCAGTGGAGGATTTAACCATGGAGGTTTTCGACGGGACTATTCTGGGCTTTTTGGGGCCCAATGGGGCTGGAAAAACCACTACCATGAGGATGCTTACCGGCTATACTACCCCCACTAAGGGCAGGGCTATCATAGAGGGTCTTGACATCCAGAAGGAGCCCCTCAGGGCCAAAAGGCTCATCGGATACCTTCCGGAAATCCCCCCTCTATATCCAGAACTCAAGGTGAGTTCCTTCCTGAACTTCGTAGCGGAAGTTAAAGGTCTTCACGGAAAAAGGAAAAAACAGGAGGTGGAAAGGGTGATCTCCCAGGCGGGCCTTGAAAAGGTGGCATTGCGGAGAATAAGGAACCTCTCCAAGGGATATCGCCAGAGGGTGGGTATTGCCCAGGCCCTTCTTGGTGATCCCAAGGTCTTAATCCTGGACGAGCCCACCATAGGGCTTGACCCCAAGGAGATCGTGGAGATAAGGAGCCTCATCAAGTCCTTAGGAGGGGAAAGAACTGTAATACTTTCCACCCACATACTCCAGGAGGTTACCTCGGTCTGCGATTCCATAGCCATAATCAACGAGGGGAGGCTTATAGAATTCGGCAAGATTGAGGAGGTCCAGCAGAAATATGGCTCCGCAAGCCTTGAGGAAATTTACATTTCAGCCATTTCCAGAGGAGGTGAAGCATGAGAAACATGTGGGCAATAGCCAAAAAGGAATTGAAAATATACTTCTCTTCTCCCACTGCCTACATAGTCATTTCCCTCTTCCTTCTTCTGGCCGGATTTATGTATTATGTGATAATTTCCAATTTCAGCCTGCTTTCCCTAAGGGCAGGGAACAATCCCTATTTTTCCTCCCACCTGAGCCTTAATCAGAGCGTATACATACCCTTTTTCTCAAACGCAGCGGTGGTGCTCCTGCTTCTTCTTCCCATCCTTACCATGAGGCTCTTCGCAGAAGAAAAAAGGCAGAGAACTGAGGAGTTGCTTTTTACCCTTCCCCTCACCAATACCCAGATAATAATAGGAAAATACATCGCGGCAGTGGTGGTTCTTACAGTCATGCTCGTGGCCACTGCTCCCTATGTTTTCTATCCCTTTTTCATAACCAAACCGGAACTTGCCCCGGTCCTGACAGGATACTTAGGGCTTTTCCTTCTGGGAGCTTCCTTCATTTCCTTTGGGCTTTTCGCTTCTTCCCTGACGGAAAATCAGATAGTCGCCGCGGTGTTCAGTTTTGCCATTCTGCTTTTGTTATGGCTCATATACTGGCTTACCTATGTCACCTCATCCATGGGAGGTTTCCTGAGGTTTATTTCCTTCTTCGGTCATTTCGATAACCTCTCCAAGGGTGTTGTGGATACAGCGGACCTGGCCTACTATGTGAGCTTCACCCTGGTGGGCCTTTTCCTGACCTATGCGGTTTTAGAGGTAAGAAGGTGGTGGAGGTGAAAAAATGAAGAGGACCAATCTAATAATCTGGATAGCCATACTGGCCCTGCTGGTGGCCATAAATCTGGGTTATCTCCTGGGTAACAATGTTGTTTTCATAGTGGGTATAGCCATAGCTGGCATAGGATTTGTGGCCTACGCCCTGGTTAAGATAGTGGATGCCATGGGTATAAACCTGTTCATATCCGTGGTGCTCGGGCTTGCCATAATAGGAGTGGCAACCTACGGCCTGGCGAAATTTCACAAGAGGTTTGACCTTACCAAGGAAAAGGTCTTCAGCCTTGCTCCCCAGACGGTTAAGGTGCTTAAAAACCTGAATACCAAGGTTGAGGTGGTGGGATTTGCCGAGGAGAAGTCCCAGACAAGAACCAAAATGGAAGAGCTCCTTTCCCTTTACAGGGAAGAAAACCCCAAGTTCTTCCATTACGAGATAATAGACCCCTATAAATCCCCGGAGGCGGTCTCAGAATACGGAAAGGTGGCCTTAGGAAGCGTGGTGGTTAAGGTGGGAAAGAGGAAGGATATAATCGACGATTTCACCGAGGAAAACCTTACCAATAGCATAATAAAACTAACTTCCAAGGGCGGAAAAAAGGTCTATTTCGTGAAAGGACATGGGGAGGCTTCCATAGAGGTTTTCGGGAAAACGGGGATTTCAACGGCTTCTTCCAGACTTAAGGACCTGGGTTACGATGTGGGGGTTATAAGCTTAGCAGAAGGCGATGTCCCAGAGGATGTTAAGGTTCTGGTGATTGCGGGCCCCAAGACCGATTTCCTGCAGGTGGAGGTCAAGAGGCTGGATCGGTTCCTAAGAAGGGGAGGAAGCGCTATTTTGATGATTGACCCTGAACAGAAAAAAAGAAAGAACCTCTACGGGCTTCTCAGGAAATACGGTATTTCCCTGAAGGACGGCTTTGTAGTTGACATGGTATCAAGGATATTCGGAGTGAATCCGTTGGTGCCGGTGGTGACCAATTACAAATGGCATGAGATAACCAGAAACTTCAGGTTAATGACCTTTTATCCCATAGCCCAGGGTGTTTTCTTAGCGGATCCGCTTCCCGAGGGGGTGAGCGGCGTGGAAATAGCAGAGACCAGCGACAAGAGCTGGGAGGACTTCAATTACAACAGCAAGGTGGCCCGTTTTGACCCGGGGGTGGACATAGCAGGGCCCATACCCCTGGCGGTGGCCGTGGAAATTAAGGGACTGGAAAAGGACAAAAAGGGCAGGTTGGTGGTCTTCGGTGATTCCGATTTCATAACCAATGCCTATTTTGACCAGCAGGGAAACGGGAACCTGTTTGAAAATGCGGTCAACTGGTGCAGCAAACAGGAAAATCTCATAGCCATAAGTCCCAGGAGCTTCAAATCCTCAACGTTAATTCTCACCGCCGCTCAGCAGAGGTTTATAGGATTCCTTTCCATAATACTTCTCCCGGAAATTTTCCTGCTCATAGGGCTCTGGATATGGATTAGAAGGAGGTGGCAATGAGAACGAGAACTCCAATCATTCTGCTTATAATCCTTCTCCTCCTTATAGGAGGGATTTACTTCCTTTCCAAATATCAGGAGAAGAAAAAGGCCGGGGAAAACCTTTTGGTTAAACTGGAACACGAAGTTAATAGGGTGGAGCTCATCAGGAAGGACGGGGCTGATCTGGTATTCAAGAAGGAAGCAGGCCGCTGGATGATGGTGAAACCCAAAAAGGTCCCGGCAGACGGATATATACTGGGAAGGATTGCGGACGAGGTTAAGGAACTCCATTACAGAAGATTGGTGGAGGAGTCCCCCCAGGACCTTAAAAAATACGGCCTGAAGGATCCCAAGGCCATCCTCAAGGTATGGGAGAGGGGAAAGACCTCCCCGGTGGTTATAAAAGTGGGGGACAAGAATCCCCTTAATTTCAACCGGTATGCTCAGCTTGAGGGGGACAACAGGGTGGTTCTCCTGTCTTCCCTTTTCACTGACCTCCTGCTGAAGGCCCCCTCCCAATACAGGGACAAGAAAATAGCCCGGTTTGACGAGTCTAAGGTGGACAGGATTGAAGTTTCCGGCAAGTCTTCCTATGTCCTCGTCAAGAAAGGGGAGGACTGGTGGCTGGAAAATCCCGTCAAGTCCATGGCGGACAACTACAAATGTGAAGACCTCCTTTATACCCTTACTGGAACCGATGCCAAGTTCTTCGTAAAGGACGAGGCTGAGGAAAAGGACATAAAGGAATACGGCTTGGACAAACCTGAACTTGTAATCAAAATATACATTCAGGGAAAGAAGGAGCCCTTAGTCCTTAAAATAAGCAAGAAGGACGATAAGTATTACCTGCTAAAGGGAAATTCCATAGTGGAGGTGGACTCCAGCCTTTATGATACCTTTGCCAAGGAGGCCAAGGACCTGCGGGAAAGGAAACTGGTCAAGTTTTACAGTTTTGATGTGAAGGGATTTTCCTGGAAGAGGGGAAAGGAGGTCTTTGAGGCCCGGAAAAAGGCCAAGGAATGGGAGGCCCTGAAACCCTTTAAAGGAGCCCTTGATCCCGAAAAGGTGGACGGATTCCTAAGGACCATAGAGGACCTTCAGGCGGAGGATTTTGTGGATTCCCCTTCGGGATTCAAACCTGAGGTGGTGGTGAACTTCAAACTGGATAAGAAGACGGTTACCGTTGAGTTCGGGGAAATGGACGGGAAATTGGTGGGAAGGATGAAGGGCCTCGGATATCTTCTCAAGTTTGACAAGAAACTCTCGGATGTCTTCCCGGAGGATGTAAAATCCTGGAAGAAAAAGGAGAAGGAGGGAAAATAAAAAGACCCTTAGCCGATAGAATAAGGCCTCAGGCCTGGGAAGAATTCGTGGGTCAGGGGAAGGTGGTGAGAATTCTTCGCCATCTTCCCCCTACCTCCCTTCTCCTTTGGGGGCCTCCGGGAACCGGGAAGACCACCGCTGCTTATCTTTTAGCCAAGCAGTGGGGCCTGGCCCCCCTTTATTTTTCCGCAGTGGTTCATTCCATAAGCGAAGTAAAGAGGGCCATGGAGGGCGAGGACCTTCTGGGCCCCAAGCTCATTTTCCTGGACGAGCTCCATCGTTACAACAAGGCTCAGCAGGCAGCCTTCCTTCCCTATCTTGAGGACGGAAGGGTCATCCTCATAGCCACCACAACAGAGAACCCGTCCTTTGAGGTTATTCCTCCGCTTCTCTCCAGAATGAAGGTTTTCAGGTTTGAGCCCCTTAGCCCTGAGGAGATAAGAAGGATTCTTGAAAGGGGCATAAAGAACTTGGGAGCCAGGCTCTCCAGCCAGGCCATGGAGAAATTGGTTTCCCTTAGCGGCGGGGATGCCAGGGTTGCCCTTACCACATTAGAGATAGCCCATGGGCTTGCCAGGGGGGAGGAAATAAAACCCTCCCATGTGGAAGAGGCAGCTGGAGAAAGGCACGGGCCCTACGACAAAGCCGGAGATTACCACTATGACATCATCTCCGCCTATCACAAGTCCCTGAGGAATTCTGACCCGGATGCTGCCCTTTACTGGCTGGCCAGGATGGTGGTGGGGGGTCAGGATATGGGCCCCATACTCCGCAGGCTTATTATGGCCTCGGTGGAGGATGTCAGCTTAGCTGACCCCATGGCCTTTGAAATTGCCGTAAGAGCTCTCCAGGCCTATCAGTTTTTAGGTTCCCCGGAGGGGGACTTAGCTGTGGCCTACGCCACCATATATGTGGCCCTGGCTCCCAAGAGCAACTCAGCCTACAGGGCCTGGAACAAAGCGAAAAGGAAGGCCAAGGAAACCTCCCACCTCCCTGTTCCCCTTCATCTGAGGAATCCTGTCACCTCCCTAATGAAAAAACAGGGCTATGGGGAGGGCTACCTCTATGCCCATGATTTCCCCCAGGGAACCACTCCCATGGAATGCTTTCCCCAGGGGATAAAGGAGAGTTTCTACGTTCCCGGGGAGAGGGGCTTTGAAAGGGAAATGGCTAAACGCCTCCGCTGGTTCCAGAAAATTAAAAAGGAAATGGAAAAAGGGGAAAACTTCTAAGGCTTTGTTTTTCTATTTAAAGGAAAGCTTTCTTTTATGTTATTAAAACCCTTTACGATTTCCTTAAAAACGTCGGGTATTCTCTCTACCTCCGACGGAATTTTAAGGAAATCGTAAAAATCAATAACGAGCTTGTCCAGTTCCTCCCTGTTTAATTCGTAAAATACGTTCTTACCTTCTCTGGTTCCGGTCACGAGCCCCTCTCTTTCGAGCAATTTCAGGTTCCTGGAGGCCAGCGTGGAAGATATATTTGTTATTCTCGCTATTTCAGAAACACATAGCCTTTTGCTTGAGATAGCTTTGAGAATACACAGCCTATTCCTATCAGAAAGGAGTTTAAATTTTCTGGTAAAGGAGATTACTTTCTTCATAAACCGCCTCCTTAGGGAGGGGGGGCCCCCTCCCTTTCAGTTCATGCTGTTTTGGGTTTCTGCAGGGCTGCTATAAGGGCCACTGCGAGAATGATTATACCGGAAATCAGGTCGTTCCAGAGATTACCGGTTTTCTTTCCTACTATTCCAGGAATGAAGGCAGCGATGATTAACCATATACCCATTACCACATTAATCCAGCACAGAGCTTTTTTGGCGCTTATGGCCACAAAAGCAAAAATAAGAACCAGAATGCCCACGATCAGGTCATTCCAGAGGCTTGCGCTTTTGGAGGTAGTTATGGAAGGTATAAATCCCGCAATTACCAGCCAAATTCCCAGCACGAAATTAACCCAATTGGCCCACATTTTTCACCTCCTAATTTTATTCTATTTATATTATAGCACAACTGAACAAATTTTCAACAGTTCATCTGTTTTATTGTTTCAATTTTCTTTTGTGTGAGGATTTCTCTTTAATTACAACTGTTCTGGGATCGGTTCTGCCCTTGAGAATGAGGCTGGTAAACCGTCTATTTTTGCCTTGTTAGCCTAAGCAGAATCACGTCGTGGGGTGGGACTTTTACCCTGAAAGTCTTTGCGGTGGTCCCCACAAAACGGTGTTTCCAAAGGTCCCTTATCCTGTAAACTCCCTTTAGCCCGAATTTCCTCATAAAATATCCCCATCTAATGACAGCATTTACGGGGCTAAGACCCCTGTTGAGGAGGGCAACGGCCAGTTCTCCTCCCTGGAGTTCCTTGGCCCATATTTCGTAGTCTCCCACATCGGTTACCTTAACCCCCTGTTTTCCCAGAGGATCCTGGTCAATGGCTATAACTTCCCTGTTCAAAAGAATTTCCTTGGTCTCCCTGTCCATTTTCCTTATATCATTTCCGGCCATGAGGGGGGCTGCCAGCATACACCACATGCTGAAATGGGCTCTGTATTCGTTGGTGGTCATTCCTCCGTTTCCCACTTCCAGCATGTCAGGATCGTTCCAGTGGCCAGGACCTGCGTATTTCTCAAGTCCCACCTGTTTGTCCAAGATCAGGGTCCAGCCCATCCCTCCCCATTCGTTTACACAATCCCAGCAGTCCTGGATGTCTTCGGTGGTGCGCCAGAGGTGTCCTATGTCCCTCGCCCAGGTCCATGGCTTGGTGGTTCCCCACTCGCATATGCTGAAAACCACGGGCCTTCCTGCTTTGTAAAGGGCATCCCTCATGAGTTTATAAGAAGCCTCGGAATTCTGTTTTCCGTGGTAGCACCAATCATACTTTAGATAATCAACCCCCCAGCGAGCATAGGTCCTTGCGTCCTGGAATTCGTATCCCCTGCTTCCGGGAAGGCCCTGGCAGGTTTTTCTCCCTGCATCCGAGTAAATCCCGAATTTTAACCCCTTTGAGTGAACATAATCTGCAAGGGCCTTTATACCGTGGGGGAATTTCTGGGGATTGGGTATTATGTTACCGTTTTCGTCCCTTTTCCACTGCCACCCGTCGTCTATTACTAAATAAACATATCCCGCATCCCTCATTCCTGTAGAGACCATGGCGTCGGCAATCTCCTTTATCAACTTCTCGTTTATATTGGGTCCAAAGCAATTCCAGGAATTCCATCCCATGGGTGGGGTAAGGGCGAGGTTCTTAAATTTCTGGGCCTTTACCCATGGGGCCAGAATTAAAAAAATGAGGGAAACTAAAAGAATTTTTCTCATTCTTCCTCCCTTTTAAGGATTATTTCAATTATTTTTCTGGCTACCTCTTCTTTTGAGGAAAGAGGGATTTCGAAAACTTCCCCTTCCCTGGAGATGAGCCAGCCCTGATTTTCGTCCGAGGCAAACCCCTTTCCTTTTCCTATGGGGTTTACGAAGATGTAATCTAAGGATTTTTTCAGGAGTTTTTCCCTTCCCCGCTCCAGGAAGTTCCCCGTCTCCGCTGCAAAACCCACTATTACCTGACCGGGTTTTTTCCGGGAGGCGATTTCTTTAAGAAGGTCCGGAGTGGGCTCCAGACGGAGAACCAATTCCCCTTCCCTTTTCAGTTTGCCCTTAAATTTTTCCCGGGGGGCAAAATCCCCCACCGCCGCTGTCATAAACAACCAGTGAAAATCGCTGCTCAGAACCTTTTTTAGAAGGTCCTCCGAAGAGGAAAACCGCTGGGTTTTAACTAAGGGTTGCAGGGGGGAGGCTTCCGAAAGGAGTAGCACCACCTCGGCTCCCATAAGGCTCGCCTGCTCCGCCAAGGCTGCTCCCTGTTTCCCTGTGGAGGGGTTTGATATAAACCTCACATCGTCAATGTATTCCCTGGTAGGCCCTGCAGTAACCAGAACCTTTTTTCCTTTCAATTCCTTTCCCAGGGCAGAGAGGACTTCAAAGACAATTTTCCTGGGCTCTGGCAGTCTTCCAAGCCCTTCGTCCTCACAGGCTAAATATCCCTTTTCCGGTTCAATTATTCTTATTCCCCAGCAGCGGAGGGTTTCAAGGTTCCTGCGGGTGGCGGGATGAAGGAGCATACCCTGGTTCATGGCAGGGGCCACGAAAACAGGTTTCTGGCAGGCCAGAAAGACCGAGGACAGAAAATCATCTGCCAGCCCTGAGGCCATTTTGGCTATGAAGTCTGCGGTGGCCGGGGCTATAAGAAGGGCCTCGGCTTCCTTGCATAGGGTTATGTGTTCTAAGGACTGGACATCCTCAAATTGCTTTACTATAACCCTGTTTGAAGAAAGGGTTTGAAGGGTCAGGGGGGATATGAACTTAGTGGCTGCTTCAGTCATGGCAACCTGAACTTCCCAGCCTCTTTTCTGGAATTCCCTCAGTATCTCCGCACCCTTATATGCTGCTATGGAGCCTGTTATTCCCAGTATTATTTTTCCCAAATTATCCTCCTTGCCTCCTCCTCCATTCTATCCCTGCGATGCCTTTCCCCTATGATTATACTCTGGACAGTTCTTATGGTCCTTTCCAGGTCCTCGTTCTTTACTATGTGGGTAAAGTGAGGATAATGCTTGAGTTCCCAGATTGCCTTTTTTAGCCTTTCTTCCATCTGTTCAGGGGAAGTATCTCCCCTTTTTAACATCCTTTCCCTGAGAGCCTTCAGGGAGGGAGGGAAAAGTATGATTCTGACGCTCTGAGGATAAAGCTTCTTTATGGACAGGGCTCCCTGGACATCAATGTCCAGGAGCACATCCCCCATCCTGAATTTTTCCTCGAGTTCCTTTTTGCTGGTCCCGTAAAGGTGTCCAAAGACCTCTGCCCACTCTACAAATTCCCCCCTTTCTATCATTTTCCTGAACTCCTCCTGGCTTACGAAGTAATAATCCCTGCCGTTAACCTCCTTACCCCTGGGGGGTCTGGTGGTATGGGATACTGAAAAGAAGAGCCCATCAAGGGATGCCTGGACAGCCCTGGCTACCGTGGTCTTCCCTACCCCTGATGGTCCTGAAATTACCACAATCAATCCCCTATTCACCGGGGGCCTCCTCCTCTATTCTCATGATTATGGTGGTGGGAGCCAGGGCGGATATTATTATATGGCCGCTATCAGTGATGATAACGGACCTTTCCTTTTTACCGGTGGTGGCATCCACCAAAAGCCCTTTTTCCTTTGCCGCCTCCTTTAGTCTTTTTACCGGAAGGGAATCTACCCCGAGAACTGCAACTATCCTATCCCTCATAACCGCATTCCCGAAGCCTATGTGAATCATCCTTGGCATTTTCACTCTAAATTGTGGATCTGTTCCCTGAGTTCCTCCACGGTGGTCTTTATAATTATAGAGCGTTTTATTATCTTAGGGTCCTGGGTTTTGGAGTTGATGGTGTTGGCCTCCCTGAGTATTTCCTGGGCTATGAAGTCAAGTTTTTTCCCACCATCGTCCAGACTTCTCCTGAACTCCTGGAGGTGAAATTTTATCCTGGCCAGCTCTTCAGTGATGTCATAGCGGGAAATAAGGGCTGATACTTCCTGAATGAGTTTTCCCTGATCCACCTCTGGAAGGAGCTCCTGGATTTTCTCCCGCAGTTCCTTCTTCATTTTCTCCTTAAGGGAGGAAAAAAGCCTTTCCATTTCTCCCCTTTTCCTGCTTATGAGCCTGAGCCTTTGCTTGAGGAAATCCTCTATTTTCTTTCCCTCCCTCTCCCTTGCTTTTTTAAGACAGTCCAGGACGTCCTTTACCCCTTCCAAGATGAACTCCCTTTCCTGCGGGGAAAAACTTTCATCGTCTACCACATATTCCACCATTCCCGGCAGCCGGAGGAGCCCGTCCAGGGAGAGGGTTCCCGAATTGGTGAAGGGCCTAAGCTGGTGAATAAGTTCTGCCAGAAGGGGGGAATTAATGAAAACCCGCTGTTTTTCCGCAGAGGTGAATAAAATGTCCATGTATATTTCTATCCTTCCCCGGCGGAATTTTTCCTTCACAAGCCTTCTCACCTCTTCTTCCAAGGGACGCAGGAAAAAACCGCTCTTAACTATAACATCCAGGTATTTATTGTTCAGTGACCTTGTCTGGATTCTCAGGTCAAAGGAGGGATGGGAAAATTTTTTGCTACAAAAACCCGTCATGGACTCCATTTATGCCTCCATCTGCGTTCTATAAAGTTTGGAATAAAAGCCTCCGAGTTTAAGAAGCTCCTCATGAGTACCCTCTTCCACTATTTTACCGTCGTGAAGAACCAGAATTCTGTGGGCCATTTTCACCGTGGAAAGCCGATGGGCAATTATTATGGTGGTCCTTCCCTTTACGATTTTCCAGAGGGCTTCCTGGATTTTCCTTTCCGAATCCGCATCCAGGGAGGATGTTGCCTCGTCAAGAATCAGTATTCTGGGGTCCTTAACGATGGCCCTGGCAATGGAAAGTCGCTGTCTCTGGCCCAGGGAAAAATTAAAACCCTTCTCGTCCAGAACCGTGTGATAGCCCCGGGGAAGTTCGTTTATGAACTCGTGAACATGGGCCACCTCAGCGGCCCTGAGTATTTTTTCCATGGGGAGAGCACCTGAACCATAAGCTATGTTTTCCGCCACGGTTTCGTTAAATAGGAGAATGTCCTGGGTAACCACCCCTATCCGGGTTCTTAGCCATTTCAGGTCGTAGCGGCTCACCTCCACCCCATCTATGAGAACCTTACCCTTCTGGGGTTCGTAAAATCCAAGAATTAGTTGGGTAATAGTAGTTTTCCCCACCCCCGAAGAGCCCACCAGGGCCACGGTTTCCCCTGGAGAAATGAGAAAGTTTACTCCCCTTAAAACCTCCCTTTTTCCATCATAGGAGAAATGGACATCGCAAAATTCAATCTCTCCCCTCAATTTTTCAGGCCTGTATGTTCCTCCTAAGGTCCTGTATTTTCTGGCTTCTTTCATTATCTCCTCTATCCTTTCCAGGGCAGCCCCTCCTTCCTGAAGGAGATTGTTGGCCCCGGAAAGCCTTCTTATGGGGGTGTACATGTAGAATACCGAAGCGATAAAGGTGGTAAACTGGCCCGGGGTCATTATTCCCTGCCGGATGAGGCGGGCGCTTATGTAAATCAGGACTGCTGCCACGAATCCGCCCACGAATTCTATAAAGGGGGAAGATAAGGTCCAGACCTTGACGAATTTAATGTTGTCCCTGAAATTCCTTTCGTTCACCTTCCTGAATTTTTCCTCCTCGTAATCCTCTGCAGCGAAGGTCTTTACTATGCGTATGTTTGAAAGAACCTCGGTAATTCTCCTGGATATTTCCCCCACGGACCTCTGCCTTCTTTCCCCCAGGGTTTTTACCTTTTTGCCAAAAATCACTACCGGAACTGCTGCCAGGGGAAGAATGGCTAAGGCTATGAGAAAGAAGCCGGGGTTGTTCACTATTATGACCACCATCAGGGCAAAGACCGTGAGGGATTCCCTTATCATTCTGATTACCCCATCAGAAAGGCTCCTTTCAAGAACATCCACCTCGTAGAAAAACTTGGACGAGATGCTGCCGCTGTGCATTCTGTCGTGGAAGGGCAGGGGAGAACGAAGGAGCAGGGAGAAGAATTCTTCCCTGAGTTCTTTTATTATTCTCTGGGCCAGGGCTCTCATGCTGTAATTGGAAAGGAAAGTGAAGAGAGCTTTTCCGAGAAATACTACCAGGACCAGCAGGGGAATAACCACGGGATTGGAAAGGTCTAAGAATTTGTGGAGGAATTTTCCAAACTTAAAGCCAGCAGCGGATTTATTGTAACTCTGAAAAAGGTCGTCCATTATGGGCTGAAGTATAAGGGCCGCCAGGGCGGTAAAACCCGCTGCCAGGGCAGAGTAAACCAGGGCTAAGGCAAGCCTCCAGCGATGAGGTTTGAGCAGTCTGAAGAGCTTATTCATCCCTAAGAGCCCTGAAACCTATGGATATTGCGTTGAAGGCCGGTTTTTTCAGGTTATCAAAAACCGTCCATAGCCACAAGTTTCCCCCGTTTCCCTTCCTTATTTCCCCGGCATATACGAAGAATCCCTCTTCATCTTCAATTTTGGCCGGGGAGAAGGGCTTTTTTTCAAGAAGCACCGAGGGGTTATCCTCGAGGGCTTCTTCAAAGGCCTTTATGGAAGGGGTTCCTTTGGAAAATCTGAGGTTTATGAGGACAGAATAACGATGAAAAACCCCTGTCCTCAAAATTATGGCTTCGGATTTTATCCCCAGCAATTTTTCTATGTGCCTGGAGATTTTAAGTTCCTCTTTGGTAAAGCGTCCCTTCCCTCTCTTTCCCCTTTTGGGAAAAAGGTCAAAGGCCAGGATGTCCCCCAATTTTTTTTGAGGGACATCTTCCATGTTTAAAACGGAAATGGCCTGGGAAAACAGCTCATCCATGGCCTCTTCCCCCAAGGAGGATACGGGTTCGAATACTATAAACGATGCTGCGGAGGGCTTCCAGGGCAGGGAGGAAAGCAGGGTGGCAATGCCTACAGCTGCAGGATGGGGATTTGCAAACCTTTTTTCGCGAATCCTCTCGGTTATACCCTCAAGGTAAACCGGAAGTTCTTCTCTCGTTCCGCTTAGATCCACGGATATACCAGGAGCTTCAAATAATTCGTTCTCCACCCTGACAGTAAAAAAGACCAGGTCCCTCCTCTCCAGTTCCTCCTTTCTGGGCTGGGTAACCACCCTGGCCTCGCCCCTGAAGGAGTCAATAAGGGCGTATTCCTTAACCCCGGGTTCGTAGAGGTATGCATCTTTTATCGGAAATTTAGACCTTTCCAGAACTTCCTTCAGGGTCTTTCCAAATATGCTCCTTACCCCTACTATAGCTATCTTAGGCTCCGAGGCCATCCTCTTGCTCCACCGGTTTTTTCTTTTTAAGCAACAGAATAATCCCCCTGACAGGTCCTGAGAGCACATAAAGAGTGGTTAGGAAGAAAATCACATACCGGGGCCAGGCTGCAAGGGCTGAGAGAACCAGGGCAAAAAACAAAACCGTAAGATAATGTTCCCTGCTTTTAAGATTAATGTCTTTGAAACTGCGATACTTCACCTTTGAGACCATCAGGAAGGGCAATGTGAATATGACTCCTGCCAGCAAAGGGATGAATACAGGAGACGAGGGCGGGGTTTTAAAAAATAGCACGGTGGATACCGGAACCATGGAGGCCGAGGGAATGGGGAGCCCTTCAAAATAATACCTGGCGCTTATACCCCGGGCAGCAAGAACATTATAACGGGAAAGCCTCAGGGCCCCTCCCACGAGATACACGAAGGCTATAAGGGAACCTACCTTGGGTAGGTCCTTAAGGGCCCAAAGGTAAATCAGAATAGCAGGAGCAACTCCGAAGGATATTATGTCTGCCAGCGAATCCAGTTCCCTCCCTATGGGTGATGAAATTTTAAGGGCTCTGGCGAGCCTTCCATCCAGAAGGTCCATTATGGCAGCGAAAATCACCAGGACCGCGGCCAGGTCAAATTTTCCCTTGATGGAAAAGTTTAAGGATAGAAATCCTAAGTAAAGGTTAGTCACGGTAAGGAGGGAGGGGGCGAAATATACGAGGTTTAAATTCTTCCTGGGGTTGTTTTTCCTCTTATTTTTCCTTCTAATTCTCATATTTCCTCCTGGCCAAAACACTAAGTCCTGCCTTCACCTTTTCCCCGTCGGCCACTGATGGCTGGAACTGCTTCGGGAAGTATAGGTCGGCCCTGGAGCCCAGCAAGATTATACCTATTCTTTCCCCCATCTGCACCCTGTCCCCGGGCTTCTTGTAAGGTTTTATTCTTCGGGCCAATATTCCTGCAATGAGCACCAGTTTTATTTTCCACGGGGAACAACCTAAGAGAAATATTACCTTTTCGTTTTCCTCAGATTCCCTTTTATAAGCAGGAAGGTGTCCTCCCCCACGATGTTCCATTTCCAGAATTTCCCCGGCGCAGGGAGACCTGTTCACATGGACATCCAAGGGGGACATAAAAATGCTTATTCTCCATTCATCTCCCATTTTTTCCACGGACATCACCTTTCCATCCGCCGGGGATAGGAGGACTTCCCCTTTCTCCGCGGGTTTTCTCCCGGGGTCCCTGAAAAAGAAGGCAAGGAGCAGGGCAAAGATAGCAAAAAGGGCAGCGGGCAAAAATAAATGGAGCACAAAAAATCCCAGGGATATTAGAGCCACGGGCAGGACGAAGTAAAATCCCTCCTTAGCCAATCCTTTTCTCCCTTTCCTTCACCAGAATTTCCTGCATTTTATCTTTAATTTTTAGCTTTAATTTTTTTATTTTCTTTATCTCAACTTCCTCCTCTGGACTAAGAGGCCTTCTGGAAAGGAGTTTTTCAAGTTCTTTTTCATATTCCCTGTGTTTTTCGTAAAGTTCCCTGAATTCAGAGTTTTCCCTTAAGAGGGCTTTCTTGAGTTCGTTTTCCTTCATTTTCCCTCCTTTTTCCTTGAAACTTAAATAGTATAACATTTTCTCCTTAAAAAATGCTGCCTCCTCCCCAGGGGCGGGTGCAGAGAATATGGCGGAAGATATAGCTATTAAATCGGGTTCTAAAGAGAGCACCCTGAGGAAGTTTCCGCGGTTAATTCCACCTATGACGCATATGGGAATATTTAATAGCCCTTTAGCGGCCTTTATTGTATCGAATTCCACCAGAACATAATCTTCCTTGGTTCGGGTGGGGAAAAGGGAGCCAAAGGCCACGTAATCCGCCCCTTCCCCTTCCGCTTTCAGTGCCCTTTCAATCTCGTTGTAGCAGGATACCCCTATTATACCCCGGAAATTTTGCCTTATTTCTTGAAGAGAAGGGTCGTTTTTTCCTATGTGCACTCCATCGGCTCCCAGTTCCTCGGCAATGCCAGGAAAGTCGTTGACTATAAAAACAAAGGGGAGCTCCCGCCTTAACCTGTTTAGCCTTATCCCCACTTTTTTAAGTTTTTCCTGGTTTTTTATTCTCAGTTGAACCCAGTCTACCCCGCCCTTTAAGCTTTCCCTGACTCTCTCTACGAATTCATCATCTGGATAATTTCCCGTAGCTATAAGGTAAAGCTTCACTTTATGTCAAGGGTAAGTTTCGTGAAAAATTCCTTTGTTAAACGGTAATATTCGTTCCAATATTTTCTTACCAAACACTCATTGTAAGTAGGACAATTTTCTGGGTTTTTCCCCAGACATGGAACCGGAGAGATTCCCTCCCCCACCGCCTCCATAACATCATACCAGGAAATCTTTCCCTTAGGCCTTGCCAGCACATATCCTCCCCTGGCACCCCTTTTCCCCCTGACCAGTCCGGCTCTTTTGAGCTTGAGAAAAACCTGTTCTAAAAATCTTTCGGGTATTCTTTCCTTCTGAGAGATTTCCCTTAAGGACTTAGGCTGGTCCTCGCTGAGGTGAAGTAAAGCCCTTATGGCATATCGGGTATATGTGGTAAACCTCACAAGGATATTATATCAAAAAGATAGGAAAAGCGCCCCCGACGGGACTTGAACCCATGCCGCCGCCTTGAAAGGGCGGTGTCCTAACCTGGCTAGACGACGGGGGCGCATCTGAGCCGTGCGGGATTCGAACCCGCGACTCCCGGCTTAAAAGGCCGGTGCTCTGCCTGCTGAGCTAACGGCTCAAGGCCTCTTATTTTAACAGAAGCCGCCTTTTTCTGTCAACTCTTACTTCTTCTCATTTTCCTGGGTTTCTGCCGGTTCCTCTTCAGGTTCCTCAGTTTTTTCCTTGGCTTCTGCCGTGGGAGCTTCCTTTCCTTCAGATTTTTCCATTTTTTCCTTGGCTTCCTCTTCTGGGGTTTCTGCTTTCTCTTCAGCTTTTGTCCCTTCGTTAGGGAGAATTTCCTCTATCTTTCTAACCACCCACCTTCCCCTAATAGGCTGGGTGGCACCGGGTTTAGTGAGCTCATACCTTACCAGGTAGAACTTGAATTTTCTTGTCTTGCCGTTTTTGTCAGTTCCCTCAATGACAATCTCTTCCTCATAGGCTTTGCCCGACATCTTCTCTAATTCGGGAATATCTCCTACGGAAAGGGCCTGAAGCTTCTTCTCAAAGTTGAACTTTTCCAGAACCTTGTTGTAGTCGTCCTTGGCTGCCAGGAACTGGGCCTTAAGGTCTTCATACTTGGATTTCAGTTCTTCGTATTTTTTCTTGTTCCTTCTCTTGAGTCCCCTGGGCCATTTTTCGTATTTCTTGGCAAAGTCGTCAAAGTCCAATTTAGCTAAAGCTGCGTTCTGCTGGAGCTCATTCATTTTCTTCTTGGCTTCAAGGACTTTCTTTTTAAGGTCGGCTAAGGAGACCTTTTTCTCTACAGGCTGGGTCTTTTCCACGATCTTCCACTTGGTTAGATTTACTGCCACGGGATTGGGGGTGATCTTGGTCAGGGTGTCCTTGTCATTCATGTTAACCGCCTGGATGTAGCGGCTAATGAGGGTCTGTTCTGGAGAGCCGCAGCCCACCAGCACCAGGGATGAAAGGACTAAAACTCCCGCCAAGATGAATACCATTCCCTTTCTCATTTTTTACACCTCCTTTTGAATCAATTTATTTTTAAAACTTATTTCCTTCTCCATTAAATAAGCCAGGCGAAACATACCAAGTTCATTATACCACTTTGAAACAATCTGAAAGCCTATGGGGAGCCCATTAATTAGCCCCCAGGGAATGGAGATGGCTGGAAGCCCGGCCAGGTTCACGAACACGGTGAAAAAGTCCTCCAGGTACATTTCCAGAGGCTCCTGTTTCTCCCCAAGTTTGAAGGCTGTGTGGGGAGTAGTGGGTATCAGGAGAAATTCAGCGCTGGAGAAGAGCTCCTCCATGAAAGAGGCTAAGGCTTTTCGGAAGGATACAGCCTTGCCGTAGTATCCCTCGTAATATCCCCTGGAAAGGACAAAGCCCCCGGTGAGTATCCTCCTTTTTACTTCAGGGCCAAACCCGGTGGTTCTTGTTTTTATATACATTTCAAGAAGGTCCTTTGCCCTTTCCCTGAGGCCGTAGCGCACTCCGTCATACCTTGCGAGGTTTGAACTGGCTTCTGCATTGGCCACTATGTAATAGGCCTCCATGGCGTAATCTAAAAGGGGCATTTTCACCTGTTTACCCCTGCCACCCAGTTTTTCCGCCAGTTTTACGAAAAGGGAAAATTCCTTCCTGACTTCGGGTTCTGCCCTTTCCAGAAGTTCGTCGTCAGGAAACACGAAGGTGAAATTTTCAGGGAGTTCAGCGAAAATTTCACTGTAATCAGGCACGGGGGCCCTGGAAGATGTGGAATCCTTGGGATCGTGGCCGGCAATTATGGAGAATATTAGGGCCGAGTCCTTCACATTGGTGGTGAGAATCCCTATTTGGTCTAAGGATGAGGCGAAGGCCACCAGGCCGAATCTTGAGATTCTTCCATAAGTAGGCTTGAGCCCCACCACCCCGCAAAAGGAAGCTGGTTGCCTTACGGAACCTCCGGTGTCAGAGCCCAGAGCAAATTTCACCGCACCGGCAGCCACCGCTGCTGCAGACCCTCCACTGGACCCCCCTGCAGTTCTATCGAGGTCCCAGGGGTTTCTTGTGGGTCCATAATGGGAATTTTCAGTGGAGGACCCCATGGCGAATTCGTCAAGATTGGTTTTGCCCGACAGTGAAAACCCTGCGGAAGATAACCTTTCCCAGGCTGTGGCTGAATAGGGCGCGATGTAATTTTGAAGTATTCTGGAAGCGCAGGTGGTGGGAAGGCCCTTAACAGTTATATTATCCTTTATCCCTGCGGGGATTCCGTTTCCTTCCATGCGGTTTACCGTTGTTATGAAGGAATTAATCCGGGGCTCCCATTCCTCCCTTTTTTTGAGAAAAAACTCCCATACCTGCTGGGGAGTGACCTTTCCTTCTTCCTGGAGTTTAAGAATTTCCTCTATGGTCATGAGGGAGAAATTCATAGAACCCTCGGCACAACGAAAAATCCGTCCTTTATTTCCGGCGCCAGGGAAAGGAGGCTTTCCCTTTCCTTAAAAAGGATAACCCTATCTTCTCTGGCCAGGAGGGATAATCCCGGAGGATAAAAGGCATATTCCTGATTTAACTCAAGGGACTGAAGCTTTCCTACCCATGAGAATATGCGACCCAGCTGGGAGGCCAGCTCCTCGTCTTCCTCTATCCTCAGGAGCTTGAAGGATTCACTGGCAGGTCTTCTATTCATTCTCCAGAGTTATAAGGCCAGCGGTAATGAGCTCATAAAGGATTTTGCCCACTTCAAATACCGGAAGGCGAACTTCCTTAGCTATTTCCTTTATGTTCCTCTTTCCATCCACCTTGGAAAGAACCAGCCACATGGCCGGGGTGAGGGTAATTTTCCTTTTGTCATTTAAGTCAAAAATCACAAATTTGGGAACTGCCTGAACCGATTTTATCTTTCTCTGAAGAACCTTCCACTCGTCAAGTCTCCTGGCAGCCTCCATCATAAGGGATGCGTTGGATTTTTTTATGCTTCTCTTGGGGGGGGGCACATTTGGCTCAAACACAAACTCCCCCTTTGACCAGGGAGCAATTTTATATACTGCAAATTCTCCCTCTATATTTCCCACTTCGGCGTGAACTATCTGTCCATCCTCAAGATAAACATAACCTATTTCCTCCTCGTCCTCATTTTTAAGGACGAACCTTCCCGTTTTCCTTTGCATGCTCATCACCTGAATGAGGTCGGGAAGTTGAAGGTCTTGAAGGGAACCTCTCATTGCCATAGCAAAAAACCTCCTTTTTCCGGGGGGAATTTTAGCATATTCATTTGAATTTCTCCAGAATCGGTTTAGCAGGGTCCTTGTGTAAAAATATGGTTAGCATTTTGAGTTTTATGTAGTCCTCCCGGTAGAAGTAATATCCCTTAAACTTTCCCCATCGGGAACTGCGGGCTGAATCCTTAATAAGGAACCAATCCCATCCCTTGACCTTAGTGTAACCCACCAGGTGTATTCCATGGTCATCAGTGGTGGTCTTGTTGTAAATCCTGAATTCCCTGGCACTCTGGTTTATCATCCTGGGAGGAATGTCAAAATCCGGGATTATTGCAGCGTCCTCAAACCCGTTGTAACCGGGCTCTGTAACGTCGCCTCCTATAACCAGACTATAGCCGTGGGTGATGGCATTTTTGATGAGCCAGTAGAAATCTTTAAGGGGAACATTATGATAATCCCGGGCCCTTCTCCAGTTATCCGGAACATCAAATAAGCCTGTAGTATAGAAGGGAACAGATAGGGTGGACATGAAGCCCACATAGTCGTCAAGATTGAGCCTCAGAACCTGCTCGAGGAATTGTTTCGGGGTGTATTCCTTTCCCCTGAATACGAATTTTTCCGGGGGCCTTCCCATGTATTTATCCAGTATGGCCCTTATGTGCTTGATTATTATTTTCTCGTCCCAGAAATTCTTCTGGCGGCAGTATTGAAGAAATTCCTTCATCCTGCGGAACATTATGTAATGGTCGTATCTTCCATCCTTGGCCGTAACCCCCTTATAAGCTGAGGCAGGGACTATGCCATATTTCTTCCATATCCTTGGAACAGCGTCGCTTTCTGAGCCCTGCCCGAAAAAGGAATGTCCCCTTTCCCTTACATACCTCCTGGCCTTTTCCACGTATTCCCAGTAGGCAGTATACATCTCGGATAATTTGATTTTCTGGCCGGTGAGCCTGTATACCTCAGATTCAAAGAAGGATGTGGTGGAAAAATCCCAGCAGGTTCCTGTAAGGTATTGGGCCACGGGAGGGAAGTGCCATACCCTGTATTTGAAGGCCTGAGGGGAGGCTGGTTTTACCACTCCCTCAAAGGAGAACCTTAGAACCTTCCTGTTTTCCTTCTTTTTCTTTTCAAGTTCCCTGTATTTTTTATCTATCTCCTCGGTCTTTTTTCGTTCCTGTTCCAGGAGTTTTTTATCCCGGTCTATCATCTCCTTTATCACGGGGTCCACATATCGCTTGGTATAATAGGCCCTTTGCCTTTTAACCTTGGCGTTGACGGTTCCCGAAATACCCAGCATTAAAAAAGAAATAGTGAAAAGACTTAAGATTTTTTCTCTCATATTAATCCTCCCTGTATAAATTTTGGTTTATTTTCTAATCCAGATATCCAAGGTCTTTGAGGACTTCCTTTATTTTCTCTTTATCTTCTTCTTGGATGGGTTTATGCACCTCAATATCCTCAAGGGGATGTTTTTTCTTCCCTATGGGTATTATCTGCCACAGTCTCTCGTGGAAATAGTAAACTATGATTTTTACCGCAGAATCAAGAAGTCCCACCCCCAGGGCAAGGTTCCCCTTTCCTGTAAATATGTAGACCAGGGTCCCGGTGATGATGGACGCCAAGATTCTCCAGCTTATAGCCTTAAGTATGCTCCTGGTCTTTGTTTCACTCACGATTTCTATTTTCTTTCAATTGGGTTATTTTGTCAATCAGGATACTTCCAGCATCCTTTTTATACTTTCCCTTGCCCTGCGGGCCACTTCTTCTGGGACCTCCACAGGATACCTCATTTCCTTAAGGGAAATGTAAATGGAATTCAGGTTAATCTTCTTCATATCCCTGCATATGCCCTTCATTCCCGGGGAGAGAATTTTTTTATTAGGATGTTTTCTCCTAAGCATTTCTAAAAGTCCCTCCTCGGTAACAACTATGAACTCCCCGGCGGAGCTTTTTTCCACATATCTGAGCATCCCTGAGGTGGAAAGGACCTGGTCTGCTAAGGCTACTACCTCTGGCCTGGCCTCCGGATGGACAAGCACCACGGCCTTGGGATGCTCCCTTTTCAACTCTTTTATTTTTTGGGGATCAAAATTCTGGTGGACATAGCAGTAACCGTAGAAGGGGATTATTTCCTTGTGGGTATTTAGGGATACCCAGTGGGCCAGGTTTTTGTCCGGAAGAAATAATATCCTTTTCTGGGGAAGGGATTCCACAACCCTCACCGCATTTGCTGAGGTGCATATTATATCCACCTCTGCTTTAACATCGGCATTGGTGTTAACATAAGCCACGAAGGCAGCCTCAGGGTAACGCTTGCGAAGTTTTCGCACCTCCTGGGCGGTTACCATATCCGCCATGGGGCAGCGGGCATCCCTTTCCGGTATGAGAACGGTTTTTTCCGGATTGAGTATTTTGGCGGTCTCTGCCATGAAATAAACGCCTGCGAAAACGATAATATCTGCGTTCACCCTTTGGGAAAGGCGGGCAAGCTCTAAGGAATCACCCACGAAATCCGCTACTTCCTGAACCTCCTGTATTTGATAATTATGGGCCAGAACCACTGCCCTCCTTTCCCTTTTAAGTTCTTCTATCTGGCTTTTTAGCTCCATTAATACCTCCATTTTTTGAGCTCGGCTTTCATTTCCCTTTCTATATCCTTTTCCTTTAGTTTTTGCTTCTTTTCATAAGCTTTTCTTCCCCGGGCCACCGCAATTTCCACCTTTACCTTCCCTCTTTTATTGAAGTAAACCCTGAGGGGAATCACCGTGAGCCTACTTTCCCTTATTCTGGATATTATGCGGTCTATTTCTTTCCTGTGTAGCAATAGTTTTCTCTGGCGGAGGGGATCGTGATTAAAGGCGGTTCCATGATGGTAAGGGGATATGTGGGCTCCCACTAAGAAAAGTTCCCCATCCTTGGCCCTTACAAAACTATCGTTGATGTTGATCCTTCCTTCCCTTATGGATTTAACTTCAGTTCCCCTGAGCTCAATCCCGGCCTCGTAGGTTTCCAGGATATCGTAATCCCTTTTAGCTTTCCTGTTGGTGGCCACTACTCTCATCTTTTTTCCTTGCCTCTACCTCAACTATGTAGTTCTTCAGCATCCTTCTGATTTTAAACTCCCAGCCCTGGAAATGGAAACTTTCTCCTTCCTCAGGAACCCTTTCCATGGCCTTGAGGACAAAACCGGCAAAGATGTTAAATCCCTCGTCGGGAAGGTCTATTCCCAATTTTTCCTCCACTTCCCTGGGGCTTGCATCGCCCTTTATCAGGAAAAATCCCGGGCGAATTTTCTTTACCTTATCTTCTTCCCCTGGGGTTTCATATTCGTCCCAAATTTCTCCCACTATTTCCTCAAGGAGATCCTCTAAGGTTACCAGTCCTCTTACCGTACCGAACTCGTCAACAACCAAAGCCATATGGATCCTCTTTTTTCTCATGGTATCAAAAACCTCGTCAATTTTGGCATAGAGGGGGAAGAAATGGGCGCTTTTTATTATATCCTTCAGGCGAAATTGCTGGAGGGGAACTGATATGAAGTCCTTCACATTTAAAATTCCGGATATCCTGTCTATCTCTCCTTTATAAACCGGATATCTTGAAAAGCGGTGCTTTCTGATTGCCGACAGCACCTCTTCGTAGGAAGCGGCTTCATTTATGGCCACCATTCTGACCCGAGGAACCATAACCTCTGCCAGTTTTTTGTCCTCTAAAAGAAGGAGCCTTTTTAGCATGAAAAGCTCTTCTGTTTCCGTTCCTGAAAATACCAGGGCTTTGAGTTCTTCTCTGGTAAGGGATGAAAAGGGCTCCCTGGTTTTAAGACCCAGAATTCCCATCATTCCCCTTACAAGCCAGGTAAAGGAAAGGGCTAAGGGTTTGAATAAGAGCATGAAAAATTTTATCCAGGGGTATTCCCGGAAACTCAATTCTTCCGGGTAATTGGCCGCCACTGTTTTAGGAAACATTTCTGAAAGAACAAGAATAAGCACTGTGGATATAACGGTAGCCCAGAATACCGAACTGGCTCCCTGACCAAGAGACTCTCCCAACACATAGGTGGTAAGGGAGGCTAAGGCGGCATTGGAGAGGGTGTTTCCTATAAGGATAGTTGATAAGAACAGGTCTATCCTGTTTAAAATTTCTTTAATGCCCCTGGCCTTTTTATTTCCCTGCCTTTCCAGGGCCGATAGTTTGAGTCGGTTCAGGGAAAGAAATGCCGTTTCCGAGGAGGAAAATAGTCCGCTTAGCAGGAGAAAGGTGAGTATTAAAAAAACAATCTCCCCACTC
Source organism: Candidatus Aminicenantota bacterium (assembly GCA_026991555.1). Taxonomy (GTDB): domain Bacteria; phylum Acidobacteriota; class Aminicenantia; order S016-38; family S016-38; genus JALSNJ01. The sequence continues at coordinate 25,412 of JALXBI010000115.1, forward strand.
ACGACCCCATTATACTAACTGAGTTGTCAAATTTTCCAATCCTGTTCTATAATAAAAAAGGAGGGAAGTATGAAGAAAGTCCTTTTGGTGGATTACGATGAGAATCATTTGAGGGAGCTCAGGAGAATTCTGGAAGGATTTGATGTGGAGGTGGAGGAGGCGAAAACCGGCACGGCGGGATTTGAAAAATTGAAAAAGGGAGAATATTCCCTTGTAATAGCCTCCACAATATTGCCTGGAATCAATGGGTTTGAACTGACCAGAAAAATAAGGATTGAGCTTGGAAAGAGCAAGCTCCCGGTCATACTTGTTTCCTCAGTTTATAAGGGGGCCCGGTATAAATACGACGCCCTTCATGTTTACGGGGCGGACCATTTTTATGAATTCCCCTTGAATGAAAAGGAGTTTCTCTCTACCCTTAAAAAATACATACCTGAAAAGGCCCCTACCACCACCATGAGGATGGAGACCGTCTCGGAAAAATCCCCTGTGGGGATAGAGGAGTCTGAACCTCTAATCACCACCGATGAACTTTTCGGGGATATACTTCAGGAAGTAGAAAAGGAGGTGGGGGGTAAAAAACAGCAGAAGTTTGAAGAACCAGGACCAGGGGAGGAGCCCACTACCGAGGTGCATAGGGAAGTCCCTTCTGAAGAGTTTAAGAAAAAGGTCCAGCCCGATGAGCTGCTTAAAGATATCCTGAAGCCCAAGTCTGAGAAGGGGAAGGCCTCACGAAAGAGAGAAGATTTCATAGATAAGATTCTGGAAGAAACCCTCTCGGGTATAACTGGCGGAAAGGACTCAGGGGAAAAACCGCATGAGAAGCCCGGGGACAAGCAGGAGAGTGCGGAAAAAGCGACTCCTCCAGTAGAAGAGGTAGTGGTAAAGGAGAAGCCGGAAAAACTTAGTCCCTCTAAGGTCCCTGGCGTAAGGAAAAAGGAGGAGACGGGACCCGGGGAGGTTCCTGAACCTTCTGCCGAGGAGCCAGAGGAAGGAGTAGGGGAATTAGGGGAAATCCTGGAAGAGGAGCCCTTTGGGCCTTTAGAAGAACAGCCGGTTCTTGGCGAATACATTCTCCTTGAAAAAATAAGCACCGGCGGAATGGCTGAAGTATACAAGGCCAAGAAAAAGGGAGTTGAGGGCTTTGAAAAGATTGTAGCCTTAAAAAAGATTCTTCCCCATCTGGCAGAGGATGAGGAATTCATAGAGATGTTCATCGATGAGGCGAAACTGGCCTCCAAATTGAATCATCCCAACATAGCCCAGATTTACGACCTGGGTAAGATAAATGGCTCCTACTTCATAGCCATGGAATATGTCCTCGGGAAGGACCTTAGGACTATTCTCAGAAAAATAAAAAAGGAGAAAAGACCCCTTCCTCCCATAGAAATTTCCTCGTATATAATAATGAAAGTGGCCGAGGCCCTGGATTACGCCCACAGGAAAGTTGACGAGAACGGAAAACCCCTCAACATAGTGCACAGGGATGTGAGTCCCCAGAACATACTCATATCCTACGAGGGGGAGATAAAATTAGTGGACTTTGGAGTGGCCAAGGCCTCAATAAGGGCCCATCATACTGTGGCAGGTTCACTGAAGGGAAAGCTTCTCTACATGTCTCCTGAGCAGGCCAGGGGGGTGAAAACCCTGGATGGAAGGTCCGATATTTTCTCCTTAGGTGCTGTTTATTACGAGTTGGTTACCGGAGAAAAAGCTTTCATGGCTCATTCCGAAGCTGAGGTTCTGGACAGGGTAAGGAAAGGAAAGTTTAAACCCCCCAGGGCCATCCGTCCAGACCTTCCCGTGGAAGTGGAAAGAATAATAATGAAGGCTATGAATCCTGACCCGGCCAAGCGATATCAGAGAGCCTCCGAGATGAGGAATGATATAGAAAAATTTCTGCTTTCTTATAAAGGATATATCCCCAGCGCCAGGGATGTGGCGGAGTTTATGTATAGCTTGTATAAAGATGAGATAAAAAAGGCCGGGATTGATGTCCAGATACTCAAGGCTCCCAAGAGGAAGATAAAGGTGGAGAAGAAGGAAGAAACCGAGGAGAAGGTAGCTGAGAAAAGGGAAGTGAAGGTGCCCAGCTTCGGGATAGCCGAGGAGGAAGAGGAAAGGAAATCTAAAATACTTCCCATGATTCTTGTGGTGGTGTTGGTAGTTATTCTGGGAGGAGGAGTCTTCCTCTTCCTGGGAAAGGGAAAGAAAACCCCACCGGCACCAGTAAAGAAGGAGGAAGCCGTAAAAGAACAACCTTCCCCACCTGTAGAGGAACAGGCCGTTCCGCAACAGGAGCCTGCTTCCCAGGAACAGGGCACCCAGGCTCAAAATGTTATCCCGGAGACCCCTCAGACCCCGCCCCCAGCTCAACAACCTGCCCAAACCCAGCCCTCTCCGTCACCAAAACCCAAACCTGCTCCGAAAACTACCAAGAAATCCCCTGTTACTGTAAAGAAAACTCCCACGAGGAAGCCATCTCCCAGGCCTAAACCACAACCCAAGCCTACCACTCCCGCTGAACAAAAACCCCAGCCGAAGCCTCAGCCAAATACACAGGAGGTTAAACCGACTCCTCCTAAACCGATACCCGCTCCCAAACCTCAGCCCCAGACCCAGCCTAAACCTCCTGCCCCCAAGCCGCAGCCTAAACCCCAGATAAAAGAGGGGGATGTCGTTCCATATCCTCTTCTGGATAGCAAGCCCAGGCCGATAAAGACCGTAGCTCCTACTAAACCGAGATTTCCCAAACTTAGTGGTATCGTGTTTTTAAGCGTTCTCGTAGGACCTGACGGAAAAGTGGAGCAGGTGAAATTAATAAGGGGGATACACCCCAGATATGATGAGCAGGCGGTAAAGGCGGTGAAAAAATGGAAGTTTACTCCGCCTATAAAACATGGTAAAAAGGTCCGCACCTGGACCACTATAACCATAAAATATTAAAGGAGAGGTGAGCCATGGCATTACCAAAGGAACAGGAAGCCTTTTACAAACAAACCCTGGAAAATGCAAAGAACGAAATCAAGAGGATTGAGGCTGAGATGGAAAGGGAAGTGGCGGAGTTCAAGGCGAGGATGGCAGAGCTGCAAAAACAAAAGGAGGCGGTGAGGCAGATTTACGACGGTGCAGCTGCCATTCTCGGCGTGCCCAACGAATTTGAGGAGGAGTAATCTTTAATCGCTTATGTGGACCAAATGCAATGTATGCAAAAGAATAGTCTATAAGCAGGACATAATCGATAATCTTTACGTATGTCCTCACTGTGGCTTCCACTTTCGCCTTACCGCCCGCAAAAGGCTGGAATTGCTTTTTGACGATGGCAAATACCAGGAACTTTTTCCCAATCTTATATCCCAGGATCCCTTGAATTTTGTGGACAGGAAGCCATACCCCCAGAGACTTAAGGAAAGTATGGAAAAAACAGGGGAAAAGGAGGCTGTGGTGGTGGCCCGGGGCAGCGTAGGTGAAATTGAGGTGATAGCTGCGGTGATGGAGTATTACTTTATAGGGGGATCCATGGGTTCCGTGGTGGGTGAGAAAATTACCCGGGCAGTGGAGACTGCGCTTGAGGAAAAAATTCCCCTTGTCATAGTTTCGGCCTCGGGAGGAGCGAGGATGATGGAGGGAATCTATTCCCTTATGCAGATGGCAAAAATTTCCGCTGCCCTGAAGAGCCTTCACGAAGAGGGCATCCCCTATATTTCAGTGCTTACCAACCCCACCACGGGAGGAGTTACCGCCAGTTATGCCATGCTGGGGGATGTGAACATAGCTGAGCCCCAGGCTCTTATCGGGTTTGCTGGTCCCAGGGTTATTGAGCAAACCATAAGGCAGAGGCTCCCTGAGGGTTTTCAGAAGTCGGAGTTTCTCCTGCAGCACGGCATGCTGGACATGGTGGTTCACCGCAGGGAACTTAAAGACACCATTGTTAGACTTCTCCGCCTCTTCCTCAACCGTCCCAGTTGAATTACCGCCAGGCCCTGTCCTATTTAGAATACCTTCAGAATTTCAGGATAAAATTGGGGCTGGAGAGAGTCCAGACCCTGATTCAGACCCTGAATTTTCCCAATCGGGATTATTATTATGTAATTATCGCAGGAACCAATGGAAAGGGTTCGGTGGGGGCCTTCCTTTCCTCCATCCTTTCCCGCCGATATAAGGTGGGCTTTAACTCCTCCCCCCACCTTATAACCCCCAGGGAGAGGATAAGGATAAACGGGGAGGCAATTTCCGAAGAAAAATTTGCCTATTATATAGGAGAGGTGGCAGAGGCCTCTTCTAAAATAAATTCCCTTTTCCCTCATCCCATAACCTTTTTTGAAACCCTTACTGCTGCAGCTATGCTGGCCTTCAGGGAAGAAGGGGTGGAAATAGGAATATTTGAGGTGGGGATGGGGGGAAGACTGGATGCCACCAATGCCTATCCTGCGGACCTCAGCATAATAACCGAGATAGGGCTGGACCATACCGGACATCTCGGCAAAAGCGAAGAGGAAATAGCCCGGGAAAAGGCCTTCGTCATAAGAAGGGGAAGGGCTGTTATAGGAACCCGCAAGGAGAAACTTCTTCCCATTTTCCTTAAAAGGGCGGAGGAAAAGGGGGTGGAAGCTAAGGTGGTTTTCCGAGGGGATAATTTCAAACAGCTTTCCCCATCAAAGTTTCTATACAGGGGAGAGGAGGAATACATACTGGAGCCATCCTTAGCCGGTCCCCATCAGGGACAGAACGCTGCCATAGCCGTAGCGGCCGCTGAAGAGCTCTCCCGCCAGGGTTTTTCCCTCACCAAGGAAGATATTCTTAAAGGAATATCCAAAGCCTTCTGGCCAGCCCGGTTAGAGAAAATTGGAAACCTGGTCCTGGACGGGATGCACAATTGTCATGCCTCCTTTCCCATAAGGGAATATCTTGCCCAGAGCGGCCCCTGGGACACCCTGATTTTCTCCCTCCTAAGAGACAAGGATTATAGGTGCATAGGGAGGAACATATTCCCCTTCTTCAAAACCATAATCCTCACCGAAGCCCCATCCTACAGGAGGCTCCCTGCCCATCATCTCCTTCCCTTGGCTTCAAGGTATGCCGAGGTCATTGTTGAGAGGGAGCCGCTTTCCGCTCTTGAAAAGGCCAGGGAGATTTCCGAAGGTAAAATCTTGGTGGCCGGCTCCCTTTACACCGTGGGTAAAATAAGGGAGAGGCTAATGAAGGAGGGAAAAATAGATAGATTATGAGGAACATCCTCTCCCTAACCAAGGAGGAGGCCGAGGAGATAATCACCTCCTGGGGTTATCCCCGCTACCAGGCCAGCAATCTTTTTAAATGGCTTTACACCAAAAGGAACAGGGATTTTTCTTCCATGACCGACCTTCCCAAATCCCTCAGGGAAAGGCTTTCGGGCGAATTTCGCATTGAATACCCAAGGGTTCTTCAGGTCAGCGAAGCCCAGGACGGGACCAAAAAATACCTTCTTTCCCTGGAGGATGGGGAAGCAGTGGAGTCAGTATGGATTCCCGAACGGGGACACACCACCTTCTGCCTCTCTACCCAGGTGGGTTGCAGGATGGGATGTCGTTTCTGCGCCACAGCCACCATGGGACTAAGGAGGAATCTCCACTGGTGGGAGATAGTGGGGCAGGTTCTAAGGCTCCTGGAAGGGACCGAGGGCAGGGTGAACATAGTTCTCATGGGGATGGGGGAACCCTTAGATAATTGGGAAAATGTCTCCCGGGCCATAGGAATCTTGAAGGACTGGATGGGATTTTCCCCCAGGAGAATAACCCTCTCCACCGTTGGACTCCTTCCCCTCCTTCGAAGGGCCTTGGAGGAATTTCCCAACCTAAGGGTGGCGGTTTCCCTGAACTTTCCGGATGACGAAAGAAGGACGAGGTTCATGCCCATAAACAGGAAATACCCCGTGGGGGAGATTATTAAAACCCTGAAGGAGCTTCCCATAAGCAGGAGAGAAAGGGCCACTGTGGAATATGTTCTTTTTAAAGGAATAAACGACTCATTAAAGGACGCCGAAGCTTTAGCCCTTCTTTTAAGGGGAACCAAGGTCAAGATTAACCTTATTCCCTATAACGAAAACCAGGCCTTTCCCTGGAAAAGGCCTTCCGACGAGATGGTGGAAGAGTTCGCTTCCGCCCTGAGGAGAAGGGGATATTCTGTTTTCGTAAGGTATAGCAAGGGAAATGAAATCAAGGCAGCCTGTGGACAGCTTAGAACTTCGTGGGGTAAGGGTTCACAACCTCAAGGGGATTAATCTTTCCCTCCCCCACGGAAAAATAATAGTAATAACCGGGGTGAGCGGTAGCGGAAAGAGCTCCTTGGCCTTTGATACCATTTATGCTGAAGGCTACAGGAGGTATGCGGAAACCCTCTCAGCCTATGTGAGGCAATTCCTTGAGAGGATGGAAAGGCCTGAGGCAGATTCCATAGAGGGGATAGCCCCTTCTGTGGCTATAACCCAGATGCAGGGTCCAAAAAATCCCCGCTCCATCGTGGCCACGGTCACCGGGCTATACGACCTGTTCAGATTGCTTTTTGCCAAAAAAGGGGTTCAGCACTGCGTAAAATGCGGAAGGGAGGTGATGCAGGCCACTGCCTCGTCCGTCTGGGCTGAGCTCCTTAAAAGAAAGGGGGAAAGGGTCCTTATTGGCTTTGAGCCCGTTCTTCCCCTCAGGGAAATAAGGAAACTGGGGTTTACCAGGGTGATAAGGGAAGGGAAGGTTTTATACTGGGAGCAGGCAGGGAGGATAAGGGAAGGGGACTTGGTGCTGGCGGACCGGTTCGTTGTGGAGGAGGAAGAGGAGGAAAGGGCCAAGGAAGCCATATCATGGGCCTTCAACTACGGGGAAGGGAGGGTGCACCTTCTCTTTGATGATGAGCACCTCGTTTTTTCAAACCGCAGGGAGTGCCCCTATTGCCGGATAGATTACCCTGAACTGGAACCCACCCTTTTTTCCTTTAATTCTCCCAAGGGGGCCTGTCCCCGTTGTTCCGGAATGGGGGAAGAGGCGGTTCTGGACTGGGACAAGATTATTCCAGACCCCTCCCTTTCCTTGGAGGAGGGAGCCATAGCCCCTTTTAACACTGAATCCAATTACGATTACTGGATGGAGATGGTGGAGGAGGAAGGCATAAGGGCCGATGTTCCCTATGAGGAGCTTTCCCCCCGGGAAAAAGCCTGGGTTAAGGATGCGGTGGAGGAGTTCTTTGCCTGGCTGGAGAGGAAGAGATACAAGGTGCAGGCCAGGGTGGTTCTTGCAAGATACAGGAAATACATCCCCTGCAGGGCCTGTGGGGGTCGTAGGTTGAATCCCACTTCCCTTTCCGTTCTTTACAGGGGGAAAAACATTGCAGAAATCACCGAGATGAGCATATCCCGGGCCATGGATTTTTTCCAGTCCATTGTCCCGGAAGATGAAGCTGAGGGAAGAATACTTGAGGAGATCCGCCAGAAGCTGGAATTTCTTCACAGGGTGGGCCTTGATTACATTACCCTTAATCGAATGAGTTTTACCCTGAGCGGGGGAGAATGGGAAAGGGTTTCCTTAGCTTCTGCCCTGGGCTCCTCCATAACCGGGGCGATTTATGTTCTGGACGAGCCTTCCATAGGACTTCACCCCAAGGATGTGGCCCAGCTCATGGGAACACTGTCTAAACTGAGGGACATGGGGAACACGGTAATAGTGGTGGAGCACGAGAGGGATGTGATAGAGGCCAGCGATTGGGCGGTGGAACTGGGGCCTGGAGCAGGGGAAAAGGGAGGGGAGGTTCTTTACTCTGGCCCGGTGGAGGGTTTAAGAAGTTCCCAAACTCCCACCGGGAAATACCTTAAGGGGGAGATTCAGTTTCCCGAAATAAAGGATTTCCACAAGGGGGAATGGATTGAGGTAAGGGGAGGGCGGAAATTTAACCTGAAAAGCGTAGATGCTTCCTTTCGCTGGGGCTCCCTCAACTGCATAATTGGTGTTTCCGGAGCAGGAAAATCCACCCTCCTTTACGAGGTCCTTTACAGGGGGATAAAGGGGGAGGCTAAGGCGGGTAGGGATTTTGAAAGGATTGACCTTCCCCCTTCCTTCAGGGAAGCGGTTATGGTTTCCCAGCACTCCATACCCCGCTCTCCAAGGGCAATTCCCGCCACCTTTATGAAGGCCTTTGACCCTATAAGGAAGGCTTTTGCCTCCACGCCGGAGGCGAAAAAAATGGGATTTACCCCTGGGCATTTCTCCTTCAATTCTCCCTTGGGAAGGTGTCCTGTTTGCAGTGGGGCAGGATGGATAAAGGTGGAGATGTATTTCATGGAGGATGTGTATGTGAAGTGCCACCAGTGCGGGGGAAGGAGGTACAAGGATGAAATCCTGAAGGTCAGATATAAGGGAAAGAACATTGCAGAAGTTCTGGAACTTACGGTTTTTCAGGCCCTGGAACTTTTCAGGGAGGAAGGGGAAGTTTTGCGGTCCCTGTATCCCTTGGCGGAACTGGGTCTTGGATATTTGAAACTTGGCCAGCCCCTTTCCACCCTTTCTGTAGGGGAGGCCCAGAGGCTCAAACTTGCCCAGGCCTTCAAGGAGGGCAAGGGAGGAACCCTTTTTCTCATGGATGAGCCCACCTCAGGGCTTCACGCCCAGGACATAGAAAAACTCCTTTCCGCCATATCCAGGCTCCTTGCCGAAGGAAACACCTTCATTGTGATAGAACACAACATGGACTTCGTAAGGAGGTGCCACTGGATTTTAGAGCTGGGACCCGAGGGGGGCGATAAAGGAGGCTACCTCATAGCCCAGGGCCCTCCTGAGAAAATAAAAGAATTCTCCACTCCCTCTTCCTCCTTCCTTTAATTCTTCCAATAGTTATTTAGGGACAGACCCCTTTCTGGTATAATTCCCCCATGGCCAGAGTCGCCCGCACATACATCAAATTCCCCTCCGCCCACTACCACATCTTCACCCACCTCGCCGACGAACTGCCCTAC
>JALXBI010000116.1 GCA_026991555.1 Candidatus Aminicenantota bacterium
ATGTATAAAAGAGGGGCAGCATCAATTAGTGATTGTGGGGAAAAACCGCAAGGGCCAGGCTACAGCAGTGAAACTAAAATTTCATTACCTTCCTCCTCCCACCTCGGAAGAATTTAAGGGCCGGTGCTGTCTGCAGATTTTCCAAAAGGGAAAATGGGAAAGGGTAAAGAAAATTCCCCAGGGAAATTTTCACTACCGGTTCAGGGCCAAATACCAGGGTTTTCTATCCCCCTGGATAGTCATGTATCAGGGGCAGGTGCTTGAGGGAGAGGAGACCCTTGAACCTGAAAGGATTGAGGAACACATAGGCTGGGAAAAGGTTTATTTTCCCGGAGATAAACTCCTTTCCCCCCTTTTCTGCGACGGGGAATGCTTCGCCGTGGCCACCCCTGGAAAGGAGCTCCATCTTGTATCCCAGGGATTTTCCTTTCCGGTAAAGTCACCCAGGGAGGGAATAAAAATTGAATACAAGGCGGGATTCCCCGGCCTGGCCTCCCCCAGGGTATCCAGAATCCCACCCTTAAAACTTCCCCCGGACCTTCAGCCCATCTCCTCCTTTTTCCTCATAACCCCCCTGGAGGCTTTGCTCAAAATACCGCTTAAGGTTTCCTTTCCCCTGGAGGAGAAGGAGTATGATGGGAAAGTGGGGATTTACAGGAAATTTTCCAGGGGCTGGACTTACATAAAACCGGTCTTCAGGAAGGGATGGGCCTTTGCCGATACTAAACTTCTCGGGGTTTTCGTTGTTGCTAAGGATGTTCTTCCGCCGAGGATAGGAAGAATAAGGATAAGTAAGGGGATGGTGAGTGTAAGAATAAAGGACCAGGGAAGCGGGGTAAACCCGGAGAAGATATACTTCAGGGTCGGGAAAAAGGAAATAATACCTGAATACGATTATGATGCGGGTTTGGCCTTTGGGAAACTTCATTTCAAAAAAGGAAAGAACCTTCTTACCGTTGAAGCCGAAGATTTTGCCGGAAACAGGGCTTCCCGTTCTATCTGGGTAAAGGTGAAATGAAAGGGGGAGAGAAAATCCAGAAGGTCATTGCAGAGTCCGGGCTGTGCTCCAGGAGAAAGGCGGAGGAACTGGTGAGGCAGGGAAGGGTTCTTGTGGACGGCAGGGTGGCCAGGGTGGGGGAGAGGGTTTTTCCGGAAAAACAACAGATCTCAGTGGACGGAAAACCCCTGAAGCTCCAGAGAAAGGTTTACATAATGATGAATAAGCCTGCAGGATATGTTTCCTCCACCCGCTCCCAGTTTGGGGAGAAAACCGTGCTGGACCTGCTTAAGGGGGTAAAGGAGAGGGTATATCCCGTGGGAAGACTGGACAAGGATACTGAAGGCCTGCTTATCCTGACCAACGATGGGGAACTGGCAAACCGGATAATGCATCCCAGATTCGGGATAAAAAAGACCTATTTAGTGAAAACCAACCAGGAAGTTTTGCCCGGGGACTTGGAGAAAATGAAAAAGGGGGCAGTATTGGATGGCAAACTCGTTGTTCCGGATTACCTGGAAAAACTTTCCACCAGGAAATACAGGATAACCCTCCACGAGGGAATGAAGAGGGTGGTTAAAAGGTTCTTTTTGCACTTCGGCTACAGGGTTGTTTACCTTTATCGGGAAAGCATAGGAGGTCTCCGTCTCCAGGGCCTTCCCAAGGGAAAATGGAGATACCTTTCTCCGGAAGAGATAAACAAAATTTTCATGCCTTAATTTCTCCCCGCGAACTATGGCCACCTATGGGAAAGAGAGGGGGGGATATTATTAAATCATTTTCCTTTTCCCGCCTCCTTTGGACCATCACCTCTGCCTTGCCCCAAAATTGGGGACAGACCCGAAAATGGGAAGGTGAAAGAAAATTCGAAAATTGGCGAAATTTAAAATTGGGGACAGACCCGAAATACACTATCCCGAAAAACGGGACAGGGAATGTGGGCTTTCCCTGCTTGTCGGCCGAAAATAGGTTAATACCCTGAGCTCTGCGCCGAAGGGAAATTTTCCCTGAGCCTTTTTATGGAAAGGGCTTTGCCGCTGGAGGGGTCTATGTCCACCACTACCCCACATATGTGAACCTCCCCTTCCTTCTGCGGTTCAAACCTCTGTGCCCTTCCCAAGAGGAGCCTTTTTATGGCCCCTTCGGGCTTTACCCCAATGACTGAGTCCGGGATTCCCACCATTCCTGCATCGGTTATGTAGGCGGTCCCGTCCAAGATCTGTTCGTCGGCGGTCTGAACATGGGTGTGGGTGCCAATTATGGCAGATAACCTTCCCTTGGCATAAAAGAGCATGGCCTTTTTCTCCGCGGTGGCCTCTGCGTGAAAATCAAGGAGCCTTACAGGATATTCCTCCCCAAGGTCCTCCAAAATGGCATCAAGGGTCCTGAAGGGACAATCAATGGGGTCCATGAAAACCCTTCCCTGAAGGTTAATCACCGCAATTCCCACTCCGTCTTCCCTTTTTATCCTATAAACCCCGCTCCCCGGGTTTTGGGGAGGATAATTGGCAGGGCGAAGAACCCTGGGGTCCTCAAGGCTTTCAACAGACTCAGGCCTGTCCCAGATGTGATTTCCAGAGGTTATGACATCCACCCCCACCCTGAAGAAGGAGGATGCCATCCTCTTTGTTATTCCAAATCCTCCGGCCACATTCTCCCCGTTCATAACTATAAGGTCAGGGGCGAGTTCCCTTTTTAGCTTCTCAATGTGGTCAAATATAGCCCTTCTTCCCGGGGCAGCGTAAACATCCCCGAAAAACAGGACCCTGAACCTATTTGGAATACTCAACGGCCCTTACCTCCCTTATGACGGTAACCTTAATCTGGCCCGGATAGGTCAGCTCCTTCTCTATTTTCCTTGCAATTTCGTAGGAAAGAATATAGGCATCGTCGTCGGAGACCTTGTCGCTCTGGACTATAACCCTTATCTCTCTTCCTGCCTGAAGGGCAAAGGCCTTGGCCACCCCCTCAAATTCCGAGGCTAATTTTTCAAGGGTTTCTATTCTCTTAATGTAGTGCTCTAAAAGCTCCCGCCTTGCCCCTGGCCTTGCTGCAGATAGGGTATCGGCGGCCTGGACGAGGACGGCCTCCACCGAGGGGAAGTTCATTTCGTCGTGATGGGATGCTATAGCCTGAATCACCTCCTCGCTCTCGCCGTATTTCCTTGCCAGCATCACCGAAAGTTCAACATGGGACTGATTGTAATCCCTGTCTATGGCCTTACCCACATCGTGAAGAAGCCCTGCCCGAAGCGCCACATCCACCCTTGCCCCTATTTCCCTTGCCATGTGGGCCGCCATCAGGGCCACCTCCTTGGAATGGTTCAGGGCGTTCTGACCAAAGGAGGTTCTGAACTTGAGCTTTCCTATGTAGTATTCCAGCTCAGGGTGAAGGTTCTTTATGCCTAACTCCTCCACCACCTCGTGACCTATTTTCCTTATGTGCTCGTCCATCTCCTCCTTCACCCTCTCCACCACTTCCTCAATCCTGGCAGGGTGTATTCTTCCGTCTGCCACCAGTTTCTGGACCGCCAGTTTTGCAATCTCCCTTTTGAGGGGATCAAAACTGGAAAGGATTATGGCTTCAGGGGTATCGTCAACTATGAAGTCCACCTCGGTGGCCATCTCCAAGGCCCTTATGTTCCTCCCTTCCCTTCCTATTATCCTGCCCTTCATGTCGTCAGAGGGTATCTCCACCACAGTGACCGTGGATTCGGTTACCGCATCCGCAGCTGAGGATTGGATGGCTCTGGCTATGATTTCCCTGGCCATCCGTTCCTTATCTCTTTCCAATCCTTCCTTAAATTCCCTTATCAATTTAGCCTTTTCCTGGGTTATGTCCGCCTCCACCTTCTTCAGTATCTCCTGTTTCGCCTCATCCTTAGTCATTCCTGCTATTTCTTCAAGTTTCTTCTCGGCCTCCTGCTTGAGTTGTTCCAGTTCCTTCTCCCTGTCCTTAAGGTCGTATTCCCTCTGGGCCACCTCGTTCTGCCGGCGACGAAGCTCCCTTTCCTTTTCCCTAAGAACCGCTTCCATGGATTTGAGGCTCTCCTCTTTCCTCAACAGGCGCTTCTCGTCCCTTTCCAGCTTCTCCCTCTTTCCCCTCATCTGCCTTTCGTAGTCGGTCTTGTATTTTATGAACCTCTCCTTGGCCTCGAGGGCTCCTTCCCTTTTTAACCTTTCAGCTTCCCTCTTGGCGTCCCTTAGAATTTTCTCCCTCTCATCCTCAGCTTCTTTCAGAATCTCCTGGGCCTTTTTATAGGCTCCTGAAAAAAACACCTTCCTCAGGAAAAAAGCAACCAGAAATCCCAATAAAAGCCCACCGAGGGCTGCTGCTATATATACTGCCATGGCTAACCTCCTTTAAAAGGAGGAGGGAAGGGGGATCAGCCCCGCGATGCGGTGTGGTAGGGCCTCATGAACCCGCATGCAAACAGCATGGGGCTTGTCCCCTGTTTCAGGCTTCCCCACGCAGGGGCATGCTCACCACAGGGGAACTTCGGCCCCAAGTGAACTCTTGTTGGCTCAAGGGTTCCCAGACCATCACCGGCACCGCAGGGATTATTTCTCATCTTCTATTTCCCTCAGGATATTTTCTATCCTCCTTCCTAACTCCTCCTTAAACTTTATATTCTCTTCTTTAAGATTATACACCTCAAAGGCAAGCTCCAAACAGGCGGAAATGGCTGCCTTTAGACTATCGGGATGCCTGGATGTGTGCCGAGCGAGCCTTTTTTTCACGAACTCCACTATTTCCCTCAGGTATTCCTCCCCCTTAGGGGAAGAGACCACCATACGCTGGCCGAGGATTTCCACCCGGAGTTCAGCCATTTCCCAGCTCCCTGTCAATCATCTTTATAATTTCCCTTATCCTTTCCTCAGCAAGGGAGAGCTTTCTCCGCAAGCCCTGGTTCTCCCTTTCTAAAGCAGCAATTTTTTCCTTAGCCCCTTCCCTCTCCGCTTTAACCTCCCTTATCTTCTCCCTTAGCAACTCCAGCTTCTCCCATACATCGCTCATTTTCTGAGCTCCCCGGAAAGCTCCCTTTCAAGGGCAGCGATTATTCTCTTTACCTGCTGGTCCACTTCCTCAGAGGTCAGGGTCCTGTCCCCGGCTCTGAACTCAAGGGAAAAGGTCATGCTCTTTCTCCCAGGGGCTATTCCTTTTCCCTGATAAAGGTCTATAAGCCGGAAATTCCTCAGGATTGGAATGGAAAGGGAGGCCAGAGCCCTCTCCACATCCTGGAATTTAACTTGCTCGGGGAAGGTCATGGATATGTCCCTTCTTACATAGGGATATTTGGCTAAGTCCTCATATTCCCTTCTTATTTCCATGGGAAACAGGGATAGGGGAATTTCCGCAGCAAAGACAGGGACCTCAATTTCGTAAAGCTCCAGAACCTGTTTTTTCACCACCCCTAAGTTCAACCCTTCCCAGGAGAGGGAAAATCCATCCTCAAAGAGGGGATGGGATGCCAGGGTGAAATTGGGCCTCAGAGAAAACCTATCAAGAAGAGCTTCCACAGTCCCCTTAAGGGAGTAATAGGAAGCTTCCCTTGGCCCTTCCTCCCAGGTTCTTCCCTTTATTTCCCCTGCCTCCACTATTGCAAGGCGCTTCTCCTCCTTCGCCTCCCCCTCCCACCAGTAAACCCTTCCCACTTCAAAAAGCCGAGCCCCCTTTCTTCCCATCCTCAAATTGAGGGAAACCGAATCCAGAAGGGTAAGGATAATGGAACGGCGAAGAAGGGGCATTTCTTTGTCCACCGGATTTTTTATCCTCAGGGGAACGCCTCTGCCGCCGCTAAATTCGTCAGCCTGAATGCTGGTCCATATATAGGTCATGGCCTCGCTGTATCCAAGCCCTGCCAAGTAATTTCTTATCCTCCAGAGAAGATCCCTTTGAGGGGTCTTTAGACCCTGGGGCATTTCCACGGGAGGAAGTTTTCCCTTTATGGCACCGTATCCTAAAAACCTTGCCACCTCTTCTACCAAGTCCTCGGGAATGGAAAGGTCCCTCCTCCAGGAAGGGGGAATTACCTCCAGGGTATCTCCCTCTACCCTCACAACGGCTCCAAGGGATATGAGTTTTTTCTGGATGAACTCCCTTTCCACTTCCTGGCCTATTCTGGAATTTATGAAGCTAAAACTGGTTCTTATCTTACGCTCCTCCTTCCAGCCACCGGCCACCAGCCTTCCTTTTAAAACCCTTCCCCCGGCCACCTGGCTTATCAGGTAGGCCAGATAATCGGCGGCGAACTCCTGAATCATGGGATCCGCTCCCCTTTCAAACCTGTAGGAGGCATCGGTGGTAAGGGCGAATCTTCTGGAGGTCTTTCTTACAGTAACCGGATCAAAATAGGCGGATTCAATGAGGACCCTCCTTGTGGAAAAATCCACACCGCTCGCCTCCCCTCCAATAACTCCTGCTATGGCAACAGGCCTCCGATGGTCTGCGATAATCAGGTCCTCTTCGCTGAGCTCCCTTTCCTCACCGTCCAAGCACAGCAGCTTCTCCCCCTGCTCTGCCCTTCTTACTATTATCCCTCCTTCAAGTTTGTCTAAGTCAAAGACATGGGTGGGATGACCTATGGTATAGAGGAGGAAATTGGAAAGGTCAACAACGGAGTTTATGCTCTGAAGCCCCATCTTCTCCAGTTTCTCCACCAGCCAATCTGGAGAAGGGCCAACTTCCACCCCTTCCACTATTCTTGCCACATATTTTGGGCAGAGGCTCCTTTCCCTTATTTCTATGGGGAAATTAGCCTTCTCGTCCGATTCCTTTAAAGAAAACTCTATCTTCCTGAGGGGAAGATCCAGAAATACCGAAGCCTCCCTGGCTATTCCGTAATGGGAGAGGCAATCTGGCCTGTTGGGGGTAACCTCCAGGTCAAAAATAAGGTCATCCCCCCAATCGATTATTTCCTCAGGGGGAAAACCCATGGAGGAGAAAAGCCCCTCAAGTTCCTCCCTTTTAAGCCTCAGATCGATGTATTCCCTGAGCCAGTTGATAGATACCCTCATTTCATCTGCTCCAGAAAATCAAGCCTGTTCCAGTAATGATTCCTTATGTCGGATATTCCCCTCCAGAGCATGGATATCCTGTCCACCCCCAAACCAAAGGCAAAGCCGGAATATTCCTCAGGGTCAACACCACCGGCTCTAAGCACCTGGGGATGGACCATCCCTGATCCCAGGATTTCTATCCAGCCCGCTCCTCCACAGACGCTGCAATGGGGATCCGTTCCACCGCAAACAGGACAGGAAATGTCCACCTCGGCAGAGGGCTCTGTGAAGGGAAAATAGGATGGCCTGAACCTCACCTTAGTTTCCTCCCCAAAAAGGGTCTTCAGGAAAGTCTCCAAGGTTCCCTTAAGGTGGGCAAAGCTTATGCCCCGGTCCACCACTAAGCCTTCAATCTGGTAGAACATGGGGGTATGGGTGGGGTCAGCTTCGTCCCGGCGGTAAACCCTGCCGGGAACTATTATCCTTATGGGAGGTTTTCTTCTCCTCATGGCCCTTATCTGAACCGGGGAGGTGTGGGTTCTTAAAATCAGTCCCTGCTCTAAGAAAAAGGTATCCTGTTCCTGGCGGGCAGGATGATGGGGAGGAATGTTAAGGGCGTCAAAGTTGTAGTATTCGCTCTCCACTTCTGGACCGTCCTCTATGTCATATCCCATCCTGAGGAAAATTTCCTCTATGAGGTGGGTTATTTCGGAAATGGGGTGAAGGGGAGGAATTTTTTTATAAAAACCAGGAAGCGTAGGGTCAGGGATTGCCCTTTGAAGCTGCTGCTTCCACCTTCCTTCTCTAAGATTCTCCTCCGCTTCCGTATAAAGCCTCTCTGCAAGCGCCCTTAACTGGTTAACCCGCTTCCCGAAACTGGAGCGCTCCCCGGGAGGGAGGCTACCTATTCTTTTAAAAAGCGAAGTTATTCTCCCCTTCTTTCTGCTTAAAAACTCCTCCTTGAACCTCTGCAGGTCCTGGGGAGTTTTTATCTCCCTTGCTGCCTTTTCAAGAGCCTGCTGGATTTCCTCTATCTCATCCGGCATCCTTTACCGCCTCCACCAGAAGGGAAAACTCCTGGGGAGCCCTGACTGCCATCTCTGCCAGGGACTTGCGGTTAAGAGCTATCCCCTTTTTTCTGAGCCCTTCCATGAAACGGCTGTAGGAAATCCCATGGGACCTTACCGCTGCGTTTATCCTGACGATCCAGAGTCTTCTCATGTCCCTTTTCTTCTGTTTCCTCCCCTGATAGGCATCCACTAAGGCCTTTTCCATGGCCTCCTTGGCGGTTCTGTAAAGCCTGTGTTTAGCTCCCCAGTATCCTTTGGTCATGGAAAGTATCTTTTTCCTGCGGTTCTTCCTTTTGGGTCCTCTCTTTACCCTCATGACTTACCTCCTTAAATTCCAAGAAGCCTTCTTATGCTCTTTACTTCTCCTTTGAAAACCAGGGCAGGTTTCCTTAGGTTCCTTTTCCTTTTCCTGGTTTTTTTGGTGAGAAGGTGGCTCTTGTAGGCCTTCCTTCTCATGATTTTCCCGCTACCGGTTATCTTGAATCTTTTAGCTGCTGACCTTTTAGTCTTCAGTTTTGGCATTTTTTCCTCCTCCTTTCTTCTGTCTTTTGGGGCCGAGAACCATAACCCCTATTCTCCCCTCCACCTTCATGGGAGACTCTATCTCGGCTATATCCTGAAGTTTTTCCTTTATCCTTTCCACTAGGGAAGTCACCAGTTCGGGTTTCCCCATCTCCCTTCCCCTGAGCCTCAGGCGAACCCTTACTTTGTTTCCCTCCTCAAGGAATTCTCTGGCTTTTTTGAGTTTCACATCCAGATCATGCTGGTCAATTTTTGGTCTTACCTGGATTTCCTTGACCTTGGTTTGCTTCTGTCTTTTCTTGGCCTCGTGCTGTTTTTTCTGCTCCTCGTAAAGGAACTTCCCGTAATCCATTATCCTGACCACCGGGGGGCTGGCCTGGGGGGCAATTTCCACCAGATCCAGCCCAGCCTCCTGAGCTAAGGCTAAGGCTTCCCTCAGGGACATGATGCCAATCTGTTTTTTGTCCTCTCCTATTACCCTCACCGTATTTGCCCTTATTTCCTCGTTAATCCTGTGTGGCCTTTTTTTCTTTACAAATTCCCTCTTGTAATATCTTCGTCTCAAATCCTCCCTCTTTAAAGTTCAGTGGATTTATTTTTTATTTTTTCCAGGGCCATGGAAAGGAATTCCTCCAAACCTACCGCTCCAACATCCCCCTTGCCTCTTATCCTGAGAGCCACTTTTCCTTCCCTTTCCTCTCTGTCTCCCACTATAAGGAGATAGGGAATTTTCTGAACCTGGCCTTCCCTTA
Organism: Candidatus Aminicenantota bacterium; assembly: GCA_026991555.1. Taxonomy (GTDB): domain Bacteria; phylum Acidobacteriota; class Aminicenantia; order S016-38; family S016-38; genus JALSNJ01. The sequence goes on from JALXBI010000116.1 coordinate 9,341, forward strand.
TCTTGTAGCCCAGTTTTTCGCTGCGAAGGTCGGCCTCTGCCCTGAGGCCCCTCCCCACGAGAGCCTCAACTATCTTCTTGGCGTATCCGTGGTTTCTGTCAGTTATGGGAAGAACCCTCACCTGAACCGGGGCAAGCCAGAGGGGAAAGGCACCGGCATAATGCTCAATTAAAACCCCGAAGAACCTCTCAATAGAGCCAAGCAGTGCTCTGTGAATCATTATGGGAGTATGATGAGCTCCGTCCTCTCCCACATAATAAAGGCCGAACCTCTGGGGAAGGTTAAAATCCACCTGGATGGTGGAACACTGCCAGGTCCTTCCGAGAACATCCTTTATTTTTATGTCAATTTTAGGGCCGTAGAAAACCCCTTCGCCAGGGTCTATTTCATAGTTAAGACCCGAACGGTCCAGGGCCTTTTTAAGGGCCCCCTCTGCCCTGTCCCACATCTGCTCGGTTCCCACGAATTTGTCTGGTCTGGTGGATAGGTAAATCTCGTAATCCTCAAATCCGAAGGCGGAAAGCATGTCCTTAGCGAAGAAAAGAGTGGAGAGAATCTCCTCTTCCATCTGTTCAGGGGTGCAGAAAATATGGGCATCGTCCTGGGTAAATCCCCTCACCCTTAAAAGCCCGTGGAGCACTCCGCTCCTTTCGTAACGGTAAACGGTGCCGAGTTCTGCCCAGCGGACGGGAAGATCCCTGTAGGAGCGGAGTTTGCTCTTGAACATGACGATGTGGAAGGGGCAGTTCATGGGCTTAAGCTGGTATTCAACATTGTCCTTCACCATGGGAGGAAACATGTTCTCCCGGTAAAACTCCAGGTGACCGCTGGTCTTCCACAGTCCAATGTCCGCTATGTGAGGGGTGTAAACCAGCTGGTAGCCCCTCTTTACGTGCTCCTGCTTCCAGTAGCTCTCTATTATGTTTCTCACCACGCTTCCCTTGGGAAGCCAGAGGATAAGGCCGGGGCCTATTTCCTCGCTTACCAAGTAAAGTTCCAGCTCCTTCCCCAAGCGACGGTGGTCCCTTTTCTTGGCCTCCTCCAGGAAGTTCAGGTAATTCTCGAGGTCTTCGGCGGTGAAAAAGGCGGTTCCGTAAATTCTCTGCATGCTTTCCCGATTCTCATCCCCCTTCCAGTAGGCTGCGGAGACCGAGAGGAGTTTGAAATGTTTAATGTAGCCGGTGGATGGAACATGGGGACCCCGGCAAAGGTCCACAAAATCCCCCTGAATGTAAACGGACACATCCCCCTGGGTCTTCTCCTCAATTAATTCCAGCTTGAACTTCTGTCCCCTTTCCCTGAAGTAGTCTATGGCCTTTTGCCTGGGCCATATTTCCCTGCGAATCTCCAGGTCCTGGGCAGCAATTTCCCTCATTCTTTTTTCTATCTTCTCCAGGTCCTCGGGGGTGAAGGGCTCGCTGCGGTAGAAGTCGTAATAGAACCCGTTTTCTATGGCAGGGCCTACGCCTATCTTGGTTTCAGGGTAAAGCTGAAGAACTGCCTGGGCCATAAGGTGGGAGGCACTGTGGCGAAGCACAGGAAGGGCCTCATCTTCATGGAAAAGGAACTCGGCCTCATTCCCTTCTGCCCTTTCCCTTATATCTTTCACCTGGCCGTCAACCTTCACCGCCACGGGATAGGGCTTGTGGGGATTGATTTCCCGCCACAGGTCCATAAAGGACTCAGATGGCTGAGGCTGTTTTTCTATTATTTTCTCTCCGATCTTTATTTTCATAATAAATAAAAAATAGGCGCGGGCGGGATTGAACCGCCGACCCCTTGCGCGTCAAGCAAGTGCTCTCCCACTGAGCTACGCGCCTATTTATTAATCCTCTCCTTTAGAGCCTTTCCAGGAATAAATTTTACCACTTTTTTGGCCGGTATTTCAATGGTTTTGCCGGTTCTCGGGTTTCTTCCCTTGCGGGCAGGTCTTTCTACAACCCTGAAAGTTCCAAAACCCACAAAGGTGACTTTCTCCCCCCTGGCCAGGGCGTCGCCTATTTCCTCAAGAATAATATTAAGAACTTCCCTGGCCTGGGTTTTAGTCAAAAAAGAATCTTTAACTATCCTTTTGAGGATGTCTGCTTTGATCATAGTCTCCTCCTAAATTTCTTTGGATAATTCATATTATAGGAGAAGACAAAGGCTTGTCAAGGGAATAGGCACCTTCCGGTAAAACCAAAGATCATTTCCTGCGTATAAATACCTGAAAAAATAGAACTCAGGAGGCAAAAGATGATGAAAAGGGCGCTGATACTCCTTCTTCTCATACCGGCTCTGCTCATGGGAAAGGCCGAGGGAAAAAAGACCAGGGAAAAAATAGTAAGAGCTTACAGAACTCACGAAAAAATAAAAATAGATGGGGTTTTAAACGAGAGGGTGTGGAAAAACCCCCCGGTGGAGGATTTCGTTATGCTGGAACCCAAGGACGGGGGAAAACCCACAGAGAAAACCCAGGTCTGGGTAGCCTACGACGACAATGCCCTTTATGTGGCAGCAAGGCTTTACGACTCGCATCCTGAGAAAATAGTGGGAAGACTGGGACGAAGGGATGCCAGACTGGATTCCGACTGGTTTACCTTTGCCGTGGATCCCTATTTTGACCGCCGAAGCGGTTATCTCTTTATGGTAAACCCTGCGGGCTCCATAAGGGACGCTCAGCTTTTCAACGACAGCTGGAACAGTTACTCCTGGGACGGGGTATGGGACTGGGCGGTGAAAAGGGATAACAAAGGCTGGTGCGTGGAAATGAAAATTCCCTTCAGCCAGCTCAGGTTCCAGAAGAGGGAAAAATATGTATGGGGGGTAAATTTTGAACGAAAAATCATAAGAAAAAACGAGGAAGACAGTTTCGTATGGATTCCCCGAAAGGACAGGTTTAGCGTCTACGTTTCCAGGTTCGCCAAACTGGTAGGGATAGAGGGGATAAAGCCCAAACCCTTGGCAGAAGCGGTTCCCTACATAGTGGGGGATGTCAAATTTTCCCCCAAGGAGGAAGGAAATCCCTTTGCTACGGGTCACAGTTATTACGGGAATGCAGGAGCAGACTTCAAATTCGGCCTGAAATCCAACCTCACCCTCACCGCCACCGTAAACCCTGATTTCGGACAGGTGGAGGTGGACCCGGCGGTGGTTAACCTAACAGCCTATGAAACCTATTACGAGGAAAAAAGGCCATTTTTCATTGAGGGCTCCAGCATATTTGATTTTGGGCAGGGTGGGGTTTCCATGGGAATGAACATAAACTGGGGGGATCCGGAATTCTTCTACAGCAGGAGAATAGGGGCCCCACCTCATGGAAGGGCTCGGGGCCAATACACAAAAATCCCTGACAGGACTACCATCTTAGGAGCAGCAAAAATAACGGGCAAAGTGGGGGAGGGATGGAATTTAGGAACTCTCTTTGCCCTTACTTCTAAAGAATATGCGGAGGTTATAAACCAGGGACAGGAGGAAAGGCAGGAGGTTGAACCCATGAGCTTTTACGGGGTTTCCAGGCTGCAAAAGGAGTTCAACGGGGGAAGACAGGGACTGGGATTTATAGCCACATCGGTCTTTCGCAATATCAATGATCCTTCGCTAAGTTCCATCCTCGCCAAGGATGCCTTAGTTTTCGGGATAGACGGATGGAGTTTTCTGGACAGGGAAAAGAAATGGGTGGCTGCAGGCTGGTTCGGGGCAAGCAGGGTTGAGGGGGAAAAGGATTACATCTTTTCCCTGCAGCACTCCCCCCTTCACTACTTCCAGAGGCCCGATGCCTCCCATCTCCACCTTGACCCAGAGGCCACCTCCCTTTCCGGATGGGCCGGCAGGTTTACCCTTAATAAAGAACGGGGGAACTGGATTTTCGGTTTTTCCGCAGGGGCCATCTCCCCGGGATTTGAGATAAACGACTTAGGTTTCCAGTTCAGGGGTGATGTGATACATCTCCAGTCTATAGGAGGATACCTGTGGACAAAACCGGGGAAAATTTTCCGCTTGAAGTTCTTAGCCACTGGTCTTGCCCTGGACTATGATTTCGGAGGCAACATCCTCAGCAACATGAGCTTCCTGTTTTTCCAGGGAAAATTTAATAATTTCTGGGGGACCCAGATCTCCATAGGATACAAAGCCCAAACCTATGACCGTGACCTCACCAGGGGTGGACCTTTAGCCCTCAGTCCGGAAGGCCTTTTCATGGAGGGGGGCCTGTGGACCGACAGGAGCAAAAAAATAGTGATTACCTTAGAGGGGAAGTTAATCAAAATAAAGGGAGGGGAAAAGAGCGTGGGAATTGGGCTTATTCTCAAACTGAAACCGGCCTCCAACCTGAGCATAAGCTTAGGTCCCGAGTATATGTATCGCTATTCCATTTCCCAGTGGGTAACCAGAGTTGAGGACCCAACTTCACCAACCTACGGGGCCAGGTATGTTTTTGCGGACATAGTTCAGCACACCATCTCCAGTTCCATAAGGATAAACTGGAGTTTTACCCCGCGGCTAAGCCTCCAGGCCTATCTCCAGCCCTTCATTGCCAGCGGCGATTATTCAAGGTTCAAGGAACTGGCCAAGGCAAGGTCCTATGACTTTAATATTTACGGGGAGGGAAATTCCACCATATCCTGCAACAACGGAGTATACACGGTTGATCCCGACGGAGAGGGTCCTGCTCAGCCCTTTTCCTTCTTCAATCCTGACTTCAACATACGCTCCATGAGGGGAACGGTGGTTCTGCGGTGGGAATATAGGCCGGGCTCAGTCCTTTACTTAGTCTGGACCCAGAACAGGATGGATTACGCCAACACCGGAATTCTGGACCTTGGAAGGGATTTCGTGGACATGATAAAGGCTCCCGGGGATAACATATTTCTCCTGAAAATCGCCTATCGCTGGGGGAATTGAAAGTTAACATTCCTTGACTATCTTCCTCCTCCTCTGTTAATCTGATTATCCCAATTTTTAAAGGAGGGCCAAATGATAGGGATAAGGAAAGAAGATAAGAGCCGCTGGGAAAGAAGAACTCCCCTGGTTCCTCAGGATGTGAGGGAGCTGGTGGAAAGGGGATACAAAATTATGGTGGAACCTTCCCCCATCAGGGTTTTTCCCGACGAGGAATACCGGAAGGCCGGGGCTATTCTGAGCGAGGACCTGTCCGGGGCGGACATAATCCTGGGGGTTAAGGAAATCCCTCCCTCAAAACTCCTTCCCCAGAAGGTATACATGTATTTTTCCCATACCATAAAGGGCCAGCCTTACAACATGCCCATGCTCCGCAGGCTCCTTGAGCTTGGGGACACCCTTATAGATTACGAAAGAATTGTGGACGATAGGGGAAGAAGGCTAATATTCTTCGGGACCTTTGCGGGATACGCCGGGGCCATAGATACCCTCTGGGCCCTGGGAAAAAGGCTCCAGGCCGAAGGCCTGGAGACCCCGTTTTCAAGGATAAAACAGGCATATCAGTATTCCTCCTTAGAGGAGGCAAAAAGGGAAATCGCTTCGGTGGGAAGGGAAATTCAGGAGAGAGGAATTGACGGGGAGCTCCTTCCCTTTGTAATAGGAATCGCAGGTTATGGCAACGTTTCAAAGGGAGCCCAGGAGATAATAGACCTTCTTCCCACCAGGGAGGTTCAGCCTGAGGAGCTCCATGCCCTCAAGGGGGACAACAAAACCATATACAAGGTAGTTTTTAAGGAATGGCACATGGTTGAGCCCTTAGAAGGGAAATTTGAACTTCAGGACTATTATCAGCACCCGGAAAAATACAGGGGCGTCTTCTCCAAGTATCTTCCCTATCTTACCGTTCTCATAAACGCCATATACTGGGACTCCAGATATCCAAGGCTGGTCACGAAGGAGCAGTTAAGGGAGCTTTATTCTAAAGAAGCAAAACTTAAGGTCATAGGGGACATAAGCTGCGACATTGAAGGGGCGGTGGAGGCTACTGTAAAGTGCACGGAACCGGACGAGCCGGTTTTCCTTTACCATGTGGACAGGCAGGAAGCCCTAAGAGAATTTACCGGTAAGGGTCCTCTAATCCTGGCGGTGGACATTCTCCCCTCGGAACTTCCCAAGGAATCCTCCCTCCATTTCAGCAGCGTTCTAAAAAAGTTCATACCTGCAGTGGCAGAGGCGAGCTACACAGTGCCCTTTGAAAGGCTTGCTCTTCCTCCGGAGCTTAAAAGGGCGGTGATTGTTTATCGTGGGGAACTTACCCCGGATTATCAATATCTTAAAAAATACTTATAAAAGAGGTGAAATCATGAAAAAAGTTCTTATCTTAGGAGCGGGTCTGGTCTCAAGGCCCATGGTCAGGTATCTTTTAGAACACGAGGGAATTGAGGTCACGGTGGCATCAAGGACCGTTTCCAAGGCCGAAGCCCTGATAAAGGGACACCCTAAGGGCAGGGCCTTCCCATGGACCGTGGACAATCAGGGCGCCTTAGACATGCTGGTCCAGTGGGCAGATGTGGTGGTAAGCCTTCTCCCCTACGCCTACCACCTTCAGGTGGCAAAAACATGCCTAAAATACCGCAAGCACTTGGTTACCACCTCCTATGTGAAGCCTGAAATGGCTGCCCTGGACCAGGAGGCCAAGGAGAAGGATCTGGTATTCCTCAACGAAATAGGCCTTGACCCAGGAATAGACCACATGTCCGCCATGAGAATAATGGACGGGATTAGGGAAAGGGGAGGAAAAATAACCTCCTTCCGTTCCTATTGCGGTGCCCTTCCTGCCCCTGAGGCTGCGGACAATCCCCTTAAATACAAATTCGGATGGTCCCCCAAGGGGGTTCTCCTTGCGGGAAGAAATTCCGCAAGATATCTTGAAAATGGGAAAATTGTGGAAGTTCCCGGGGAAAAACTCTTCACCTATCACTGGCCCATTGAGATTGAAGGGGTGGGAGCCCTGGAATACTATCCCAACAGGGATTCGCTTCCTTACATGAAACTTTACGGGATTGAGGATGCGGAAACCATGTTCCGGGGAACCCTGAGGTATCCCGGGTGGTCCAAACTCTGGGCGGTTCTTTCCTCGGCAGGCTTCCTCTCCCAGGAGGCGAGACCTGGCGGAGTCTCCTATCTTGAATACACCGCTTCCCTGCTGGGCACATCCCCTCAGGATGTGGAAAAGGTTTTAAGGGAAAAGCACGGTGCCGGGGAGGAGGAAATTGAAAAAATAAGGTGGATGGGGCTGCTGAGCGGTGAAAGGACCCCTGAAGGGGAAATAGCCCCCATAGACCTTCTGGAAAAACTTCTCTGGTCAAAAATGCAATATCGCCGTGGGGAAAGGGACATGGATGTTCTCCTTCATGAAATAGAGGCGGAATTTCCCGATGGAACCAAGGAAAAACACACATCCCTGCTGGTGGATTTCGGAATTTACGGACAGGAAACCTCCATCGCCCAGACCGTTTCCCTTCCTGCTGCCATTGGGGTGAGGATGATTCTGGACGGGGAAATAAAATCCAGGGGGGTTATGATTCCTGTAAGCAGGGAAATATACCAGCCGGCCCTTGAAGAGCTGGAATCCATGGGAATAAGTTTCAGGGAAAAGGTGGAAAAACTCTGATATAATTTAAATATGGCTAAAGTAGTAGTTTTAAAAACCAGCCCTGAGACTGTCCTTGAGGACATAGACAGGGCCTTTGAACTGGCGGAAATAGAAAGGGAATTCTCAAAGGAAGCTCCCACCATAATAAAGCCCAACATATCCTGGCACTTCGTCTACCCTTCCTCCAACACCACTCCGTGGCAGTTAGAAGGAGCGGTGCTTTCGCTTAAAAAACGGGGCTATAGGGACCTGCATGTGGTGGAAAACAACACTGTGGTCACCAATCCCTACAAAGGGGAAAAACTCCTCAAGTTTGATGTTATCTTCTCCAAATACGACCTTCCGGTCTACTACAACTTCAAGGACCTGAGATGGGTCAAATACGAGCCCAAGGGGGAAATGCTGATCCTTCCCAGGATATACAAAAAGGGAATATACATACCGGAATTCTTCTTTGGGAAGAACATAATCCACCTTCCTACGGCAAAAACCCATATATACTCCACAATTACGGGCTCCATGAAAAACGCCTTCGGAGGGCTTCTTAACACCAAAAGGCATTATACCCACACATGGATTCACGAGACCTTAGTGGACCTTCTTACCATCCAGAAGGAAATACACACCGGAATCTTCACCCTGATGGACGCCACCCACATAGGCTGCGGTCCAGGGCCAAGGACCCTTCAGCCCCACGAAGCGGACCTCATCATAGCCTCCTCGGATTCCGTTGCCATTGATGCTGTGGAGGCAAAAATTTTGGGTTTTGACCCCATGAGCATAAAATTCATCCGTTTAGCCCACGAGAGGGGACTTGGAGTAGGGGACCTTAAGGAAATAGAAATTATCGGTGAGGACATAGAAAGGATAAATTTCCACTGTCAGGTAGGGGATAACCTGGCAAGCCGGGTTGGGGACATACTCTGGTTTGGTCCATTAAAGGGATTGCAGTGGCTTTTCTTCCACACCCCCTTAGTTTACATATTCGTGTTCGGTTCCTTTTTCTATCACGACATGATATGGTATCCCCTGAAAGGGAAAAAAGTAGTGGAGGATTACATTAGGAAGAGTAAATGGGGCCGTTTCTTTGCTAATTACAGGTAACCCTATCGGGGAGAGAAATAGAATCCAGATTTTCACGGAAATTATATTACATATTGTAATAGGTGTTATAATATAAAATGGTGGAGGATTTTGATTTTTGCCCTGGGCCATGGGTTTAAAAATAAAATTTGATGAGCTTCTAACTTTTTTATCCCTGAGAACCCATGCTGGATTGATACGGGTAATATTTGAGGGAGAGCTGGGAAGGGGAAAGCTCCTTTTCGGGGACTCCTCCATAAATTCTCTGGAATACGCAAACCGCTACGGAGATGAAGCCCTTGACATACTGCTTAAGGAACCGGAAGTAAACCTCCTCGAACTGGAAGACATAACCATAACCAACGAGGAAGAATTGCTATACAGGATAATTAACAAATCACTCAAAAATATAAAGGATTACATCGGGCTCGTATTTATGGACGAGAGAGGCAACATATTATTGCAAAAATATCTGGAAAACGAATCCCTGGGCAAGGAAATCATAAATCTCCTCAAGGAATTGACCCACTCCATGAAAAACACTAATTCTATTTTCGTAAAGGAGAAGGGACTGCATGTATTCTGGGCGAGAATAAAGGATGGATTAAACGCAGCCGTCCTGACCAGAACTCCCCACTCCCATGGTTTTCTTCACTCCCTGTTTAGGGGAATCCTAAAAATAATGAAAAAATGAAGAATCAGGGGACTACTCCCAGCCTGGCCATCATTGAGGATGACAGTAGATTTGCCGAAAGTGTAAAGGATTTCCTGGAAAGGAGAGGTTTCTCGGTAAGGATCTTCTGTGATGGATTTACAGCAAAACAGGGGTTATCAAAGGATTTTTACGAAGTAGTTATTATTGATCAGAATTTACCGGATACCACAGGTGAGGAACTCCTCAGATGGGCTTCCAGAAATTCTCCGGATTCCAAGATTATAATTATAACCGCCTATCCCGATATAAAAAGAGCGGTCAAGGCAATAAAGGATGGAGCCTTCGATTATATAGTAAAACCCATAGACCCTGAGGAATTATTAATCGTAATAAACAGGGCTCTCGATTTTCAAAAACTCGAATCTTATGGGGAATACAACAGGAAAATTCGGGATACCATGGCCCTCTTGAAGGGAAATTCTAAGGCCATTACGGACATGATGAATTTCATAAAGCTCGCTTCGGCATATCCTTTTACCCCGGTCTTCATAAGCGGAGAAACCGGAACAGGAAAAACTCTTCTGGCTCAAATCATACATTATCACACTTTCAAGAATAGACCTTTTGTTTCTATAAATTGTGCTGCCATCCCAGAGGAATTAATAGAAAGTGAGCTTTTCGGTTTCGAAAAAGGAGCTTTTACCGGAGCAGCCAGAAGTAAAAAGGGACTTTTTGAAATTGGAAGGGAGGGCACAATTTTGCTGGATGAAATAGGGGACATGTCTTTAAGGATGCAGGCAAAATTGCTCCAGGTTTTTGACACGAGAACTTTCAGAAGAATTGGGGGAGAGAAAAACATCCGGTTAAACGCCAGGATAATAACCGCAACCAATAAAAACATTGAGGAATTAATGAGGAAAGGAGAATTCAGAAAAGACCTTTACTATAGAATTGCAGTGTTAAAATTTCACATACCTCCTCTACGGGAAAGGAAGGAGGATATAGTTCCCATTGCCCGTTTTTTTATAAAAGAAATGGGAGGAGACCCTGAAAAATTACTTGACCAGAAAACTCGAAATTTGCTTATGAATTATTCATATCCAGGAAATGTTAGGGAACTAAAAAACATAATAGAACGAGCTTTTGTCCTGGGAAATGGTGATGCTCTGGCTCTGGACAGTCTGATAGAAACCCAGAATAATCGGCGGTTGCAGAACCGGAAAGGAGAATTCCCGAGACTTATTGAGATGGAAAGAAATTATGTTCTAACCGTTTTAAACGCTTATAAGGGAAACAAATCCCGAACAGCAAAGGCTTTGGGAATATCCCTCTCCACTTTGAAAAGGAAATTGAAAAAATGGGGAGTCCAGGTTGAACCACCCGCCAAAAATGAATAATTCAAAATGGCCATCTTCAAAATTCTCCCGCACATCAAGCCTTGAACCGGTTTTTTAAAAATGGCAGGGATATTGCATTGGATAAGTAGAAAATGCTTACAAAAAGGGTTCTCATAGTAGATGACGACAAAAACTTCCTTTTTAGCCTGAAGGATGGTCTGAGCAAATATTCTGACGAAATTGATTTAATGGTTTCCACCTCCGCAGAGGAAGCCCTGGCGCTTATAGAAAGAAACATCGTGGACCTTATCATATCTGACCTAAGGATGGAAAGGATGGACGGGCTTCAATTACTTACCATTGTAGCCAGGAAATACCCCCATGTCCCCTTCATTCTAATGACAGCCTACGGTTCTCCTCCCATTAAAGAAAAAGCAAAGAGAGGAGGAGCAATAAGATATCTTGAAAAACCCATAACCATCGGAGAGCTAATCGGAGCAATAAGGGAAGTGCTAAATGAAACCGAAACAATAATGAACGTATCAATTATAGACATATCCCAGCTGATTTTCCTGGAGAGGAAAACATGCACCCTTAAAATAGTTTCTAAAGAGAACAACAAGAAGGGCACTTTATCTTTCAGGGAGGGGAAACTTATTTATGCTAAAACGGATAAATTTGAAGGATTAGAGGCAGCTGTGGAAATTTTCTCCTGGGAAAATGTAAACATATTTATTCACGAAAACGCAGTGGTTGAGGAAAACGAAAACTTAATCCAAAACTTAGAGTTCATAATAATTCGGGCCTTAGAACAAAGAGAGGTAAGGGCCGAGGAAATCAAAAAAATAAAAACTCAAACTAAGGAGACTAAAATAGCCTTCAATTACAAAAAACTGGTGGAGAACCTGAAGGAAATACCCGGCTACAAGGCGGCAGCTGTGTTCAATATCAACGGAGAACAGGTTATCTTTGATGCCCTTAAGGACCCGGATAGGGTAAGGAAATACTTTCTCCAGATGACAAGCCTCTTCGTGGCAGGGTCCAGGGCAACGGAAAAAACCGGAGCGGGACAAATGGGTTTCATTCAAACTGATTCCGATATGGGAAAGTTTCTGGCAAGAAGGAGGAAGAAGTTTATTATCATGATTCTTTTAGGGGAGGATGGAAATTTAGCCTTGGCCAAGGACGCCCTTGAAGAGGTTTCTGAAAAACTGTAAATTAGTCTTCCTTCTTTTGGCATATAAGCTTCTTTATCGTTTCAAACTGGGAAAGTGTGGTTTCGTAGAAATGTTGAAACAGGGGTTCGTAGTTTGGGAAAAGGCTCTGCAACTGTCTCCATTCCATAAGAAGATGTAGCAACAAATTAAACACCGTATAGGAAGGCTCCTCTACAAGGGTGAGGAGTGGGATTTGAAAATAAATGGCTGTTTTCTTTAAAAATTTAAGGGAGGGGGTTCTTTTCCCATTTTCAATAAGGCTGAGGAAAGACTGAGAACAACCGAGGGCCCTTGCCAGTTTCTTTTGGGACAAACCTTTCGCTTCCCGGAGCAGTTTAATTTTTTCCCCTATCTTCCGAATAACAGCTCCTCCTTCTCTGGGACTATTTCCAACACTAAAATATAGTAATATCCGAAGAAGACAAAGAAGTAATTACTATAAGTGATAAGATTCAGGAGGAAAGTTTTCTTATGTCCTCGTCCTTGCCCACCACTAAGAGCATGTCCGATTCCTTTATTACAAAGTCCCCTGAGGGTATGAGGTGGAGTTTCTCCGGAATTATCTCCTTTACCGCTATCACCTGAATTCCGTATTTCCGCCGCAGGTCCAGTTCCCTCAGGCTTTTACCTATAAATTCAGCTGGAGGAGCAATCTGCTGGATTGAATAACCAGGAGCTAAGGGTAGGAAGTCTATGACGTTTCCGCTCATTATTTTATGGGCGGTCCTTATAGCTATGTCCTTTTCAGGATATATTACTTCCGTAGCCCCCAGAACCTCAAGGATTTTTTGGTGGTCCTCGTTAAGGGCCTTTACCACGATTTCCTTTATTCCCAGCTCCCTGAGGTAAAGAACAGCCAGTATGCTGGGCTCCATCCTGGGGCCAAGACCAACGATGACTGCATCCGCCTCCTTAACCCCTATGCTCTCTAAGGTTTCCTTGTCCGTAGCATCTGCCACAAAGGCCTGGCTGGAATAGTCCTTGATTTTCTCTATTATTCCCTCGTCCCTATCCACAGCTATAACTTCCTGACCGTTTTCGTAAAGGGTCTTTGCTATATAAAAACCAAAGCTTCCAAGTCCCAATACCACAAATCTTCCCATTTTTTCCTCCTTAGCCAATCATAACATTTTCATAGGGAAGGGCAAACCTTCCCTTGGCCCTCCTCACTAAGGAGGAGAGTATGGTAAGGGGACCCACCCTGCCCACATACATAGAAATGATGATTATGAGCTTTCCTAAGGGGGAAAGCTTGGAGGTTATCCCCGTGGAAAGTCCCACGGTTCCCATGGCTGACATTTCCTCAAAGGCCAGCTGAACGAAGGAAAAGTTTTCGGTTATTGAAAGAAGAAAGGTTGAGAAAAAGTGGAAGGATATAAAGAAAACCGTAAGCACCAATGCCCTCTCTATAGTCTCCTCCTTTATTCCCCTGCCGAAGAACTGAACCTGCTCCTTTTTGGTCAGGATTTTCCTCATGGCAAGGAAGCCTAAGAAGGCGGTGGTGGTTTTGATTCCACCTCCGGTAGACCCAGGTGATGCTCCTATAAACATAAGCCAGATAAGGAGAAGAAGGGTTGGGAGGGAAAGGGAGGCTATATCCACTGTGTTAAAGCCAGCGGTTCTCGGGGTTATGGACTGGAAAAGGGAAGCGAGTATTTTTCCCTTAAGGGAAAAAGAGGAAAAGGAGGCATTGAATTCCAGGATAAAAATCAGGATAGCTCCCCAGATTATAAGAAAACCGCTGGTAAGAAGCACGATTTTAGTGTGAAGGGAAAGATGCTCTCTTTTTCTAAGTAGCCTTTCCTTAACATCCCAGAAGACGAAAAATCCTATACCCCCCACCACGATCAAGGTCATCACCACAGCATTTACCCAAATGTCATCCCTCCAGGCCATTAAACTGTCGGAAAATATGGAAAATCCAGCGTTACAGAAGGCGGAGATGGAGTGGAAAATCGAGGCGAAGAAGGCGTAGGCCGATGAAAATTTGGTGGAAAACCTTGGATAAAGGGCTATGGCTCCCAGGGCTTCCACGGTGAAGGTGTAAATCAGAATGTTTTTAAGAAAATGGGTGAAATTTCCCATGCCTGTGGGCGTAAAACTCTGCTGGAGGGCAGAGCGGCTCATTATGCTCACCCCCCTCCCCATGAGAAGAAAAATCATTGAGGAAAAGGTCATAAGCCCGAGTCCCCCCAGCTGGAGGAGGGTTAGAATGGTGAGCTGGCCGAAAAGGGTAAAGTCCTTGCCCGTATCCTTTACTATAAGGCCAGTGACGCACACAGCAGAGGTTGAGGTGAAGAGGGCGTCAATGTAGGATAGCCTCTTGCCCCTGCTTGCTGCAGGGAGGGAAAGAAGAATGGAGCCTACCAGTATGGCCGCAGCAAAACTCAGCAAAAGCAGCCTTTCGGGGGTAAGGCTTTTTTTCATTTAAGCCTCCTTAGATCAAAAAGGGGCCAGTAAACCGCAATGGCTTTTCCCAATACGAATTCCTCTGGAACAAGCCATCCGTATCTGCTGTCGTTGCTCACCTTAAAATTGTCCCCCAAAACGAAGAAAAATCCAAGGGGAATCTTGGCCCTGAGTTTAACCCTCCGGTAAAAACTACGGCAGGGCTTTGCCCTCTTTCCGTTCACGAAAAAACCATCTCCCCTTATGCTTATCTGCTCCCCGGGAAGGCCTACCACCCTTTTTATAAAGGTTTTGTGAGGGTCTCTGGGATAAAGAAACACTATTATGTCACATCTTCGGATTTTCGGTTTAGGGAACTTCAATACAATTATCCTCTCTCCGGGAAACACGGTGGGAATCATGCTGGTGCCCTTTACTGTAAATTCTCCCAGGAAAATCCTGTTCACCAGGAGGAAAATAAAAAGAGCGAGGAGGAAATCTATTCCCAGCCTTTTCACAAAACTCAAAAATAAGAATGGCGGGGCCGACGGGATTTGAACCCGCGACCTCTGGCGTGACAGGCCAGCGCTCTAACCGGGTTGAGCTACGACCCCGCATCCAATGGGCGGTAGAGGACTTGAACCTCTGGCCCCCGGCTTGTAAGGCCAGTGCTCTACCACTGAGCTAACCGCCCGAAACTCAATTTTATATTAACCGGCCTGGCTTGTCAATCCCCACTGCTCTATAGCTATTGCGCTATATTTCCCCGAGCTCCTTAAGTGCTTCAAGCAGACGGACCTCGTGTTTCTTCATTATGACCCTGGCAAATCCCAGGTTGCCTCCTCTATTTAACGCTATACCGTAATAATGTTTCTGGCCGAGCTTTCTGATAAGAATATAAACCCTGGTGGTGGTAATCAGTATGTCTTCGGTTTCTCCCACCTTCTCCACTCCCCCAAGAAGCTCCAGAGCCTTTTCGTTGGCCTTAACCACTTCAGCGTAAGAAGCCGCTGCCACGGCTATGTCAATAACCTGGCTTACGGAAAAAGATGCAATGGGAAGGCCAGATTCAAGGTTAACCACTGCAGCTCCTTCTACCTCCTTAATTTCCTTAACCACATCTTCCAGCAGGTCCTCGATAGTTGCCATTTCCTCCTCCTTAAAAAGGTTTTTAATTGAAAATTATATACAGAAACAAGGTTTTGTCAACCTAAAGAACAGGAATACCCTGGAGCTTTTCCTGATATTATTCCATAAACTCTATTCTCACCTCGTCCGGTGACACCCTTTCGATTTTTAGATCGGTATTGAAAAACTTGCCGACTCCCTTAAGAACTCCCATGAATACTTCCACCAGTCCCCTGGGGGAAATGTATTTCATAATAAGCACATTGGGCCCCTCCCAGCGGTATTCAAACCTGGGAGGATGAGCATTGGGTATGTTTTCCGTAACCTTACGGTGAATTTCGTTCATCTTCAAAAGAAGCTCCTTTGCGCTGCGAATACCCCGGTAATAGGGCCTGTAGACCTTCGGGGTATAAACCGAGGCCCAGTATTCCCCGAAGGCGTCAATAACTTCCTGGGGAGAGAGGTTTAAAGTCTCGGATATGGATTTTATCACCTCCAGAACAGTTTCGTCCGGGACATCGTCCCTTACCGTAAAAACATCCGTGCGGGAGAGCCCGGCATTTTCAAGAACATCCATCCATTTTTCCAGCCCGAAATTTTCCACAATAAGGTCCTTTATGGCGTCAAGTATAGCTCCTTTCATTACCCTAAGTATCCTCCCTATTCAGGAAATTTGATTCTTACCTCGTCCTCGGAAATCCGTTCCACCTCCAGGGGAGTTTTAAAGAACTTACCCACCCCCTTAACGAGACTCATGAATACCTCCACCAATTTTCTCGGGGACTTGTATTTCATGATGAGAACATTGGGCCCCTCCCAGCGGTATTCAAACCTCGGAGGATGAGCGTTGTGTATATTAGCGGTAGCTTTCCTGTGAATCTCGTCCATTTTCAGAAGGAGCTCCTTGGCACTGCGAATACCCCGGTAATAGGGCTTGTAGACCTTGGGCATGTAAACAGAAACCCAATACTCTCCAAAGGCGTCAGCCACCTCCTCAGGAGAAAGATTTAAAGTTTCAGAAATTGATTCCATCACTTTAAGAACAGTTTCATCCGGGACGTCATCCCTCACTGAAAAGGTAGTGGTTCTGGGGAGCCCTGCATTTTCAAGCACATCCATCCACTTTTCCAGCCCGAAATTGTCCACCACCAGGTCCTTTATGGCATCAATTATAACCCCTTTCATCCTGTCCTCCTTTAAATTTCACCGAGTTCTTTCAGGGCCTCCAGAAAAGGTATCTCGTATTTCTTCATTATTACCCTGGCGAGACCCAAATTTCCTTTCCTGGTAATGGCAACCCCATGATAGTGCTTCTCCCCCAGCTGACGAATGAGAATATAAGCCATGTCAGTGGTTATAAGTATGTCCTCAGTCTCGCCTACCGCTTCGGGGCCTCCTAACAATTCCAGGGCCCTGTTATTCGCCTTAAGCACCTCTGCATAGACAGCGGAAGCCACAGCAACATCAAAATTAGGGTCCGGAGAATAGGTAGCTATGGGCAAGCCGGATTCAAGATTCACTATGGAAGTTCCCATTAATTCAGGAATTTCCTGTGCTGATTTTTCCAGGATTTCTTGAAGTTCCGCCATTTTTTCACCTCCTTTTATTATTACTTCAAATTCCTCTTCATCTTTGGTCTTGGCCTCGTCCCTGTGTTTTGCTGCTTCAAGGACGAGGTGCATAATACTATCCTCTATTTTGCCCTCTTCCTCATCCCTGTAAGGGGAGGAAGTAAAGGTTCCCCCTTCCCAGCTCATCATTTCCATAAAAGCATCTATACCCTTGAGGTCCTCGGTTCTGGCCCACATAATTTTCCCATCCTTTACCCCTATTTCCCCCTTAAGGCCTATGGAGTTTTCAACATTAAGAACCACATCCTTGTTGTAAAAAGAAAGAAACTGGAGAATGTCCACCAGCTCCAGATCGCTCAGGGAAACATCAAAACCCTTGGTCTGGAATATCTTCCCTATAATTCTGAGGAGCTGGTTCAAGTCCACGGGTTTTTCAATATACAGCAGGGCTCCGGATTTCTGGGCCTTTTCCTTGAAGGCAGGGGAACCGTAGGCGGTGATGAGTATGACCCTGGTCTCTGGCTGATTCTCCTTTATCCATAGGAGAAGGTCAAAACCATCCTTTCCAGGAAGTTTTATGTCGGAAATTACCAGGTCCACAGGATGCCTCTGGAGAAACTCCACGGCTTCTTCATAGCTGTAGGCGCCGTAGCATTCCAATTTTTTACTCAAAAATTCCATCATGGACAAGGTTATGTTAACCTCGTCATCAACAATTAGAACTTTCGGTCTTTTTTTCTTCGGCATCGTTTTCTATTAAAGCAATAATCGTGCCAATTTTAATCTGGCTTTAGACTTGATTTTGTTCAATTAAGGTGGTAATTTTTTTTCCATGGATAATTTGAAAACCGTTAATCTCATCGGGGTGATTTGTGTATCAGAAAACCAGGAAAGGATATTCCCGCCTCCATTTAAGGACATCTTCCATCGCAATAGAGAAGAAATTCTTGAGGGTTTAAAAATTGGAAAAAAAATTATCACCCTTTCTTCAGGGGAGTGGGAAATTTACGAACTTGAAGATACCCACAGAAAAGAGTGGAAGGGAGGAAAGGTTTATGTATTTATTCCCGTAGAAAGGGAAATGACCCACCTCTACTCAATGATTATTCACGAGCTGAAAAACCCCATAGCCGCCATAAGGGCCATGGTTCAGGTTATGGAAGCATCAATAAGGGAAGGATTGGAAGACAGGGACAAAATGCTTGAATATTCATCCCTAATTGTTGAGGAAATAGATCGGATGAACAGGATTTTGTCGTCAATAATGAAACTTGCCAAACCGAGAACCCGTTTTGACTACAGGTTTGACCTGCTGGAGACCGTAAAGAAAGCTATGGGCACCTGGAGCGAGGAATTCAAGGCTCAGGGCATAAAGATGTCCCTCATTTCAAATCGGGACAAGCTCCTGCTCTTAGGAAATCCAGACGAAATACACCAGATAATAAACAACCTTCTTAGAAATTCCAGGGAAGCCCTGGAAGGGGTAAAAAATCCCAGGGTGACAGTCACAATATGGGATTCAGGAAAGGAGGTAACACTGAGAGTGAAGGACAACGGAAAGGGGGTTACCCCTGAAGTCCTGCGGAAGATAAATACCTCCTTTTACTCCTCAAAACCCCAGGGATTGGGACTTGGGCTCTTCATCGTTAAAACCATAGTAAAAAGGCGCCGAGGAAGTATAAAGATAAATTCAAGTCCGGGGAAAGGCTTTGAAATAGTGATAAAGCTGCCGAAAAAATGAAGGATATACTGATAATTGAAGACGATGAGCGCCTGGCCCTGGCCCTCAAGGATTACCTTTCCCTGAGAGGACTCTCTTGTGAAGTGGCTTTAACGGGAAAAGATGGCCAAAGGAAAGCAGAGGAAGAACTCCCATCCATCATCCTTGTGGACCTTTTCCTTCCCGACATCAACGGTCTTGACCTCATTCCGGGTCTCACCACCATCTCACCCGTGGTGATAGTAATTACCGGCGCGGAGGACTTAGCCTTAGCTGTGGAAGCCATGAGGAAGGGGGCTTTTGACTTCATGGTAAAACCCCTGGACCTGGAAGCCCTTTACCTGAAACTGGAAAAAATTTTTCCAGAAAGAGAAATGCAGGGCCTTGTTTGTAAATCCCCTCCCATGAAAAAAGTTCTCTCCGAAATAAAACTGGCAGCCCGGGGAAATGCTTCGGTTCTGGTCCTCGGAGAAACCGGCGTTGGCAAAGAAGAGGTAGCCAGAACCATTTATAAACTCTCCGGAAGGAAGGGAAGGTTCGTGGCGGTGAACGCCTCCGCCCTTCCTGAAAACCTCTTTGAGGCGGAGCTTTTCGGATACAAAAGGGGGGCCTTCACCGGGGCATTTCATGACAAAAGGGGGCTTTTAGAAGAAGCAAATGGAGGGGTTTTCTTTCTTGATGAAATAACGGAGATGCCCCCTGCCCTTCAGGCAAAGCTCCTTAGAGTTCTGGAAACGAAAGAAGTAAGAAGAATCGGGGATACAAAGAATATTGAAGTCCAGTTCAAACTCATAAGCTCTTCCAATCTCCCTTTAGAGCGGGTAAGGGAAAACCTCAGGGAGGACCTTTTTTACAGAATTTCCACCTTTATAATTGAAATTCCGCCCCTGAGGGAAAGAAAGGAGGACATAATCCCCTTGGCCAGGGAGTTTCTGAGGGAATATGGAAGGGAAAAGGGAATAGTAAGCCTGAGCCGGGAAGCTGAGGAACTGCTCCTTTCCTATTCCTGGCCTGGCAATGTCAGGGAACTAAGGAACGAAATAGAAAGAGCATGCTTAGTTTGCAGCGGAAGGGTTCTGGAACCGGCTCACTTCACGGAAAGACTGAGAGCCGGAGAGGGATTTAAGACCCTGAGGGAAGTGGAGAGGGAATACGCCGAGAGGGTATTAAAGGCCGTGGGAGGAAACAAATCCAGGGCTGCCAAAATTCTCGGGGTTTCCCGACCAACCCTAAGGAAGCTCCTTTCCGACTCCTAAATTTCCCTTAAAATTCCTTCAAATTCCGGGAGAATTACCTCCCAACGATAATGCTTTTCCACATATTCCTTCGCCTTCACGGACATATAATCATAAAGCTCCGGCTCCGTAAGAAGAAGCTCTATGCCAGAGGCAAAGGAAAGACAATCCTTGTAGGTCAGGCCAGCCCCGGACCTCTCCACATGCCCTTTAAGAACAGGAGAAGCTTGGTTTACGAGAACTGGTTTTCCCAGGGCCATGGATTCAAGTAAAAAATAGGAAAAACTTTCAAGGGACGAGGGATGAACAGTGAGAAAGGAAGAGGCAATGGCATCCCATTTGGCCTGTTCAGGGAGAAATCCCATGTATATTATTGATGGATTTTCCGGCAGTTTCATGTTCAACCTTCCCCCTAAAAGCATGGAGGAAAGGCGGTATTCGGAATATGGGGTAAAGCAATCCAGCATGAACTTACACCCCTTCCCCTCATCTATCCTCCCCAGATAAAGGAGCACAGGCTGAAAAACCGGAAATTTGGAAAGGAAAAGTTCGGGAAAGGTCCTTGGGGGAGGTTCTATTCCCGCCCCTATTACCTTTCTCAAATTATCACCTGGATAGGTTTTTTCCACCAGCTCCTTTTCCTCGTGGGAGAGGAAAAACAGGGCTTTAGGCAGGGTAAAGACATCCTCCATTACTTCCATGTAAAAGGGGGCCTCGTCGTGGGCAGTGGGGAAGAGCACAGCCTTTTCTCCCACCTCCTTCAGCCCATAATAGGTAGGATAGTAAAGATAGGTAAAGAAAACGAATACATCGTAGTCTTTGCTCTCCCTCCTCAGGGCCTCAATCAGAGAGGGAACCACCGGTCCCTGTTCCTCAAGCCATCTTTCCTGCTCCTTCCTGCTGCGGGCCCCCCTGAAGAACTCCTGGCTCATGGCATTGAAGGAGTTCATATCCCTCTGCCTTTCCACCTTGAACCTCTTGATTTTAACCCCTTTTAATATGCTCTCACCTTCAGGATAGTGGTTTGCCCAGGTGGTGTAATCCAAGGCTGTGGTGGTAAAAACGGTAATGTCCCAGCCCTGGCGGTAAAGCCTTTCCGCATAGTCCCTGGCCAGTTTTTCCGAACCCCCAACCACCTCCCTGCCGTATCTCTGAACCACGAAGGCAGCTTTCATTTCAACTCAATCTCCCCCTTTTCTATTTTTTCCAGAAGTTTCCTGAGAAAACTCACCAGCTGGTCCCTGCCAACCTCCGGATTAACCTTTATATTCACTTCGAAACCCTCTTCCTCGTCTGCGAACTTGATGGATTTTCTCCTGGGGCCTCTTCTTCGGGCGAACCTGCGGGCCTCATCCCTGGAAAGGTTTTCTGCAGCAATTTTCCTGGCAAGCTCCTCCATGGCCTGCTCGTCCCTCTGACGGGCTATAAGTAAAAGAACCGAGGAGGCGGTTATCCCCAGTTCCATACAAAGGTTCTTTATCCTGGGAGGAATGTTGGCAATTTCTATCATCTCTGTAACCGTGGAGCGGGCCTTTCCAATCCTTCTGGCCAGTTCCTGGTGGGTGTAACCGTAAAGAGTAACCAGAGCCCTGTATCCCTCTGCTATTTCAAAGGGGGTAAGGTCCTTTCTCTGGATGTTCTCTATAAGAGCAATTTCCATGGCTTCCCTGTCGTCCACATCCATCTCAATGCAGGGAAGCTGGGTAAGGCCCACCATCAGGGCTGCCCTGTATCTCCTCTCCCCGGATATGATCTCGTACTTATCCCCCTTTTTCCTCACAATTAGCGGTTCAATTATGCCCTTCTCCCTTATGGACTCAGCCAGTTCACGGAGGTCCCCCAGCACATCCCTGGGCTGATTCCTCCCGGGTATTATCAAGCTTATGGGGATGTATTTAAGGCTTTTTTCCCTCAACCTTCCTGTAGTTTCGTAAAGTCCATAAATCCTGATAGAAGCCTTTCAGCTCTCTGCAGGAGGGCTATGCGGTTATCCCTTACCTGGGGATCACTGTCCATTATCATAAGATTTTCAAATAGGTCGTCAACGAAGGGAGCCACCTGCAGAAGCCCATCCAGGAGAGAGAGGTAATCACCGTGCTCCTCAAATCCCTTTACCGCCTCCTCCACCGTCTCAAGAATCTCAAGAAGATTCTTCTCGTAGGGGGTGGTAAGAAACTGGGGATTCAGAGTTTTCTCATCCTGGGAGGAAGTTATGTTTTTGATCCTGCGATGGGTCTGAACCAGCACCGAAAGGGCCTCGGTCTGTCTGAGCCTGTTTAGGGCTTCAAGTTTTCCCAATGCCCTTTTCAGATTTAAACCCTCCTTAGCCAGAACCTCCCTGACATGAACCGGTGGAAAGCCCTCGGAAACCAATTTCTGCTCAGACCTTTTCAAAATGAACTCCCTTATATCATCCTGGAGGCTCGCCACCAGGGTTATCTCCTTTGCCACTAAGGCAAAGGATTTTTCAAGAAGGGCCTCAAGCTTCACCCCTACATCGCCTTCTGTTATGAGCCTTATAATCCCAAGGGCGGCCCTCCTTACCCCCAAGGGGTCTCCACTTCCCGAGGGTTTATAACCCGTGGCAAAGGCCACCACCAGATGGTCAATCTTGTCAATGAGGGAGAGGAGTTTACCTTCAAGGGTTTGAGGAAGTTCATCCTCTGCCCCTGCAGGCCTGTAATGGTCATAAACCGCTCTCCAGAGGGCCTCTTCCCTTCCCTGATACTTGAGGATGAGCCCTCCGGCAATACCCTGCAGGGCTGGAAACTCCCCTACCAGCTCGGTTACCAGATCGCTTTTGCAAAGGGCTGCTGCGTCCTTGAGGGAGGAGTCCACACCGGGAACCATCCCCATAACTTCCTCGGCCAGGGCTTCCAGCCTTTTAGTCTTCTCGTAATAACTCCCGAGAACATCGTTGTAAAGGACATTTCTAAGTTCTTCCCTCAGTTCTTCCAGGGATTTTTCCCTGTCCCTCCTCCAGAAATAAAGGGCATCCTCCAGCCTTGCTTTGGCTACCCTCTCGTTGCCGGCCACCACCTTGCTCAGGTCCTCATTGGGGTTATCTGCCACCCCGGCAAACCTGTTGGGAGCCTCCCCTTCAAGAAGGAAAAGCCCCATCTCTTCCTCAAGGGATGAGATTATTATTTCCTTGGGAAGCTCAAGGTATTTTTCCGGGAAACTGCCCACGAAAACATTGGGAAACTCCACCGAATCCCGCCAGTATTCAATTACCCTGACAGGCGGGAATTTTCCGCCGGCCTTTTCTTCCAGCCCCTTCAGTATCATTTCCTCCCTCTCGCCATTTTTCACCACCACAAAGGCGCTTTTAAGGCCTTCAAAATACGAAGGGGCATCCGAAACCTGGACGAATATGGGAGAGAAAATCCTGTGGCCCCTGGTTATCCTTGTTGCCCTCATTCCGAAAGCCTCCATATCCACATCCTCCCCGTTGAAAGAAGCAAGGACATTTCTAACCCTCCTTGAAAAACGCCATCCATCCCATCTCATGGTTTTGGGGAAGGGAATTTTATAGAGGATTTCCGTCAGATAGGGAGGAAAAACTTTCTGAAATTCCGGAGGCTCCTTTTTGATTCTCACTCCCAGATACTCCCCTTTTTCCTTCTCCACCCTCTCAAGCTCGGAAACCTCCTTGCCTACCCTTTTGGCAAACCCTATAGCTGCAGGGGTGGGATTTCCTTCTTTGTCAAAGGCCATTCTTACCGGCGGACCCACGATCAGTTCCTCGCTGCCAGGAGCCTGAAGCTTACCGGAGATTAGAAGGGTAATTCTGCACCGTGTGGTATAAACCTCTATTTTCTCGAAGGAAAACCTCTTTTCCTCCATAAATTCCTCTATTTTCTTCCTGAGAAAATCCCTGGCTACTCCCTGATGGGATGGAGGCATATCCTCCACCAAAAGCTCAAAAAGAAACTCACTCATTCTTCTCCTCCAGTATTTTCTCGGCTATTTTGCAGGCAATGTCCCTAATCCTCAAAATATACTTTGTCCTTTCCCCCACACTTATAGCTCCCCTGGCGTCCAGGAGATTAAAGGTATGGGAACACTTGAGCACATAATCGTAGGCAGGAAGGATAAGATTTTTTTCAACCAGCCTCTTCGCCTCCTCTTCGTAGATATCAAAAAGGGAAAAAAGCATTCCCCTGTTGGCCTCTTCAAAATTGTATTTAGAGAACTCCCTTACCTC
>JALXBI010000117.1 GCA_026991555.1 Candidatus Aminicenantota bacterium
GGTCTGTCCCTCTTCCGTAGGAAAGGCTCGGGGTGGTAAATTTGAAAGAAAAAGAATCGATTCTCGGACCTGTCCCGTTTTTAGTTTTTAATTATTTACCACTTGAGAGCCCACAAAATCAGAAAATAACACCTGACTAAAAGTCAAAATTTTCACCAGAGATATTGACTGAGATATTAACGTTTACTAAAATTAGAAACAAAAAAGGGGAGGTGAAGAATGAAAAAATTCTTCGCTCTTATGGGAGGGATTATTCTGCTTTTCCTCTCCGTTTTCGCCCAGGCTGGGACGGCAAGCGTAAGGAAATACGCCGTAGCCCTCAGGGAAACCATCATCTACGCTGAGCCCAACACCAGCTCAGAGGCCCTCTTCGTTGTGCCTCAGGGAGAGAGAATGCTCATCCTTGAAGACCAGCTCGCATGGCTGAAGGTGAAAACCAGCTCAGGGATTGTGGGATTTGTGAGGGCCTCTTCGGTAAAGGTGGAAATTGAAAGAATCATCCGGCAGGCCACTGAAAACCCACCTGGCATAAAGGCACAACCCCCGGCAGGTCCACCATCCGGAGCAAAAACAACCATCTCTAAAAAACATTCCCGCCTTCCCCTCTACATAGCAGGGGGACTTGCCGTAGCAGGCGCCACCGCATATGTCCTCTTCAGGAAAGGGGGACTCCTCAACAGGGGAACCGCAACCCTGAAGATAAACTCCCATCCATCCCAGGCAAAGGTATACATTGACGACGAGGAGAAGTGCGAAACTCCATGCACTGTGGAGAAGGTCTCTCCGGGAAAACATACCATAAAGGTTGTAAGGGAACTTTACGGGGAATGGTCCAAGGAGATGGAACTTAAGGGATACCAGGAATACAACATAGAGGCAACGCTTTCCCCCTATGGATACGATTTTGATTTTTGCTTTGGAGGGCCCGGAAAAGCTCTTGGACAATTTTACTATCCCTCCGATTTAACTCTGGACCGGGATGGGAATATATATGTAACCGACAACTTCAATTCCAGAATACAGAAATTTGACTCCCGCGGAAACTTCATAATGAGTTTGTATACCGCAACCCCTGGGGGTATCAAACTCAATCCCGACGGGATAGTATATTCTCCCCATAATGACAGAATATATGTTACCTTTGATAATGATTCTTACGGGGCTCTAAATTGGTATGACGTGGGGCTCAACTTGATAGGAAGCAGATACTTAGGAGTTCACTCCGGTTTTTTGGGGGTTGACTCTTCAGGCAATATTTATGCCCCCAATTCGTGGGTAGGGAAGATACTTAAAATTGACCCAGAGGGAAATAAGATAGATGAATGGACACTGGACCCGGGCTACTATCCTATAGAAGCTGCGCCAAGTCCCAATGGGAATGTGTATATTTCTGCGGACTGGGATAAAATTCTTATTTACTCTTCCTCAGGAAGTTTCGTAGGTGAATTTCCCAAAGACATAATTGAACCCCGCGGAATTATAGTTGATAGGATGGGCCATGTTTATGTAGTGGCTGTGTTCGAACGTAAAATTTATAAATTTATGCCGGATGGGGAGGAGATTTTAAGTTTCGGGGATTCCGGGGATTTCTCTGTTCCATTGGGGATTGCCGTTTTTGAAAACGGCGATTTGGCCATCGTGGATAACGACAAGCACCACGTCTGCATCTGGCGCCTCAGCAGAAATACCGTATCTTCAGCCTCAGCTAAAATTTCCGTAAAAAGGAAAAAAGGTTCCCAGAGGTTTTCCCCTTACGGGAAAAATCGTAAGGGAGGAGAAATCATTTCATCGAGCAAACATTTCCTCCCCAGGAAAATAAGAAAATGACCTTTAAATTAGACTTTATTGAAAAACTAATATAGGAGGTTAGCATGAGGAAATTTTTAGTTGCTTTGTTAGCGGCTTTTGTTTTGGCGCTTCCGGACCTCGCCCAACAGGAGAATATTACAGTGAAAAAATTTGCTGTGGCCCTTCAGGACATCAATTTGATGTCCATGCCCACAGCTCAATCGGAGGTTCTGCTCACAGTTAGGGCAGGAGAAAAAATGGAAATCATCAGGGACCTGGGATTATGGTTAAAGGTCAAGGCCTCCAATGGGACGGTTGGGTATGTGAGGAAAGAAAAGATTAAATTTGAAGAGGAAAAAATTATCAGTGCTCCTCAACCTAAACCTATACCTTCTTCCCTATCTTCCTCAACTCAACCCCGTCCATCTCTTAAAAAATTTGAGTTCTCAGCGAATTTCAGCCTGTCCAAGGTAAATCCCTCTGACTTCAATGCTGATTCCGACTCTCTTAACAAGGTGTTTAAGGGTCTCCTAAATCTCCCTTCTGTAGAAGGTCAGGTAGACCATTACCTTGAATTACTCGATAAATTAACAGGGGGAGAGGCGGAATTTGTATTCTATCCCACGGAAAAACTGGGATTAGGACTGGGCTTCCTAATAAAATCCGGCGGAACCGACACCTCCTCCACCCTTACAGAAACCTCCCCTGATTATTTATCTATGACCTACAAGGCTAATACAAAAGCTAATATCTACGCCCCTTTTCTATCTCTTCATTTAAGATACCCTGTTTCCATGCTGACCCTGAATGCCTTCGCAGGGCTCGGTTATTACATGGGTAATTTCTCTTTAAAATATGATTATTCCTACTCAGACGAACCCATACCCTGTTTTGATTATTTAGAAAATCTAAAAAAATCCACCCTTGGTTTCTTCGGTGGGGTAAAATTCCAGTTCAATTTAACCGAAAACTTCAGCCTTTACCTCCAGGGGAAATACACTGCTGTGAAGTTCAAAAACATAGAAGGGGACTATAGAAGCTGTGATGGAACTTCCTACCACGGAACCCTTTACAACTATAATGTAGAAATGGAAGAAGGACTTGGGACAGGGAATTTCACCTGGATTTTCCCCTCTGAACCCAGCGAGCCAGATATGAGAAATGTAAGGCCGGCAGAATTTGACTTCTCCGGTCTGTCCTTCGGAGCAGGTTTGAGCATAAGATTCTGATCGTGGTTTTTTGAGGGAAAGCTTTTGCTTTCCCTTTTTCTTACTTATTGCCTCATGAGAAAATCTATATTTCATGTTTCACCCCTCTAACCGGACTCGCCAAAGAATAGAGTTTCTCCTGCAAACGCTCAATCTTCCTATGGAGCTCAGCTGGGTTCAGCTGCTCGTATTTCTCCACAAGGACTCGCTTTGCCTGTTCTGCAACATCTGCGCTTTCTAAAACCCGCTGATAAGGCGTTTTAGCTTCCTCGTAAATCTTCTTCACTTTCCCGCCCTGCCTTATCTTTTTTCAACTTCACCGACGGGAGAAAATAATTCACATACAGGCTTATAAGCTCCTCCAGCTCTTCTATCACCGTCAGAGCTTCGGGCCTGTCATAGCGAAAATATCCCAAAAATCTCCTGCCTATGGACCAGTTTTTCTGCTCCACATGGCAGTTGTCGCTCTTCCAATAAGGCCGAGAGCGAGTAAATATAATTCCATTCTCTTTGCACCAGCAAAGCAGATGGTGATTTATGAAAGCAGAGTCGTTGTCGGAGTCTATCCCTCTTATTGGGAAGGGGAAACGGCGAAGAGCCTGCTGTAGGGCCTGGAAGGTCCAGTGCTGAGCCCTGTTTTTCACAGGAATAAGCTCACTCCACTGGGTGTAAACATCAGTAAGCACCAATGTGTATGCGAACTCTCCCCGCACAGAGCCTCCATCGTGACTTAGAAGGTCTATCTCCACAAAGCCGGGGGTGTTTTCATTCTATCCCGAGTGGGTGCGGATGGGAATCTGCTTTTTCAGCAAGGTGCCTGGCTTGGTCTTAGAGACAGGCTTCAGGGTCAGGCTTTGGCGAAGGGGTCTCAACAGTCTGTCTATTGTGCTTTTTGATATGCTAAGCAGCTTCTGGCGGAGAGGCTCGCTGAGGTTTAGTTCCCCGAAGGCTTCAAGTTTAGGAACAGGCTGAGGGAGGACCGCCTTCAGCCTGAGACTGCAGGGATAGTCAAGCAGCGCCCATACCTTCTTCAAAACAGCCAGAACTTCCTCGTCGTAAATCCTCGCCCGCTTTCTTCTTATCTTCCGCTCAGGGTCAGCAACAAGAACAATACGCTTCCCTGTGGAGGTTCTCAGGTAGAGTTTCTTTCCTGCGTTTCTCAAAAGCCACGAGGAATAACAGCGATTGTAGTGGGTAAGACGGGTAAACTCATCCAAAATTCGGCTCTTTTCCTTCTTGCTTGAAGCTTTCTTGTAGCGTTTGGCGTAAAGTAAAGTTATTTTCTTTCGACTCATCAAATCTACCTCTTTCGTTGGCATAGCTCCCTTCTTCGCTTTGAAGGAGGGAGAATAATATTTTTCATGTAGATTTTTAATGAGGCAATTCGCTTTATTGACCCTGAAATTAAATTTTGCTAAAATTCCCTTTCCAGTCCATATAAGAGTAGGAGGTTGCAATTGGCAAGAAGGTGTTATGTATGCGGGAAGGGCCCGATGACAGGGCACAATATAAGCCATGCCCACAACCTTACCAAGAGAAGGTGGCTTCCGAACCTTCAGAAAATTACTATAATAGAAAACGGGGTAAAGAAAAGGGTTTATGTATGCACCAAATGCCTTAAGGCAGGGAAGGTGGTTAAGGCGGTATGAAAAAAATACATAAAGGAGGGTTTATGAGTTCCGACAGACTTTGTGTCGGGAAAATTTACATTGATAACTGGTAGCAAAAAAACTAAAAAGGAGGTGCCAATTGCGCAGAGAAGCTTTGGGGATCCATCTTTTAGTTGAGATGTATGGATGCGATCCTCAAACCCTGAAAGGGGTTGATTATGTAGGAAAGGCAATGGAAAGGGCGGCTGAGGAATCCAAGGCAAAGGTGGTGGAAATTTTCTTCCATCAGTTCCTCCCATACGGAGTCTCGGGGGTGGTGGTAATAGAAGAAAGCCATTACACAATCCACACATGGCCCGAAGAGGGTTATGCTGCAGTGGATCTCTTCTACTGCGACCCCAATGTGGATGTGGACAAGGCCATTGAGGTTCTAAAGAAGGCCTTCAGACCAAAGCACATCACCATAATGGAGGTTAAAAGAGGGCTTCTCCCGGAGACCGCCAATTACCAGGAGGAGCAAAGGCAGGAGATGGTATCGTGAGTGACGGTCTATGGTTCTGGGAGGAGTTCACCGAACATCTACTGTATGGGTATAGGGTAAAAAATTACATCTACAGTGGCCGGTCACAATTTCAGCAGATTGACATTCTGGAGCTCGGTGTTTTCGGAAAGACCCTTTTCTTGGACAGGAAAATTCAATCCGCCCAGGTGGACGAATTTATTTTTCACGAATCCCTGGTCCATCCGGGAATAATAACCCACGGTTCCCCGGAGAAGGTTTTAATAATAGGAGGTGGTGAAGGAGCCACCCTGAGGGAAGTCCTCAGGGCCTCCTCGGTTAAACGAGCGGTTATGGTTGACATAGACGGTCATTTGGTTGACCTGTGTAAAAAGTATATGCCCGAGTGGTCCGCCGGGGCCTTTGATGACCCCAGGGCTGAGGTGGTAATTGATGACGCTTATGAGTATATAAAAAACAGTGAGGAAAAATTTGACCTCATTATTAGCGACCTCACCGAACCTTTGGAGGGAGGCCCATCAGTTAAACTTTTCACTAAGGAGTATTATTCCTGGCTTTTTGACCGTTTAAATGAAGGGGGAGTTTTAACTGTCCAATCGGGAAGCGCGGACCCCTATTACAATAAATTCTTCGTCTCCCTAACTACAACTCTAAAGGAGGTCTTTCCCGTGGTAAGGCCTTACTGGGCCTATGTTTTTTCCTTTAACATGCCCTGGGGTTTCAATCTTGCCTCCAAAATAACCGACCCCGTGGAATTGGGAGAAGAGGAAGTCATAAGAAGGATGAAGGAGCTTGACCTTGATCAATTGAAATACCTTACTCCCAATCTCTTCCTATCCTCCTTTTCCTTACCCGCCTACATAGAAAAGGCTCAGCAGGAAGCCCTACCTATAACGGAGGAAAATCCTTTCCTCTGGACGGAATAAACTTGAATAATTTGTCCACGGTGTATTAAAATAATCTTATGATTCCTGGTTTTAACAATGATGTGCTATATAAGGGTCACAAATTTCATGTTCAGACAGAGGACAAGGGACCCAAGAATCCGGTGGTGGAAACCCTATTATTCTTCCGGGGAATGATAGTATCCAGCAAGAAAACCCCGTATGACGGGTTATTGGAGGATGAGAATCTTGCCGAAAAGGTCCGGCTCCTTATGATTCAGCAACATCAGAAAATGATTGCGGACCTGAAGAGCGGAGAGTTTGACGAAATAATAAACAAAGAACTTGGGGGAAAAGAAATTATTCCCTCTTCCCCTTCCTCACAGAAGGAAGATCTGAGCGAGAAATTCCTGGAGGCCATAAAAAAGGCGAAGAAAATGTTTATTGTTGTAGAGGAGATAAAAAACGAAGGAAATTCCATTCTTATAAAGGCAAGAATAAACTCCAGGGAGCCTAAGGACCTGTCCGGAAACTCCATAGACGTTTTTTTAAAGTTCCCCGACGGAAAAAAACTTTTTCTCGCCAGGGGGCCCGTGAATTCTTCCGGAGAAACCGAAATTTCCTTCTCCGAACCGAAGGTAGAACGACCTCTTATACTGGTTCTGGAATCGGAGGTAAAGGGATTGGGATTTGACGAAAAGTGGATAAAAATTGATTGATGAGGGGAAGGGTCTTTATAGTTGATGGAAGCTCCGTCCTCTACAGAAGTTTTTACGCCCTGCCCCGCCTTACCAATTCATCGGGCCTTCCCACCAACGCCATTTATGGTTTCCACAACATTCTGAGAAAACTTATCAGGGAAGAGAAACCCGACTATCTGGTGGTGGCCTTTGATGTAAAGGGAAAGACCGTTCGCCATGAACTTTTTGAACAATACAAAGCCCAGAGAAAGCCCATGCCCGATGAGCTACAGGTTCAGATTCCCTATGTAAAGAAACTTCTTGAGGCTCTGAGAATCCCTTACATAGAAGAGCCCAGATACGAGGCCGATGACCTCATGGCCTCCTTAGCAAAAAAATTGAAGGCCCAGGGTTACGAAGTGATTATAGTAACATCAGACAAGGACCTTCTCCAGGTTCTGGAGGAAGGGATAAAGATTTACCATCCTGGCAAGGAGAAATATATAGATCACGAAAACTGCGAAGAATTTTTTGGAGTAAAGCCCGAACAGGTGGCGGATGTTCTCGCCCTGATGGGGGACCCGGTGGACAATGTTCCCGGGGTAAAGGGCATAGGAGAGAAAACCGCAAAAAACCTCATAAAAAAGTTCTCAAGCTTAGACAATTTATTAAAAAACCTTGAAAAAGTCCCTCCAAGACAGAGAAAGGCCATTTTGTCCCACATGCAGGACCTTAAATTGAGCAGGGAACTGGTAAAAATCGACTCTTCCCTGCCTGTAGACATAAACCTGGAAGAGCTCAGGATAAAGGAGCCGGATCTTGAAAAACTTCTCCCCCTCCTTAGGGAACTTGAATTTAATTCCCTTCTTAAGGAATACATAGGTGCCAACGAAACCAAAGGGGAATTTACTGTTCTTGAGAAGGAAGGGGAGGTGAAGAAAATTCTCTCCTCTGCCCGAAAGCTCCTTTCCGTGGTTGTGGATGGCACCGATAAAAGACCCATGTGGGCTAAGGTCTCAGGCATCTCCATAAGCTTGGAGCCCTCTAAGGGTTATTACATACCTGTAAAGGATCATCAGACCCTTTCGTGGTTTCAGTCGGCCTTTTCCGACCCTGACCTCCACAAGTATGGACACGACCTGAAATACCAGATGGTGACTCTCGCTAAAGAGGGCCTTTACCTTCGGGGCCCCTCAATGGATTCCATGCTTTTATCCTATCTCCTGTGGCCGGAAAAAAAATCCCACAGCCTGGAGGCAGTGGCTCTGGAAATCCTTGGAGTCCAATGGGGAAGGGCAGCAGGGGGAGGAGAAGCTGCGGAAATAGCCCTGAGGCTCTGTAATGCCCTTTATCCTAAATTAAAGGAGGAAGGTCTGGAGGAAGTTTATAAGGAAATAGAACTGCCCTTGGTGGAAGTTCTCGCTCACATGGAAGTCAGCGGAGTAAAAATTGATGTAGAGAAATTGGGAAGGCTCTCCCGCCAGCTGGAAGAACAGTTAAAATCCCTGGAAGAGGAAATACACCGCAAGGCCGGGGTAAGGTTTAACATAAATTCACCGAAACAATTAGGGGAGGTTCTCTTTGAAAAACTGGGACTTCCCCTTATAAAAAAGACAAAGAAGACGAAAGGCTATTCCACGGACATGGAAGTTCTCAAGGAGCTTTCCGCCCTGCACGAAGTCCCTGCCCTGGTTCTGCAGTATAGACAACTGGCCAAGATAAAGTCTACCTACATTGACCCTCTTCCCGGAATGATTCACCCTAAAACCGGAAGGATTCACACCACATATCATCAAACAGGAACCGCCACAGGAAGGCTCTCTTCCTCTGACCCAAACCTGCAAAATATACCTATCAGGGGAGAACTCGGTAAAAAGGTCAGGGAGGCCTTTGTGGCCGAGGAGGGTTACCTTCTCCTTTCGGCCGATTACTCTCAGATAGAGCTCAGGGTGGTGGCCCATATGAGCGGAGATGAAAAATTGATAAAGGCCTTCAAAGAGGGTCAGGACATTCACAGGGCTACTGCTGAAGAGGTTTTCGGGGACCTGAACATTCCTGAAGATGAAAAAAGAAGAAGAGCGAAAATAATAAATTTCAGCATAATTTACGGTACATCTGCCTACTCCCTTTCCAAAGAACTGGGAGTTGATGTTCACCAGGCAGCGGATTTTATAAAAAGATATTTTGAGAAATACCCGAAGGTGAAGGAATACATAGACAAAACGGTGGCGGAGGCTAAGGAAAAGGGGTATGTGCGGACGCTTTTCGGGAGGAAGAGGAGAATCCCGGAACTCCGTTCCCCTAACAAGAACATACAGGCGGCAGGGGCAAGAATTGCCATGAACACCCCTATCCAGGGAACCGCCGCTGACATAATGAAAAAAGCCATGATAGGAGTTTATAGAAAAATACAGGAAATGAAATCAGGGGCCAAAATAATAATGCAGGTTCACGACGAACTCATACTGGAAGTTCCGGAGAAGGAAATAGGCAGGGTAAAAGAAGAGGTTAAACAGGTCATGGAAAATGTGGTTTCCCTCAAAGTGCCTTTAGTGGTGGACATAGCCTACGGGAAAAACTGGAGGGAGGCAAAGGCATGAAAATAGGAATAATTTCCGACACCCACGATCACATGGAAAACATAAGGTTCTTCGTGGGAAAATTTAAGGAAAAGGGAGTCGGTCATGTGCTTCACGCCGGGGACATAATCTCTCCCTTTGCCGCAAAACCCTTTTCCCCCTTTAAATTCACCGCAGTTTTCGGGAACAACTGCGGGGAAAGACTGTTTCTAAGGGACACTATCAGCCAGTTCGGGGAAATAAAGCCTGGTCCCCTGGAGCTGGAAATAGGAGGGAAAAAAATCCTTCTGATGCACGAACCCTATGCCTTAGAGGCAGCGGCCCACAGCGAACTCTATCACTATGTAATCTACGGTCATACCCATTATCTGGAAAGAAAAAAGATTAAAAACACCTGGATAATAAATCCTGGAGAAGGTTGCGGTTATCTAACCGGCAAGGCTACCGCCCTTATTCTTGACCTGGAAACCGACGAAGTAGAACTTCTGAAAAAATAAAAAATTCTCAGTTTAGGGACAGACCCCTTTCTGGTATAACCCATTTTTCTTTTAGGGACAGACCCTTTTCTGGTATAATTTCCCCATGGCCAGAGTCGCCCGCACATACATCAAATTCCCCTCCGCCCACTACCACATCTTCACCCACCTCGCCGACGAACTGCCCTACCTTCTCCCCTCGGAAAAAGAACAC
>JALXBI010000118.1 GCA_026991555.1 Candidatus Aminicenantota bacterium
CCCCATAGGCCACACCATTGGGGGTTATGAACCTTATGTCCCTTATTCCCCGCTGAACCAGTTTCCCAACCCAGTATCCCAGTCTTTCAGGGCTGCGATGCCTCATCCTCCTTCCGAAAAGCCGGGGAGTCTGGCAATAGGTGCAGAGAAAGGGACATCCCCTGGATATTTCGATGGGGATGGGGAGGAGCTGGGAGAAGGGAGGATGACGGTCAATTTCCACTCCCGTGCAAACCTCACCGTTAATTCCTTTTCCCGCAACGCATGGAGGTGGCTCTGCTCTTCCCTCTAAGAAATCAAGGAGTCCGTTTATTTCTTCCTCTCCCTCCCCTAAGAAAACATAATCAAATCCCATTTCCAACGCATGGAGGGGAAGGCCAGACGCGTGAGGTCCTCCAGCCACCTTTATCGTTCCCGGGGGAAGAGCCTTCAGGACTTCAGCCACCTGGGGGGCCTGGGGGGAAAGAAAGGAAAACAAAACGGAGTCCCCGGCCTGCACTTCCCTCAAATCCTCAATGGGAATTAGCCTTCCGGCGGCCTTGGCTATAAGAGGGGAAAAGGAATACCTGTTCTGCCTTGTAATATAGGCGAAGAACCTCACCTCACATAGCCTAAGGATTTAAGAACCTTGAACATTCTCCTTTCCTTTTTGGGCCTTTTCTTTATGTGGGAAAGGGCCTGCTTTTCAAATTTCCTGAGTCTCTTCATCATAATCGGCGTATATTCATTAAAGGGAATGGGTTTTATGGAGCCACGGTCCTTCTTCAGATCAAAGAAAAAATACTTCTTCTTGGCCGGAGTGTGGATAAGCTGGAATTGGTTCTCCACTATGGAGAAACGGTCAAAAAAGGATTCCGGGGCATAGGTCTCAAGAAAAAGCCTCTGGTGGCCCTCACCCTTTATAAGGTCCCTGCCCACTATTCCTTTGGGAACAGGGTTTCCTGTAAGCCTGAGAATGGTGGGGAAAATATCCACGATCTGGCGATATTCGTCCCTGAGACCCTTTTTCCCGTCAGGGGTCAGGATCAGGAGAGGTATTCTCGTATAAATCCCGTTAAGGAAATGAATATGACCCTTGTGGCCCTTCCATTCTCCCAGCCCCTCCCCGTGGTCAGCCAGTATAAAAACATAGGTGTTTTTCAGAAGGCCCCTTCTTTCAAGCTCACCATAGAGCTTTTTAAATTCCTGATCCCAGTAATCCACTTCCCTGGAGTAAAGGAATCTCGCCCAAAAAATAGATAGAAAAACCGTAGGTCTGATTCTCACCCAGCCCTTATCTCCGATGGTTAACTTGAAATTTACCTTTCTCTGTCCCTTTTTAGTCATAAGCACAACCTTCTCATTCAAGGAAGGGATTTCCACGCTATAGGTCACCCTTCTGAGGGGACGCCCCTTCAGCCTAACCTCTACATCCACCTTCTGTCCGGGCCTGCCCTTTATAAAGAAATATTCCTTTCTCAGGAAATTAACATCCCCGAGCTTCTTCCCGTTGACCCAGACTTCGCCATCCGGAGGAAGCCATGGGGGCGCGTAGGGTTCATGGGGGTCGGAATAATGAATCCAGAGGAAAAAGGGGGATTTAATTTTGGGGAGGAGCTCTTCTACTTCCTGGTTTACTTCTTGGGCGGTTTTATACCACCGGGTTTTAGGAAACTTATCTTTATAAACATCAAACCCCCGGGCAGGGCCTAAATATCCCTGAAGGGTGCCCAGAGAAACTACTGCGTAGGTGTTATATCCCCTTTTCTTCAACCTCTCCGCCAGTAATTTATAATCCTCCCTATATTTCTCCCCATTATTTATA
Source organism: Candidatus Aminicenantota bacterium (assembly GCA_026991555.1). Lineage (GTDB taxonomy): Bacteria > Acidobacteriota > Aminicenantia > S016-38 > S016-38 > JALSNJ01. The sequence goes on from JALXBI010000118.1 coordinate 1,805, forward strand.
ACCCGATTCTGAAATGGATACCTTCCGGTGAACATGGAAAGATGAGCAGGCAGGGTTATGGGGATGGTGGTAAAGGCGTTTTTAAAGTATATTCCCCTTTTTTTAAGCGAAGAAAAGAAGGGAGCCTTAGCTCCTCCAAGGTCCTCCCTCATGGTATCCACCACCACCAGAAGAATATTTGGCTTGGGCTTTTTGAGGAGCAGAAAAGTCCCTCCCAACATCAGTAAAAGAGCAATTAGAATTAAAATAGTCCTTTTCATTTCCGCCTCCGTGAGGATAAATTCTAACACCTTGACAAAACCAGGAGGTAATTCGTATTATTCCCTCCTTATGGAAATTCTCCTGGCAAGGGAAAGCGGCTTCTGTTTCGGGGTAAGGAGGGCGGTTAAAATAGCCTACGAAGCCAAGGAAAAATGGGGCCAGGTATATACCTACGGGGAGCTTATACACAATCGTCAGTTTGTGGAAAAACTGGAAAAGGACGGGATAAAGGCGGTAGGGAGCCCGGAGGAACTCCCTCCCGGGGCAGTGGTGATAATCCGATCCCACGGTATAAGCCCCCAGGAGGAAAAAATCCTGAGAAGCCGTTTCAAGGTAATAGACGCCACGTGTCCCTATGTGAAAAAATCCCAGAAAATCGCTGCCAAGGAAGTTCGTTCGGGAAAGGAACTTGTAATCTTCGGTGACAGAAACCACCCGGAAATCAGAGGAATCCTCGGTTATACCCAGGGAGCTGGCCTGGTCATATCATCTCCCCAAGAGACCTCCTCCCTGACCACCTCCCCCAGGAGGGCCGTTATTTCCCAGACCACCAATGACTTAGAGGATTACAAAAGGTTCGTGGGGGGACTTCTTGAGAACACTGAAAGATTAACCGTCCATCAGACGATATGCTCCTCTACCATAGAAAAACACCGTTCAGCCAAGGAAATTGCTTCCAAGGTGGAGCTTATGCTCATAATAGGTGGCAAACACAGCTCCAACACCAGGAAGTTGTTTAAGGCCTGCCGAAGAATTCAGCCCAATACCTATCACATAGAGACCCCGGAGGAACTTGATTTGATAGAATGGAGAAAATATGAGAGAATAGGCTTATCCGCAGGAGCTTCAACTCCTGACTTCATAATAAAAGCGGTTATGGAAAAACTTAAGGAGGAAGGCAATGACTGAAGAGAAGAAAGAAGAAGAGCAGAATTACGAGAAGCTTCTTGAGGGCTATAGGTTCCAGTTACCTTCCAGTGGTGAAGTGGTAAAGGGAAAGGTCATAGAAATTACGGACAAGGAAGTTCTGGTGGACATAGGGGCCAAAATAGAGGGCGTGATTCCATTGGAGGAATTCCGGAATTTTGAAGGGGAAATCACCGTTAAAGAAGGAGACGAGGTGGAAGCCATTGTGGAAAAAAGGCCCTCCTCCTATGGTTATATCCCCCTTTCAAAAAGGAAACTGGAAATAAGGAAGGCCATGGAGGTTCTCAATAAAGCCTTCAGAGAAGGACAACCGGTGGAAGGTAGAATTCTTAAGAAGGAAAAGAAAGGGTTTACCGTTGAAATAATGGGAATAAAGGCCTTTCTTCCCGCCTCTCAGCTTGAAATAAGACCGGTGAAGGAAACCTATAAGTATATAGGCAAAACCTTCCCCATGAAGATACTGGACATAAGAAAACACCGGGGAGGAGTTTCTGTGGTGGTCTCCCGCAGGGTTCTAATAGAGGAAGAGATAAAAAAGAAAAAAGAGGAAGTGCTCTCCAGAATAAAGGAAGGGGAATGGGTAAAGGGGGTTGTGAAAAACATCACCGACTTCGGAGTTTTCGTTGATCTGGGGGGCATAGACGGTCTGCTTCCCACCAGCGAAATTAGCTGGGGAAGGGTAACTGACCCCAGAAGATTCTTCAAAGAAGGCCAGGAAATAGAAGTGCTAATCCTGAGTTTTGACCCCGAAAAGGAAAGGATAACCTTGGGTTACAAACAGAAAACCCCTGATCCCTGGGAAAACATCGAGGAAAAATATAAGCCCGGCGACAGGGTAAAGGGAAGGGTTGTAAGTCTCACCGACTTCGGGGCATTCATAGAACTGGAAAAGGGGGTTGAGGGCCTGGTAAGAAGCAGGGAGCTCAGCTGGACGGAAAACATAAAGGACCCTCACCAGATAATGAGCGAGGGGGAAATAGTTGAGGTTGAGGTCTTAAGCGTAAACCCCCAGGAAAGGAAGATTGCCCTCAGTTACCGCAGGACCCTTCCCACCCCCTTTCAGATATTTGCTTCCACCCACCAGGTAGGGGAGGTCATAAAGGGAAAGGTAAAGGATGTGAAGGACTTCGGAGCCTTTGTGGAGCTGGAACCCGGGGTTGAAGCCCTTTTGCGGAAGGGTGATTATTCCTGGGAAGCGGTGGAAAACCTTCAGGAAGTTTTGAAGAAGGGGGATGAAATAGAGGTTAAAATCCTCGAGATATTACCAGAGGAAGGAAGGGTGAGGGTGGGGAGGAAACAGCTCCTTCAGGATCCCTTTCTGGATTTTGTGGAGAAATATAGGGTTGGGGACGAACTGCAAGCCAGGGTAGTAAATGTGAAGGAAAACGGTTATACCCTGGAACTCGTCCCTGGAGTATACTCATTCCTGCCCAAGGGAAAAAAGGAGCTGCAGCAGGGCGATTCCCTTAAGGTAAGAATATCAGCTATAAGCCCGGAGAGGAGAAGGGTAAGGGTTGAGATTCCCCAGGAAGAAGAAAGCGGAAAAAAGAGGAAGAAGAAAGAAAAACAGGCACCGGCAAAACCCCCTACCTTAGGGGATTTGCTTCCCGACTCGCTTAAAAAATGAAATACATATTCACCCCCTGGAGATGGAAATACATAAGGAAGGCCATGAAGGGAGAAGAAAGTTGCATTTTCTGTGAAGCCCAGAAAAAATCGGACGAAGAGGCTTTCATACTCTACCGGGGAAAATACAACCTCATAATAATGAATATATATCCCTACAATAACGGTCACATAATGATAGCTCCGCTTCAGCACCTGGCCAGTCCTGAAGATGCCTCTGAGGGGCTTCTTTTGGAAATAGGCTTCCTGCTTCAAGCTTCGCTCAAGGCCCTGAGAAAACTCTTTTCCCCCCACGGGTTCAATGTGGGGATGAACATAGGACGAAGCGCGGGGGCCGGAGTTGAGGACCACTTCCACCTCCACATAGTCCCCCGCTGGGAGGGAGATTCAAACTTCATGGCGGTTTTTGCAGATAGCAAGGTCATAGCCCTTGATGTGTCTCGGGTATACAGAATGCTGAAACCGGTATTGGAGAAAGAGATAAAAAACCTAACAAAAGCAGACTAAAATAATTTAACAAGAACACTTGAAATTTCTTCCCCTTTGTTCTATAATATTGATGAAATTCACAGAGGAGGTAAAAAATGGGAAAGATAATAGGAATTGACTTAGGAACCACCAACTCCGTGGTAGCCGTTATGGAGGGTTCCGAGGTAAAGGTTATACCCAACCAGGAAGGTCAGAGGACCACTCCATCGGTGGTGGCCTTCCTTAAGGACGGCCAGATACTGGTGGGACTTCCTGCCAAGCGCCAGGCTATAACTAACCCGGAAAATACCATATATTCCATAAAAAGGTTTATGGGAAGGAGGTATGATGAAGTTCAGGAAGAGATAAAAATGGTCCCATATAAAGTGGTAAAGGGACCTCATGGAGATGCCAGGGTGGAGGTTATGGGGAAGGTTTACTCCCCCCCTGAAATTTCCGCCAAGATTCTCATGAAGCTCAAGGATGCGGCGGAGGCTTATTTAGGGGAAAAGGTAACCGACGCCGTGATTACCGTTCCCGCCTACTTCAACGACGCCCAGAGGCAGGCTACCAAGGATGCCGGGACTATAGCCGGGCTTAATGTCCGCAGGATAATCAACGAGCCAACAGCTGCAGCCCTTGCCTACGGTCTTGACAAGAAAAAGGACCAGAAAATAGCTGTTTACGATTTCGGAGGAGGAACCTTTGATATTTCAATCCTTGAAATAGGAGAGGGGGTCATAGAGGTAAAGGCCACCGCAGGAAACACCCACTTGGGCGGGGATAATATAGACCAGAGAATAATCGATTGGATGGTTGAGGAGTTCAAGAAGGAGCATGGCATAGACCTGAGGCAGGACAGGATGGCCCTGCAGAGGCTCAAGGATGCGGCGGAAAAGGCCAAAATAGAGCTTTCCTCTGCCTTGGAGACCGAAATCAACCTTCCTTTCATCACCGCTGACGCTTCGGGACCGAAACACTTAGTCATGAAACTCACCAGGGCCAAACTGGAGTCCATGATAGAGGATATTGTGAACATGACCTTAGAGCCCTGCAAGCAGGCCTTAGAGGATGCTGGGCTGAAGCCCCAGGATATAGACGAGGTTATCCTGGTGGGAGGTTCCACAAGGATTCCCTTAGTCCAGCAGAAGGTCAGGGAATTCTTCGGAAAGGAACCCAACAAAAGCGTTAACCCCGACGAAGTGGTGGCCATAGGAGCAGCCATTCAGGGTGCGGTTCTTGCGGGAGAAATGAAGGATGTTCTGCTTCTGGACGTAACTCCCCTGTCTCTGGGAGTTGAAACCTTAGGCGGGGTAATGACCAAGATAATACCCAGGAACACCACTATCCCCGTAAGGAAGAGCGAGATATTCACCACCGCTGAGGACAATCAGACCCAGGTGGAAATCCATGTGCTCCAGGGAGAGAGGGAAATGGCCAAGGACAATAGAAGTCTTGGAAAGTTCATACTCTCGGGAATCCCACCAGCGCCCAGGGGTGTGCCGAAGATTGAAGTTACCTTTGATATAGACGCCAACGGTATTCTCCATGTCTCTGCCAAGGACCTTGCCACCGGAAAGGAGCAGGCCATTACCATAACTGGAAGTTCGGGCCTAACCAAAGAAGAAATAGACAGAATGGTAAAGGAGGCCGAAGCCCACAAGGAAGAGGATCGCAGGAGAAGAGAGCTAATAGAACTCAGGAACCGGGTGGACGGCCTCGCCTACGAGCTTGAGAAGGTTTTAAAGGAAAACAGGGCCAAGCTTTCTGGCCCTACTATTGAAGAGGTGGAAAAGGCCATTTCTAAAGCCAAAGAGGCCATAAACACCCAGGACAGGAAGGCCCTTGAAGATGCTTTAAACGAGCTCAACCAGGTAAGCAGCCTGATGGCCAAGGAGCTCTACAGCTCAGGCCAGGCAGGGCCTTCCCAGCAGGCCTCCCAGCAACAGGCCACCTCTCAGGGAGGCTCAGCTCAGGACAGCTCCCAGGAAGGAGAGGTTATAGACGCAGAATACGAGGAAGGAAATTAAACCAAGAGGGGGCTTTGCCCCCTCACTCTCCCACATTTACTCCGATACGACGGCGATAGGTTTTTCCGTTCACCTTAACCAGAACCTGCACATTGACCTTCCCAGGAACGGTGAACATAAATTCATGGGTTACCACACTCCGGTTGCATACCTTTTCCCGGTATTCGTTTTTATCCATGGAGAAACCAGCGTACCAGTACTGCCAGGTTATCTCAGCACACCGGTAATCGGTGGAGAAAAAAACATACCCCACCACCTCCAGGGGAGCCCTCCCGTAATGGGCGGAGAGATCTATCTGAACTGGCGGCAAACTTCGGGGGCCACAGCCTGCAGCTCCTGCTGTAATTATTAACCATAGGGAAAAAATAAAACCTTTTCTCACTTCAATTAATTTATTATAATTAAATCTCAGACTCAATAGTTCTGAGCATCCTACTATTCAAGGAGGAGACAATGAGAAGAGTTTTACCTCTTATTTTTCTGGCGGTCATAGTAAGCTTCTCCTATGGGGAGGCCACCCTTCTGGGTTATGTTTTCAAGACCCCGGAAAAGAAAACACCTATAAAAGGAGCCGTGGTTAAACTCCAGGGCCTGAACGGGAAAATCTACTTCTCAAAACCCACTCCAGCAGATGGAAGCTACATGATACAGAATATAGAAAGGGGGAAGTATAAAATATCCGTACTTTATAAAAACAGGGAATATAAAGCCGTCTTTACCCAGCCGGGCAGCAAGCCCAGTGAGCACCCTGTTCTTGTGGAAGGAGGCACCCTCATAATCTCCCTCGCCCTCAAGCCCGGCAAGGATCTTCTGGCCATAGCGATTTTAGGAGGAGCTGCCCTGACAGGTGGGGCTTATGAATTTACAACCAAGGAAGAGACTGTCAGCCCGATTAAGTAAGTTCTTAATTGTCTTCGTCTTAATTTCTCTTTTACCCTCTAAGAATTTCGAAAGGGAAAAGCGGCGGGTAGAAAGAAGAGCCAGGTGGAAGATAGGTTCCCTGTATATAAGGCCATTTCTTGAGCTAAGAAACTTAGGCTACGACTATAACGTATATACCGCTGGAGGGAATGTGGGGGATTGGTTTATAAGCGGAGGAGGGGGACTGGATGCTTCCCTGTTAAGGCCTTCATTCCTATTAAAGATGTCCATAGCTCCTAATTTTCTGGCTTTTCTCCGTCATCCCTCGGAAAACTTTGCCAGCACCGATATTAAAGGAGAGCTCGCCACCAGGATATGGAAGCTCCATCTTTTTACTGACTATGCGAAATTCAAAAGAAAACAGAGACCCCCTTACGAAATGGCCCCAAGGGTCATTATAGGATACGAAGGATTCTCTTTCTCCGCAGAGCTCTCCCCGGGCTTTCCCCTTTCCATGGGAGTGATTTTTAAGAGGGAAAATTTTTCCTATAAAAGACCGGAAACCAATTTCCTCTTTTTCTCTCCGGACAGGGTGGAATACAACTATATTTTTTTCATAAAAAGGAGGATATTTACTGCAACCCACCTATTGCTTGAATTGGGCCTTAGAAGGGCCAACTTCAAAATAGCCCCTGAACGCAGGGACGCCATTCACCGGTGGTTTTCCTTAGGGGCCGAGCTTCCTGATGTAGGGGTTATCCAGGGTTCCTTCGCCGTGGGTTATAAGGAAATTTTCCCACTAAAGTCCGGGGACTTCCATTTCAAAGGGCTTTACGGCATGGGAAACATACTGGCAGACCTGAACATTGCGTTTTTTTCCCTCCTATACACCCTTGACTGGAACTACTCCCCTTATTTTGGCGAAATCGTAAGGGTGGAGTTAGTCAGGGCAGGAGCTGGTGTAAGATTGGCAGGAAGAAGGATAAAAATCCGGGCGAGGAGGGGATGGGGAAAGCTCACCTTTCCTTTTATGGAAAGAATTGATAAAATTAAAAGTTACGAAGGAGATTTTCTTTTAAGGATCAGACCCGGAACCTATGTGGGACTTGCCTATTCAAGGATGCGGAGCAGTTCTACTGTTGCGGGCTGGACAAGGAAACTGGAAACTATAGGAGGAATAATTGAGTATGGTTTTTAAAAGAGTCTTCGTTCTCCTTTCCCTGGCAGGGTTTATACTGGCTGCAGCTGGGGACCTTTACGAATACAAAATAGGACCCAAGGACCTCTTAATAATACGGGTGTTTCAGGTTCCCGAACTCAACACCACTGTAAGGGTGGGAGAGGACGGGACCATAACCTTGCCACTGCTGGGTAAAATTTCCGTAGGAGGATTAACAAGATATCAACTGGAAAGGAAAATAGCAGGTTTGCTTTCCCGGAAATTCGTGAAAAATCCCCAGGTTACGGTTTTTATCAAGGAATACAGGAGTCGGACCGCCCTTATAATGGGGGCTGTGAGGAAGCCGGGAAGTTACGAAATCGTTGGAAAGACCACATTGCTTCAGCTTATAGCCATGGCAGGGGGGATAACCAGCGCTGCCCGGGACCGCATCATAGTCATAAGGAATCAGGACGGCAGGCAGCGTTCCCTCGTAATACCCATTGCGGACCTTCTCCTGGAAGGGAAGGTTAAGGAAAACATAGAGATTCTTCCAGGAGATGTGGTGAACATCCCCGGCCAGATAAACATAGAGGTTTATGTCTTCGGGCAGGTCAGGAATCCCGGGGTGGTAAGCCTTCCCCTGGGCTCAGGAACCACCGTGCTTCAGGCCATAGCCAAAGCCGGCGGCTTCACTGAAAGGGCAAAGAAGTCCTCGGTTCTTATAAGGAGAAGGGAAGAAGGTAGAGAAAAAATAATAGTGGTGAATATAAAGGCAATACTGAGGGGCAAAGCCCAAAACATAAAATTGAAACCTTACGATGTAATATATGTTCCAGAAAGCCTGTTTTAGGAGGGGAAAGTGAACTACAGAGAGGAAGAGAATTTTTCCGAGGAAATAAGTTTCTCACAGCTCCTGGAGGTCTTAAAGAGGAGAAAAAATATAGTGCTTATTTCCCTTATATTTACCGTAGTGATTATGATGGCTCTTACCTTCATGAAAACCCCTGTTTACGAAGCGGAGTCCACTATTTTAATAGAGAGGGAAGCCAATGTTCTTATCTTCAAAGACCTCTTTACCATAGAGGCAGGAAAATGGGACCAGAAATTCAACTCATATGTCAGGATGCTTCACAGCCGGAGCCTGGCCAAAAGGGTCGTCAAAAGACTTAAAATGGATTCTAAACTGCCCAGGGATTTGTCCCCGGAGAAAAGGCAAGAGGCCATCTCAAAAATGGCTTCGTCCTTGCTTTCCAGGCTAAAGGTAATTCCTATAGAAAATACCCGCCTGGTGGTAGTTAAATACAGGGACACGGACCCAAAGAGGGCAGCGAGAATAGCCAACGCCTTTGTGGACGAATTCATCCAGTTCACCGTTGAGCTCAAGGGGGAATCCGCCAAGAGAGCTGCCGAGTATCTGAGTCATCAGATAGAAAGGCTTAGAAAGACCCTGGCCGAAAAGGAGAAGGAGCTTCAGAAGTACAGTCAAAGAAAGGACCTCTATTACCTTACCGACAAGCAAAACACCATAATTCAAAAATTCGCCCAGCTGAACAGGGCCTATACCCAGGCCCAGATCAACAGGGTAAACCTTGAGGCAAATTACAGGGAACTTCTCTCCAAGAGCTTTGACCAGTTTCCCAATGTGGTGAAGAATCCCCTGATAATTTCCCTAAAGGCAGAGTATTCCAAACTGGAAGCTCAATACAAGCAAAAATCCGCCATCTTCAAGCCCGATTATCCGGAAATGAAAAGTCTTCGCTCCAGAATGGAGGCTCTGAAAGCGAGGATAGAAAAGGAAACCAGGGCTTTAGGAGAGGAGGCCCTTAAAACTGCTAAGGCTAAATACCTGGCAGCTCTTAAGACCGAACAGTCCCTTAAAAAATTGGTGGAAGAACAGAAAAAACAGATGGCCATGGCCAACAAAAGCGGAATTTACTACAACAGCCTGAAAATAGAGGTTAAGAACCTGCGGGAGCTCCTGGCCCATCTCACCAAGAAACAGAAGGAATCCATTCTTTCAGCCAACCTTGAGGGAATGAGAACCAGCAACATCAAAGTGGTGGACCGGGCCGAGGTCCCCTTCTACCCTGCCAGCCCCAACAAGAAAAAGAACCTGCTCCTTGCCATTCTTTTTGGATTAACCGCCGGAGTTCTTCTGGCCTTTCTGGTGGATGCTCTGGATACTTCAGTGAAGGATGCGGAGGAAGCCGAAAAACTCTTTAAATTGCCGGTCCTCGGCCTTGCCCCTAACATGGAGATGGAAGACGGTCAGGCGGAGACTTCACCCCTTGACTGGATGCAAAATAACTTTCCCTTTTCGGAGAGGATTAAAACCATAACCACCTCAATTCTCCTTTCCTCTCCTGAATCTCCCCCATCAACCATAGCCATCACCAGTTCCCTTCCCGGGGAAGGGAAAACCACTATAGCCTCAAGCATTGCCGTCTCTTTAGCTGCTCTGGGCAAAAAAACCCTTATCCTTGACGGGGACCTTAGAAAGGGGAAAATCCGGGATATGTTCAAAATCCCCGAAGAGCACGGCTTATCCTCCGTCCTTACGGGACACATTCCTCTTAAGGAAGCCATCGTCTCCACCCAAATTCCCATGCTCTATGGTCTGCCTTCAGGACCAACCCCTCCCAATCCCGTGGAACTCCTTTCTTCGGACAGGATGAGGGAGGTGCTGGAAACGCTGACCAGGGAGTTTAAATTCATAATAATAGATACCCCTCCCATGGTGGGAATCTCTGACCCCATCATTCTTTCCAGCCTGTCCCAGAAAACGATTCTTGTGCTCTGGGCAGGGAAAACTTCCAGGAAAGTGGTGAAGGAATCCTTGGACCTTCTCCGGAAAAATGGTATCAAACCCATGGGAATAGTCCTCAACAGAATAGGATATCGGGGAACCGGTTATAAAAAATACTACAGGTACGAAGAGTATGGATACGGATATGGTGGATATACACGCTCATATCCTCCCGGGCATTGACGACGGGCCAGAAACCCTGGAGGAATCCTTAGGGCTCGCCGAAGAACTTGCGCTTCAGGGAGTTCATACTGTGGTTACCACCCCCCATTGGGGGAGGATAACGAAAAGGACCCTTTCGGAGATAAGAGAAATCTTCCTGGAAATTAAGGAAAAACTCCAGGAAAACTCCGTTGAAATAAATATTTGTCTTGGCTTTGAACTCTTTCTGGACCTGGAAACCCTGGAGGAAGTGAAAGGAGAGCCGGAAAAATTCTCCTTAGCAGGGGGGAATTTCATCCTGGTGGAATTTCCCTTTGAATTTCTCTATCCCAACTGGGAAGTTCTCCTGCGGGAAATACGGGAGGCAGGGCTCAGCCCGGTAATCGCCCATCCTGAAAGATACGGACCTGTTTTAAGGGATTATTCCCTGCTGTCAAGAATGGTGGCAGAGGGGGCCATTTTACAGGTCAACGCAGAAAGCCTCCTGGGGGAAAACGGGGAAAGGGCCCGGAAAACAGCAATGAAGTGCCTCCAGGAAGGCCTGTGTTCAGTGGTGGCCTCTGACACCCACGGCCTAAGATTCCGCCCTCCTCGCCTCAGGAAAGCCTACGAACTGATAAGCAAAAAAATCTCTCCTTCTTCAGCCCAGGACTTTTTTGAGAAGAACCCCGGAAACCTTCTTCAGGGAGTAAGCGGATGATAAGACCAGGAATTTACCTCCTTGCCCTGCTCGTCCTTCTTGCCCCCCTTCCCATGGGGTGTGTCCACTGCTGGAGCTTTTACCTCCTTCTCGTTCTCGTAAACATCGCTTCCCTCCTTCTTCTCAGAGACGAGCAGGAAGAAAAAAAAGACAGATGTCATTATTTCCTTTACGGTTTTCTGGCCTTAGGGCTGTTCCAGCTCCTTCCCCTGCCAAAATTCCTTTTAAAACTCATCTCTCCCTCGGCGGCAAAACTTCTCACCAGAGCCGGGCTTCAGTTTAAATTTCATCCCCTATCATTGCTCCCTGCTTCAAGTTTTCTTTACCTGGTTGGCTTTTCTTCCTTCCTATTGCTTGGAATTACCCTGTGGAAAAGAAAATGGACAAGGGAGGAATACCTCATTCTTGTCCGGGCAATAATCCTTACAGGATTGGTCCAGTCCCTTTTCTCAATACTCAAATTCGCAGGAAAGTCTAAGAAGATTTTTGTGGTCTGGGGACCACATACTATTTTTCCCTCAGGAACCCTGAGGAACCCGGACCACCTTTCTGCCCTCCTTGAGATAACCCTCCCGGTGGCCCTGGGTTATCTCATTTATAAAATCAAAAGGGACGGCATAGGCTTCTTCTTGCGGTCATGGGAGTTTGCTATCCTGGTATCCCCTATTTTCATATTAGCAGGAATATTCCTGTCAGGTTCCAGGGCCGGGCTTGCCGCCACCTTCCTATCCCTTTACGCCTTCGCCCAGATACTCGTCCAGAGAATTTCCCATACAGGATACAGGAGGGGATATCGTCAGATTTTCCTCCTTTTCCTGGCGGTTATTCTCGTCCTTGGAGGGCTTTTCACCTTCAAAAAGGGAGTGCCTGCGGTAAGGCACAAAATATGGGCCCTTTCCCTGAAGGCTTTCTTTTCATATCCCATCTTCGGTTCAGGGTTGGGGACCTTCCCGGACCTTATAGAAACCTACAGGAAAGAGCCGGAATTTACGGCCCTTATTGAACACGCCCACAACGATTACCTGGAAGTCCTTACGGAAACCGGGATAATCGGAGGATTTCTCCTTCTTTATCCCCTGATTCTAATTTTTTACCGCACATACAAGAAATGGGAGCTCAGAAGATATCCCCTGGTCAAATACCTGGGGGCTGGTTTCATATCCTCGGTCATAGCTGTCGGATTCCATTCCTTTTTTGATTTTCCCCTGAGGGTGCCGGCCATTTCCCTGCTCTTCATCTTAACCTTCTCTGCGGCCTCCACCATAGTTCATCTAAGGAGAAGAAGATGATGGAAAAAAGAGCGGTCCAGATTCTTATGATTCTCTCGGCTGCTTTAGGCATTCTTTGTTTTTTCCCGGGTAAAAATCTGTTAAATTACAAGGCCCAGTACCTTGAGGGAATAAAGGCCCAGGGAAGGGAAAGGGAAATTTACGCAGAGAGGGTGGTTAAACTGAATCCCCTTTTCCCCCACGGGCACCTGCTTCTCGCCTCCGTCTATCTGACCCGGCCCGAGGGCTTCAAAAGGGCCATGGAGGAAATTGACATAGCCGTTGCTCTGGGTCCTTACCGGCGTGGAATTTCCTGGAACGCCTTCAAGACATACCTCAGTCTGTGGCCCTTCCTGCCCAGGAAAGAAAAGCAAGCGGCGCTACAGGCAGGTAAATTCGCCGTAAGGACCGCCTCCCGCAAGAGAATTCAGGAAATGCTTTCCCTCTGGAGGAGGTTCTGCAGGGATTTTGACTTTATTTATCAAGTTTTAAACGAAAAGCCAGGATACATGAACATGCTGGCTCAGGAAATTTACAGGAGCGGTCTCCCTTTAAAATGGAGATGGAAGGCCTTAGCTCGCTACGAAAAATGGCTCTTTGAAACCACTTCCCGGAACAGGCCTGAGGAAATGTCCGTTCCCATGCTCAAAAAAACCCTTAAAATCCTGGACAGCATAAAGTTCTATCATAGGCTGGCGGGGACCAAATTTGAGGAAAAGGTTTTTCACCGTTACAGGGAAAGGGTTCTTTTCCAACTGGCCATGCTCACCCAGGAGCCAGAGTTCGTGGAGAAATATCTGAAATTCTCCACCCTCAGGGACGAAATAAAGAAACTAAGGGAAGAACTACAGCAGGACGGATTTTTATCCAGAAGGGACTTTAAGCATTTCTATCTGAAGGAGCTTTTCCGATACAAACTCCGGGAATACGAAGCCCTCAAGGACGAAATAGAGGCCTTCAGGCAGAGCGTAAAGTGGGTAAAGCGGGAGGAAGTGCCGGACTACATAGCCATAAACCTCCTCCTGGTGGATGTTTACTATCAGGAAAACCTTTTGCTGAAGGCATCCTCCATACTCCAGGAAATGATGAAACTTGAGACCACCCCGGAAATTCTCCTGAGACTCAAAAGAATAAAGGAGCTTACCGGGGAGAACTTCTCCGCATCCCTTCCTGGGTTTTATTACTCCAACCCTGTTACCTTAAAGGCTAAGGGGACAAAATTCCTTTTCTCCCCACCGGTGGGAGAAAAAACCCTGCACCTTAAAATAGAACCCCTTAGTCAGGGAAGGCTCCTTCAGGTTTTCATGGACGGCGAAATAGCCAAGGAAATTTATTGGAAAAATAGGGAAACGGAATTGGTTATAATTCTTCCCCCTGCCAAGGATTATTTCCGTATAGAAATTAAACTTCTGAAATGAAGAAAAACACCGCGGCGGAAAAATATTTCGCCCTACCCTCCAGGAAAAATCCCAAATTCTGGCTCTCGGCTGATGGTAAAAGCACCTTTAAAAAGGGACTCTTTTTCTATCCAGCCTTCAGCTGGAAGGCGAAGATGAAGAAGTGGGCCCTTTTAAACTCATATCCCATTCTGGCCTGGATTTTCAGCCATGGGAAACACTCTATAGAAGAATTAATGGGACATCCTCTGCTTAGTGAACTACAAACCCTGTCTCGCCCATGTGGAAGATGGGCTAATTTATATGTGCCCCGCCCCGGAAAAATCGTAATTCAACTGGAGGGAAGGGACGGGAAAATTTCCGCTTACATGAAGATAGGAATCCAGGAGAAGGAAAGAGCGCTTATAAAAAGGGAATTTCAGGCTCTGAAATGGCTTGGTGAAAGGGAACTCTCCAACTTTGAGGTGCCCAGGGTTCTTGAATACGAAGAAAAAAACGGCACTTCCTCACTCATTTTATCTGCTCCCCCGCATCTCTTCTATCCAGAAAATTACGAACTGGAAAAACTCCTTCCTGTGGTCCGGGAGATATACTTTCTTAAATTCGCCGTTAAACCTCTTAAGGAGAGCGGCCATTTCCAGAAAATAAAGAAAAGGGCTGGGGGGGAAATTCCAGAAAAAATAGAGCACCTCCTCGCAGACCAGCCTTTTCCCTCCGGCTGTCTTCATTACGACTTCAAACCCTGGAACATAATGGTTAACGGGGAGACGGGAAAATTTTTCGTCATAGACTGGGAATTCTTCACCCAAGAAGGATTGCCCCTCTGGGACCTCTTTACCTTCGTTCTCCAGCCCATGCTCCTTACCAGAGGGGCAAGTGTGGATAAAATCCTGGTAAATTTAAGGCATCATTTTCCCCTGATGAGGGAGGAATTAAGTAAGTTGGACTTAGACGAAGGGATTTTGCCTTTTCTCTTTACCCTTTACCTGATAGATTCCATAGCCTTTCTGGAAAACTACGGTCACAGGGACAAAAGGACCAATATGACCTTAAGAAAACTGGAGGAGCTCCTAAGAGAATATGAAAAAGAAATCCTCTAAGAACTCCCTTCTGGTCAATTTTTCCAGTCTATCCTTCGTTCAGATAGTGAATTACCTTTTTCCCCTCCTGCTTATACCCTACATAGTCAGGATTATAGGACCTGCTAAATACGGAGCCTTCGCCTTTGCTACGGCGGTAGCCGGGTATTTTGCCATGCTCGCCGATTGGGGAATAAGCCTTTACGCCCCCAGGGAAATAGCCATACACAGGGAAGAACCTCAGGAACTTTCTCACCTGCTCTCCAGCATTATTTACTTAAGAGCCCTTTCGGTTCTCTTCCTGAGTTTAGCCTTCATTGCAGCTGTAATGCTGGTGGGGAAATTCCGGCAAGAAAAGACCCTTTTTCTCCTTTCCACCCTTTACATACTTATGGCCGGGTTCGGTATCAACTGGTTTTTTCAGGGGGTGGAAAGGATGACCCACATAGCTTTTTCCCAATTAATGACCAAAATCCTATGGGCTGCTCTAATACTTTCGTTTATAAGAAAGGAGCAGGATTACCTGATTCTCCCTTTGATATATTTCATTTCTGACCTGGTAGGGAAGATTTATTTGTTTTCTCTGATGTTCAAAAAATGGAGGATTTCTCTTTCCCTCCCCAGTTTCCACAGAATGAAGGAAATAGTTAAGGCCTCCTTTCCCCTTTTCGTATCCAATATTTCCATAAAAATATACACGGGAATAAACACGGTATTTCTGGGATTCCTCACTAACAGCGAAGTGGTAGGCTACTACAGTCTGGCGGAGAAGATTATAAAAGCCCTGCTGGGGGTTCAATCCCAGATAAGTGTGGTGTTTTACCCTCACATTTCATCCCGCATTAAAACTTCGCTGGAAAAGGCCGCCCGTTCTGTAAAGCAGGGGGCTACGGCGGTTATGCTCATGGCCATTCCCCTATTTCTTTTATCCTTCACCTTTGCTAAGGAAATAATCCTCCTTGTGGGAGGGGAAAAATTCCTTCCCTCCATCACCACCTTCCGGGTTCTAAGTTTCCTCTTTATAATAGTGGGCCTGAGCAATGTTCTGGGGCTTCAAATTCTCCTTCCCATGGGAAGGAGAAGGGAATTCATGAACGCCACCCTGTGGTCAATTCTGGTAATCGTCCTTCTTGACATTCTTCTCATACCTCCTATGAAACAATACGGGGCTGCCCTTTCCTTCGTATTTTCGGAAGTAGCGGTAATGCTGATTATGTTTTACCACTACATAAAAATGGGAATTGGCTTTCTTGAATGGAAAAGATTGGTTAAACTTCTAACCCTTGCCCTCATCATGGGGCTGGCTTTGATGGCCATGGAAGCAATGGGGTTTCAGCTCCTGGTGGAACTGGCAGTTTTCCTGGTTCTTTATGTTATCCTAATAGAGGTCTTAGGTTTAATCAGCATTAAAAAGAAAACCATAATGGCATAAAATGCTGAAGGATTTCCAGGCAGATTACATTGTAGTTGGCTCAGGTTTTGCAGGGGCAACCATCGCCGAACGCATAGCAAGCAAGCTCAACAGGAAGGTTCTGGTTGTGGAGAAAAGGGAGCATATTGGGGGAAATTCCTACGACTATTACGACGAAAACGGCTTCCTTATTCACAAATACGGCCCCCACATCTTTCACACGGAAAAGAAATGGCTCTGGGATTATGTTTCCAATTTTACCGACTGGAGGCATTATATACACAGGGTTCTTGCTTACATTGACGGTAAAAAGGTTCCTCTGCCTTTCAACTTGAACAGCCTCTACGGCCTATTTCCCACACCCAAGGCCCTCAGACTGGAGAAAAAACTCCTGGAGAAATTCGGCCCTGGCCAGAAAATCCATATCCTGGAGTTGAGAAGCGCCCAGGACCAGGAGCTTAAGGAACTGGCGGACTTCATTTACCGGAAGGTTTTTCTAAACTACACCCTTAAACAATGGGGAATGAGACCGGAGGAACTTTCTCCTGAGGTTACAGGAAGGGTTCCCATCTTCATTTCCCGGGACAACAGTTATTTTCAGGACAGGTATCAGGGAATCCCCCATGAGGGTTACACAAGAATTTTTGAAAGAATGCTCTCCCATCCCAATATTAAAGTTCTACTTAGGACCGACGCCAGGGAGATTATCCAATTGGATTTCCTATACAGAAGAATTTATCTAAACGGCAGGGAATTTCAGGGGAGAATAATTTATACAGGTCCCATAGACGAACTCCTGGATTTCAAATACGGGGAACTTCCCTACCGCTCCCTCAGATTTCAGCTTGAGGTCCACCCCGTGGAATACTATCAGGAGGTGGCAGTGGTGAATTATCCCAACGATTACGCCTTTACCCGTATAACCGAATTTAAACACCTTACCGGACAGGCCCACCCTAAAACCATGATAGCCAAGGAATTCCCCCAGGAATACAGAAGAGACGAGCCCGGGAAGGACATTCCCTATTACCCCATTCTCAGGGAAGATGAGGTGGAAAAATACATGAGATACCGCAGGGAAATAGAAAAATTCGACGGAAAAATCCTTCTGGTGGGAAGACTGGCTGAGTATAAGTATCTTAATATGGATAAGGCCATAGAAGGCTCCTTAGTGCTTTTTGAAAATAAAATAAAATGAGAAATGGCAAAGAAACCGTATGCGCCGTGGTGGTAACATATAATAGGAAAAACTACCTTCTTGATTGTCTTGAAAGCCTGAAGCACCAGAGCCTTCCCCCTGAGGCCATACTCATAGTGGACAATGCTTCCTCAGACGGGACCCCCGAAGTCCTTAAAAAAGCCGGTTATATTTCAGATGTCCCCGTTTCAGACACAAAAAACACCTGGGAGACCCACGGAGAAGTTAGTTCGCCTGAAGGGGAAAAAATAAAAATTCATTATCTGCGCCTTCCTCAGAACACAGGAGGGGCCGGTGGCTTTTATCATGGAATGAAGAGGGCTTACGAGTTGGGATACACCTGGATATGGATAATGGACGACGATGTGGTTGCAGACGCAGAAGCCTTGGGTATTTTGAAAAAACATTCTGGTCCTTCTCTGGCTATGGCTCCGGCAGTGAAAACCGAGGACGGGAGCATAGCCTTGACCCATAGAGGAAACCTCAAACCAAAGGGCTTGTTCCCGGGGCTCCAAAGACCCCTGGCCCCGGAGGAATACGAAAAAAGCCAGCTTTATATTGACCTGTGTTCTTTTGTGGGATTGATGGTAAGGAGAGAAGCCATCTCAAAAATAGGGCTTCCCATAGCTGACTTCTTCATCTATGCGGACGATGTAGAATATTCCCTTCGGCTTTCTTCCGAATTAGGAAAAATTTTACTTATTCCGGCAAGTTATCTAATAGACCGGAATGCCAAGAAGAAAGCAGGATATATTGTAAAGAATATTCTCCTTTTTAAATTCAAGAGACAACCCATTTCTTCCTATTGGAGGACATATTATTCCTTAAGAAATGTCCTGTATGTATCCCAAAAATATTCCCGCAACAAAGCCTTTTTCTATATCAGGGTTATGTTTCATTTGCTCAAAAGTTTATTGACCTCATTTCCCCTCATCCTTACCCTGGATGACCACAAAAAGGACCGCCTCAAAATAAGATTTCTCCCGTATATACATGGTCTTCGTGGAGTATTGGGCAAAAAGGTAGAATATAAAAATGGAAAAATTATCTGGCACTGACCTGCCCCCGGTGGCTATAGTTGTTCTCAATTACAGGTCCTGGAAGGAAACCCTTGAATGCCTGGAATCCCTCCAGACCATGGATTACCCTGATTATACCCTAATAGTTGTGGACAATGCCTCCGGGGACGAATCCTTAGAGAAAATAAAACAATGGGCAGAGGGAAAAATCCAGGTGGAAAGCCAGTATGTGGAATATCACCGGGAACTTAAGCCGGTTTTTTATGTGGAATACCACCGGAGGGAAGCAGAGGCAGGGGGAATTCCTGAAAAGGAGGAAGAACTGAAAAAACATCCTCCGGCCCAAAGAATGGTCCTCATAAAGACCGAAAAAAACCTCGGCTTTTCCGGTGGAAACAATGTGGGTGCGAGGTATGCATATAATAAAGAAACATTCAAGTATGTTCTTCTATTAAATAACGACACCATAATTATGGACAGGGATTTTTTAAAGAAGCTTGTTTATGTTCCCGAACGACATCCTGAAGCCAAATTGGTAGGACCAAAGATAATAAATTTTTCCGATGATTTTGATAGTCCTTTTAAGAGGATAGGTTTCTTAGGGGAAATAGGTGGCATGGGAATAAAAAACCTGCTTAGAAGGCTTCTGGGCTGCAGTATGTCTGCTTACATAGACGAAAAAGCCATAATGAGCCATAAACCTAAGGAGGTTTACAAAATCTCCGGTGCATGCCTCTTTTTGGACTTGAACTTTTTCCACGAAATAGGATATTTAGACGAAGATTTATGGCTTTCCAGTGAAGAAGCTGCCCTTGCGGAAGCAGCGAGGAAAAGAGGAGGCAAGATATTTTTTCAGCCCCTTACCCTTCTCCTGCACAAAAAAGCCGCCTCACCCAGAGGGGCAAATTGGTTTGAAATAAGAAAGAACGCTATAAAGCAAAGGGAATATTTTCTTAAGAAATACAGGATCTATCCCTGGGAAAAATTAGTAATTATAAAACTGGTTAATAGATTAAGACTCTTGGTAAGCAGGCTTAAAATCAAATTGGTAAAGTCCTGAAATGAGGAAGATGGCCATAATTTCTTCTACCAATTACCAGGATTGGCCCATGGGGGGAATGTTGTCTTTTTTGAGGGATATAATACCTTATCTTGCCGGGAATTTTCATATAGAACTCTGGGGGGTAAAGACGGCAAATGAAGGAGAGGAAATTTTACTGGGTGGGAGGGAGTTTAAGATCTTTTTCTTCAGCCAATTAAATCTTAAGAGGAAAAAATTTATACCCAACATAGCGAGAGTTGTTAAGGATATTAAAAGGCATAAGGAAGAAATCCTCTCCAGGAATTACCATGTGCTTTACTTTCATGGCATTCCTCTGGAATTGCCCTTTCTAAAAGTCCAAGAACCCAGAATAGTTACCCATGTCCATGGGATCACAAACCCGTTCTCAGTTTCAGGAAATCCTTTTACAACTCTACTGCAGTTTCCCTATGAGATTCTGCGAGGAAAAATTGTTAACCACAGCCATCTTGTCTTTCTTTCGGCAGACACCCCTTCCTATGAAAAATTCAAAAGGAAATTCAGGAAGAGTCCAAGAATTGTTAAAATCCACAATTTTGCGGATCCAAAGGTTTTTCATCCCAAGGAAAAAAATGCTCTTCGTCAGAAGATGGGTATAAAAAAGGAAGACCGGATAATTATTTTTACCGGAAGATTTTCCCATCAAAAGGACCCCTGCCTTGCTCTTGACGCCTTTGAGTGCTTAGCAAGGGAATTGGATAATGTCCGCTTATATCTGATAGGAGACGGCCCCCTTTTAGATGCATGTAAAGAACTCTCCGATAAAAAAAGGCTCCAGGAAATGGTGAAGTTTTTTGGGAAACAACCCAGGGAAAGGGTAGCAGAGCTTTTATCCCTTTCCGATGTGTACTTATACACCTCCTTCGGGAATGGGGTTCCAGTTTCGGTGGTTGAGGCTTTAATGTGTGGATTACCGGTAATCACCACCGATATCCCAGGGATACATGACGCCGTGATAGATGGGATAACTGGATTTAAAGTAAAAGGAAGAAGTCCTTGTGAATTAGCCGGATATTTAAAGATTGCCCTGAAAGATAACGAAAAAATGAGGGATAACTGCATTAGACACTCCGCAAGATTTACCCCGGAAAGAGCAGCCGAAATAATCTCAGAGGAAATAGAAAAACTATGGACTTAAACATACATAAAATAACCTCTCAACTATTCGGAGAATTGGAGGAAAGGGGTTTCTCTTACTGCATATACAACGGGTATGAAAACTTACCTGAGGAAGTAAAAAATGACCTGGACATCGCCATTGAGCCATCCGCACTCAAGCATTTAGACGAAATTTTGCTTAACATAAGCCGGGAAAACAATGCTTACCTTCTCCACAAAATATGGCACGATGCTGGGAAAGTGGCCTATATAATATCCCCCCGAGAGTTAACCCATCCAGAAAGACTCCAGCTGGATTTCTTTTCGGAATTTTCCATAAAGGACCGCTTGAGAAGGGGTCCATTTAACAGATACCTTCTTATGAAAGGGGAAGAACTCCTGAAAAAAAGGATTAAGAAGGATTATTATTACATACCCTCCACCGACATGGAGTTTATAATGAAGCTCCTCAGGAGGATTTTTAAGGGGGATTTCGACAGGGATAGATTTTCCCGAATAAGGGAACTCTTTATAAGGGACAGGGAGGCTTCTCAGGAAATTTTAAGGAAGTATTTCTCTGAAAACTACAGGGAAATATCAAGGGCCCTGGAAAACGACGACTTACAGTGGTTTCTTGAAAATGAAAAAACCCTGAGAAAGGAGCTAAAAAGGTTCAGGAGACATTATTTTACTCTCGGTAGAGTTCTTCTTAGCATAAAAAGGTTTCTCTATAGAATAAAACACCCGGTAGGAATGACTGTGGCCTTCTTAGGCCCTGATGGTAGCGGAAAGAGCACCTTAGCCAAGGAAACCATGAGGTTGCTTTCAAGAAGCTTTCACGGACAGAAATTATTCTACTGGAGGCCCGGGCTTTTAAAGCAACCGGGAGTTGCCTTTAGGCTCAGGGAAGAAATAAACCTGGGCACCAATCCCGACCCTCATGGTCACGAGCCAGAACATCCCTTAAAATCCCTGTTTCGCTTTCTTTATTACCTCATTGATTTTACCTTAGGATACTGGTTAAAGGTGTGGCCCCTCAAGGTAAAAAAACATTTATGCGTCTTTGACCGATACTACTATGATGTTCTGGTGGACCCTTTCAGATATAATTTTTCTCTTCCAGAATGGCTTTTAAAATTGCCGCTGCCTGTAATTCCTACTCCTGATCTTATCATTATCCTCGACGTATCCCCATATAAATCCTTTCAAAGAAAGCAAGAACTACCCTTAAAAGAACTCATGAAACAAAGGAAACAATTTCAGAAGGTTGCCGGCACCTTGCCTAATTGCTTCTTAATAGAAAATAATGATAACTTATCCGAAACCTTGGGTATAATTATATCCAAGATAATTCGGGTGAAAAGCAGAAGAACTCTTTCCGCGATTATAAAAAAATGAAAGGTGCATTTTTCTCTATTGTTTTGCTCCTGATAGGCTCAATTTTTTATGTTTTATTCAAAAGCTATAGTAAAAATAGGAACTTTATTTTTCCGCACATCTTATGGACCATGCTATTGATTTCCACATTTATCTTTAGGGTGAGAACCACCTCCCAATTAATAGAGAATCCTTTGGATACTGCAGGGATATTTAGGCTCACTACGATTCTTTTAGTTTTTACCCTTTCTTTCGTTTATATAGCATTACATAAGTTTTCTGGCTTTCTCAGAAAAAGAGATTATCTTGTTTTAAGCATGTTAGCTTATCTTACCTTTGCGGCGATTTCCTTCGTTTATTCTCCTATACCTAAATTAACCCTATATAAATCCTTCGAGCTATTGACGGAAATTCTGCTCTTGTTGGTTTTATTAAGGCCATTAAATTTAAGGATCATTAAAATTCAGTTTGACATAAATTATTATATACTCTTTTTCCTAATAGCCTCTGCTTGGTTTTGGGTTCCTTTTAAACCTCAGGAGGCGATAATCCGCCATGGATACTTAAACTTTATTCTAAGGGGCGCGTTCCCCCTGCAAGATGCTGACATGGTCACAGTCCATGCCGCTATCCTTTCAGTAGCTGCTTATGTAAGAAGCAGGTTCTCTGAAAGAAAAAATTTTTATAGAATACTTTTCATATTTTCTTTAACAACTATGTTTTTTGCCCAAGGACGAACTTCCATAGTGGGATTTCTGGTAGCGTTAGCATTCATTTTCTATCTGCTCAAGGATAAAAGCAAATTGTTACTTATGGTTACTTTAGCCTTGATTATAGCTAATTCGAAATCTATATATAATATTCTTTATTCTTATTTTTTAAAAGGCTCCTCCCCAAAACTTATAACGAACATAGGGGGAAGGTGGTTGCTTTGGAAAGCCGGCTGGAAGGCTTTCCTTACCTCTCCCATTATCGGACACGGCTTTGCTACAGGCTCAAGGATGGTGGCACAAAGCGTAGTGGGTTTTCTCATTTCTACTTACAATACATTTTTGGAAATATCCGTTAATACGGGAATTTTAGGATTAACGCTATTCAGCATTGCTTTTTTCGGAACTTTCTTTCAGCTGTGGAAATTCTATTCTAAAATAAATTCTAGCCTCCCAGGAAAAAATTACCTATTAGTCCGTTCGCTAATCTTGGAGAGTACCGGGATATTTATCGTGCTACTATTTAGGGCCACAACTTCTTTCTCTTTGGGAGAACACGGAATAACCATGGCAATTTTCATGTCTTTGTTGGGCTTGGCTGAAGTTTTAAAATATAAAAAAATTAAACCATGAAAATCCTCCTTTCTGCTTATGCCTGTGAACCCGGGAAGGGTTCGGAACCAAGGCTTGGCTGGATGTGGGTGAAATATTTGTCTAAAAGGCACGAAGTATGGGTAATCACCAGGGCCAATAATAAACCTTTAATAGAAGATGAACTCCGTAAAAACCCTACTACAAAAGCAAATTTCCTCTATTACGACCTTCCCCCATGGATAAGATTCTGGAAAAAAGGAAGGAGGGGCTATCACCTTTATTATTACCTTTGGCAAGTGGGCATATATTTTAAGTTCAAGGATTTCATAAAAAGGATGGATTTTCACATAATCCAGCACATAACCTTCGGCAATAATTGGCAACCCAGCTTTCTTTCCCTGATAAATAAGAGCTTCATCTGGGGCCCTGTGGGAGGAGAAAATACCCCGTGGAAGATTTTTAAAATCCTTCCCTTAAGGGCGAAGATAAAAGAAGCATTCCGCGAAACCATGAGATTTATAGGTCATCATTTTGACCCATTCGTAAGGCTCACGGCAAAAAGGGCAAAGCTGATCCTTGATACTTCCTCCCGGTGGGCTCATTCACCTTACCCTAAAAAAGAAAGAAGCAAAATTGTGAAATTTTCCCAGAACGGGATTTCCCCTGAAGAATTGCCCTTCAGCCTTGATAAAATCCTGGAAACCAAAGAGAGAGGAACTTTCCGGATAGTCTTTATAGGGGAATTTGTTCATTGGAAGGGGATATTGTTTGTAGCAGAAGCATTAAAGGATTTTGCAGCAAAGGTGGATAATGGATGGGAAGCAATCCTGGCAGGTTACGGTCCAGAATTCAAAAGGGTAAAGAAAATGTTAGAAAATTTAGGAGACAGAATAAAAATGCCCGGGAAAATAAGCATGCAAGAAGTTTGGAACACCCTCAGGGATTCCCATGTATTCATATATCCATCCTTCCATCACGGACAATCCACCATAATAATGCAGGCTATGGCATGTGGTCTTCCAGTAATATGTATAGAAGGGGATGCCACAGCAGAAACTGTGGAAGAAGGGGCCGGAATAGTGGTCCCCCTTTCCACAAAAGAGAAAATAATAAAGGGTCTCAGTGAGGCTCTTCAGAAACTTTATCACAATAGGGAACTTGCTACGCAAATGGGCTTGAAGGCTCAAAGCCTGGTGTTTGAAAAATACTCATGGGAAAAGAAGGTGGAGCTTCTGGAAAAGATTTATGGACAGGTTATACAAAATGAAAATCCTCATAGTTCATAACTTCCACAGAAAGGGCTCTGCCAGCGGGGACGATGCGGTGGTAGAGAGGGAGCTTTCCCTGCTTAAAACCCATGGCCATGATGTTATGCTCTTTGCTAAGGAGAATTCGGAAATATACGAAGCCTCCCCCATAAGGAAGCTGAATCTCGCCATGAAAATTCCCTGGTCATGGGAGAACTACCGCAGTCTTCGCCGGCTCATCCGGGAATTCCGCCCGGACATAATCCATGTTCATAATTTCTTCCCCCTTATAACTCCGTCCGTTTACCTTGCAGCTTACCAGGAAGGAATTCCATTAATCCAATCGGTTCACGACTTCAGGTTCTTCTGCCCTGCAGCCTTCTTTTTCAGGAACGGGGAAATATGCCAGCAGTGTCCGGAGCGCGGGCTATGGCAGGCGGTGAAATATCGCTGTCTCAGGGGTTCTCTATCCCAGAGCCTTCTGGCAACCCTTGCGGTAAAAAAAGCAAGAAAGCTCCTCCCATATATTTCCACCTTCATAGTTTTTACGGAGTTTTCCAGGGAAAAACTTGCTGAAATGGGAATTGAGGATGAGAGGCTCTTCGTAAAACCACATTTCCTTCAGGATTCCAGCTGGGAAGGAAACCATAGGGGGGAATTTTTCCTCTTTGCCGGCCGGCTGGGAGAGGAAAAGGGAATAAGGGTTATCCTTAGGGCCTGGGAGAATCTTGGCCTTCCCCTGAAAATAGCAGGAAGCGGTCCCTTGGAGGAGTGGGTAAAATCAGAGAGCAGCCGTCTAAATCATGTGGAATTCTTGGGCTTTCTTCAGCCCCGGAAACTCCTGGAAAAGATAGAAAGGGCCTATGCCGTGATAATCCCCTCCATCTGGTATGAAACCTTCGGCCTTGCTGTCATAGAATCCTATTCCCGGGGCACACCCGTTATAGCCTCAAGGGTAGGGGCCTTGGCCGACCTGGTCCAGGATGGCAAAACAGGGCTTCTTTTTGAAAGGGCAAATCCCCGGGACCTTGCGGAAAAGGCCCTGTGGCTATGGGAACATCCAGAAGAAAGGGACAGAATGGCAAGGGAGGCAAGGGAGGAGTTTGAGGAAAAATACACCGCTGAAAGGAATTACAAAATTCTTATGGAAATTTATAATAAAGCCATAGAAAGGCACAGAAACCAATGAGAGTGGCCATTATAGGTTCCCGGGGAATACCCGCCCGATACGGAGGGTTTGAGGTATTCGCTGAAAGGCTCGCTGAAAGGCTGCCCTCCATGGGTTTTGAGCTTGAGGTTTACTGCAAATGGGCTCTTAAAAAACACCATTTTAAAAGGGAGGGGGTTAAAAGGCATTTCCTTCCCTGCCCCTCCTCAACTTCCCTGGAAAAGCCCTGCCTGAGCAATCTCGCCATGCTCAGGGCTTCCTTTACCGGGGTGGACGCCATCCTTCTCCTGGGGGTCTCCGGAACCCTTTTCATCCCCTTAGCCCGGCTCCTGGGGAAAAAAATCGTGCTGAATCCTGACGGCATTGAATGGAAAAGGGGAAAATGGAACGCCTTGGGGAGAAAAACCCTTAAATTTCTTGAAACCCTCGGGATAAGGTTCTCCCACAGGGTAGTTGCCGATTCCATGGCCATAAAGGAATACATAAAGGAAAAATACGGGAAGGATAGCACATTCATCCCCTACGGTGCCGACCCTCCGGAGTTCTCTCAGGAAGATTGGGATTCGGTAAGGGAAAGATTTTCCTTGGCCCCAGGAGAATATTACATAGCAGTGGGAAGGGATGTTCCGGAGAATAATTTTCCCCTTATAATAGAGGGTTTCTTAGGCTCAAAAACCCGGAAAAAACTGGTGATGGTGAGCGACCTCGGCAATACATACCGCAGGTTTTCAGGGGAAAGAAGGATAGTTTTCACCGGGCCAATATACAAAAGGGGGGAGCTGTTCGCCCTCAGGGTAAATGCCTTCGCCCACATCCACGGACACAGCGTAGGGGGAACCAACCCCTCCCTTTTAGAAGCCATCTCCAGCGGGGCTCCTGTGCTGGCATACGATGTGGTTTTCAACCGGGAGGTTTTGGGAAGGGCTGGGCTTTTCTTCAAGACCCCTCAGCAGCTTTCTCAACTTATGGAATGGCTTGAGGAAAAGGGGGACGAATTCAGGAAGGGCTTGGACGAGTATTACCGGAAACTGCTCAGGGAGAGGTATAACTGGGACCTGGTGGCTGAAAAATATGCCAGAATATTAAGGGAGTAGAAATGCTGAAAATAGCCCTAATTGGAAGCAACGGTCAGCTCGGCTCTGACATACTGGAGGTTCTGAAGGGGGAAAACACCGTATTTCCCTTAACCCACAGGGACATTGAGATTTCGGACAAAAATTCGGTAAAAGGGGTTCTTGGGGAAATAAAACCGGAGGTGGTGATAAACACCGCTGCCTTCCACCATGTTCCCCGCTGCGAAAGGGAGCCTGAGAGGGCCTTTGTGGTAAATGCCCTGGGGGCAAGAAACCTGGCGGAGGTATGCGAGGAAATAAACGCGGTGCTTTACCACATAAGCACCGATTATGTTTTTGACGGCAAGAAGAGGAGCCCCTACATAGAGGAGGACACTCCCCGGCCCCTCAATGCCTACGGGATCACGAAATTGGCAGGGGAACATTTCATCCAGGCAATCTGGGAAAAGCACTATATTTTAAGGGTTTCCGGACTTTACGGGAGGGTCCCGTGCAGGGCCAAGGGAGGGCGTAATTTCGTATTTCAGATGATAAAACTGGCTAAGGAAAAGGGAAAAGTGAGGGTGGTGGACGACGAGATTCTAACCCCCACCCATACCTTGGAGGTGGCCCGTCAAATTAAAAGGCTTCTAAAGGAAGCTCCACCCTTCGGCATCTATCACGCCACCGCCGAAGGTCAATGCTCCTGGTATGAATTCGCAAGGGCCATATTTGATATTTCAGGGATACGGGTAAACTTGGAGAAGGCCCTTCCCGGGGAATTCTCCGCTGGAGTCTTGAGGCCAAAATATTCGGTTCTTGAGAACAGGAGGCTAAAAGAACTGGGCATAAACATTTTCAAGCACTGGAGGGATGCCTTAGAGGAGTTTTTAAGAATGGTGAGGGTTTGACTTGGCAAAGGATGTTGATAAGATTTTCAGGAAAATGAAAACCTTATTGGTAACTGGAGGAGCGGGCTTTATAGGAAGCGAGCTGGTCCGCCAGGCGGTCTCCCGGGGTTACAGGGTAATTGTTCTGGACAAACTCACCTATGCTGGGGACCTGGAAAGGCTTGAGGGGGTTAAAGACCACATAGTTTTTTACCAGGAGGACATCCGCTCCCCAGAGGCGGTGGAGAAGATTTTCCTCAGGGAAAGGCCTGAAATCATATTCCACTTGGCAGCAGAAAGCCATGTGGACAGGAGCATTCTTGACCCATCCCCCTTTCTTTCCACCAATGTAGATGGCACCTCGGTTCTTTTAACCGCAGCCAGGAAATACGGGGTGGAAAAATTTATCAACATGTCCACCGATGAGGTATACGGGGAACTTGGAGAGCGGGGAAAATTTACAGAAAAAAGTCCCCTGAATCCCAATTCCCCATATTCCGTGAGCAAAGCGGCGGCAGATATGCTGGGAAGGGCCTTTTTCCGCACCTACGGTCTTCCGGTGATAACCGTCCGGGCCTCCAACAATTATGGCCCCTGGCAATATCCTGAGAAGTTCATCCCGGTGGTAATTCTAAAGGCTATACTTGACGAGAAAATTCCCATTTACGGGAAAGGGGAAAATATAAGAGAATGGCTCCATGTAAGTGATTGCGCCAGGGCCCTCCTGAAAATAATGGAGGAGGGACAGCCCGGAGAAATTTACAATGTGGGAAGCGGGGAAGAAAGGAGGAACATTGAGGTGGCAGAGGAAATCCTGAAGATAATGGGCAAGGGCCGGGAGCTCATAAACTTCGTTGAGGATAGACCGGGACACGATTTCCGCTATTCCTTGGACTGGGGAAAGATAAAAAGAGAATTAGGATGGGAACCGACCGTAAAATTTGAGGAGGGGCTCAGCAAAACCGTCCGCTGGTATATGGAAAACAGGGACTGGCTAATGAGGAAAAGGGAGGCGTTGGAAAGCCTCTGGAGGAAGGTTTACAGGAGAGGTGAAAAATGAAGGGCCTTATTCTCAGCGGTGGTAGGGGAACCAGATTGAGGCCCCTTACCTATTCCCTGCCAAAACAGCTGGTCTCCGTGGCCAATAAACCAATTCTCCATTATGTGGTGGAAAATCTTCTCCAGGCAGGAATAGGGGAAATAGGAGTTATCATCTCCCCGGAAACCGGGGAGCAGATTAAAAAAAGCCTTATGGAGGCCGGATTCAAAGGGGCAAATTTCACATTTATCCTTCAGAAAGAGCCCCTGGGTCTTGCCCATGCCGTGAAGGTGGCAAGGGACTTTCTGGGAGAGGAAAGCTTCGTTATGTATTTGGGGGACAATCTAATAGGTTCGGGAATAAATGACTTAGTAAAAGAATTTGCCGGGAAAAACCCCGATGCCCTTATTCTTCTCAAGGAGGTGGAAAATCCCCGTATGTTCGGTGTTGCGGAGGTGGGGGAAAATGGGGAAATTTTAAGGCTTATAGAGAAACCGGAAAAACCTCCCTCCAACCTTGCCTTGGTGGGGGTTTACCTCTTTTCCCCGGCCATCCACCAGGCCATTGACAGGATAAAACCCTCCTGGAGAGGGGAACTTGAAATAACCGACGCCATACAGGAACTCATAAACTCCGGGAAAAAAGTTCTTTATCACAAACTGGAAAGGTGGTGGCTGGATACGGGGAAAAAGGACGATATGCTCAGGGCGAACAGGGTGGTTCTTGACGAGCTTCAGGGAAGGAAGATAAAGGGAAGTGTGGAAAACTCATTGCTGGAGGGCAGGATAATCGTGGAGGAAGGGGCCAGAATAAAAAACAGCAGGATAAGGGGACCGGTAATAATTGGAAGGGAAACCTTGGTGGAAAACTCCTTCATTGGTCCTTATACCAGCGTGGGAGACCGCTGCAAAATACTGAGGTCCACCATAGAGCATTCGGTGCTCCTGGGGGAGGTGGAGATTTCTGGGGTGGAAGGCCTTGAGGATTCCCTTATAGGAAGAAGAGCTAAGATTATCAGGGGCGCCGGGGTAAAAAAAGTCTTCAGGGTAATGATAGGGGATGATTCCATAGTGGAGATTTGAAAATGGCTAAGTTCACCTTTGAAAGGCTGGAAATCCCGGATTTGGTTCTACTAAAGCCTGAGGTCTTTGAGGATTCCAGGGGATTTTTCATGGAAACCTACAATTACAGGGAGTTTGAGGCCTTCGGAATAAAGGACAATTTTGTCCAGGACAACCACTCCAGATCCATAAAAGGGGTTTTGAGGGGGCTTCATTACCAGTTGAAGGAGAGGGCCCAGGCGAAATTGGTCAGGGTGGTAAGGGGGGAAATTTTTGACGTGGCCGTGGATATAAGGAAGGGTTCCCCATATTACGGAAAATGGGTTGGTATGAGGCTTTCGGAGGAAAACAGGAAAATGCTTTACATCCCCGAAGGATTTGCCCACGGTTTCTGCGTTCTTTCTCCGGTGGCGGAGGTGCTGTATAAAACAACGGATTTTTACTCTCCGCAGCATGAAAGGGGGATAATATGGAACGACCCCGAACTCGCCATCAAATGGCCGGTAAGGAATCCCATCCTCTCCCCCAAGGACGAAAAATGGCCCCTTTTCAGAGATGCAGAAAATGACTTCACCTATTGACTTTTATCTTCCTTACCAACTGGCTATTTTCCTTAAACCAGGAAACAGTTCTCCTTAAGCCCTCCTCAATGCTAACCTCCGGCTCCCATTGAAGGAGCCTTTTGGCCTTCCCTATGTCAGCCCAGGTGGTTTTCATGTCCACCTTCTTAAAATCCCCGTATTTAACCTTAGCCTTGACCCCTAAGAGTTCCTCAAGAATCTCTATTATCCTGTTAAGGGATATGGGGTTTTTCCCTCCCCCGAGGTTTATTATTTCATAACCCAGGGGTCTGAGAGCCTTTACTGTCCCTTGGGCTATATCGTCCACATAGGTAAAATCCCTGCTCTGGGTCCCGTCGCCGTATATTTCTATCTCCTGCTCCTCCATCATCCATTTTATGAACCGGAAAATGCTCATATCAGGTCTTCCCGCAGGCCCGTAAACTGTGAAATACCTCACCACGCTCACATCTATTCCGTAAAGGTAGTGGTATGTGTAGCAGAGAACCTCCGCTGCTTTTTTGGTGGCCGCATAGGGGGAGATAGGAGTATTTACGGGAAGCTCTTCTTTAAAGGGAAGGGGCTGGCCAGCGTAGAGGGAGGAGGTGGAGGCCAGGACGAATTTTCCCACCTCGTATTTTCTGGCAAGTTCCAGCAGGTTAAGGGTTCCCCTCACATTTGTAGAAAGGTAAACGAAGGGGTTTTCCACCGAATACCTGACCCCTGCCCTGGCCGCTAAGTTAATTATGGCGGAAAAACTGTTCTTTTTGAAAAGGACCTCAAGGGCAGGCAGGTCCTCTATGTCCAGCTTGAAAAAGGAAAAACCTTCCCTTTCCCTGAGGCGGGAAAGTCTCCACTCCTTGAGCCTTACATCGTAGTAATCGTTGAGGTTATCCACCCCCACCACCTGGTATCCGCGCTCCAGCAGTTTCTCTCCGGTCTTCCAACCTATGAAGCCGGCTGCCCCGGTAAGGAGAATAACCTTTGCCATGTAACATAGCATACCGCAAAAACTGAAATATTCAAGCTTCCTTTCAGGGACAGACCCTATTATGGTATAATTTCCCCATGGCACGCATCGCCCGCACATACATCAAATTCCCCTCCGCCCACTACCACATCTTCACCCACCTCGCCGACGAACTGCCCTACCTTCTCCCCTCGGAAAAAGAACAC
>JALXBI010000119.1 GCA_026991555.1 Candidatus Aminicenantota bacterium
GTTTGAGGAGAAGTTCCAGGAGTTGTTCGTCAAAGCTCTGGGAAGCCAGCCATGGAGCCTTCAGCGCCAGTGGGCTAAGAGGGTTTTTATGGGGGAAAGTTTTGCCATGGTTGCCCCTGCGGGAGTAGGGAAAACCACCTTTGGCCTCATACTTTCCCTTTTCTTGGAGGGCAAATCCCTGCTGGTCTTTCCCACTAAGCTCCTGGCCATCCAGGCCTTTGAGAGATTGACTTCATTCGCAGAAAGGGCGGGTGTAAAAAAGGACCTCCTCCTTTATAAACCCAGTCCCCGCATCAGGCAGAGGGTGAGGGCCGGGGATTTCCAGATTCTGGTGGGCACCAATATGTTCCTGAGAAAAAACCTGGAAACCTTAAAAGAAATTCCCTTTTCCTTTGTATTCGTGGATGACATAGATTCCTTTTTGAAGAGCACCAGGTCGGTAACCGGACTTTTTGAGCTTCTCGGTTTCTCCCCCCACCAGATAGAAAGGGCGATAAAGGGTGAGGAACCGGGCAACGCTGCAAGGAAAGGGCCTGTGCTGGTGATATCCTCGGCTACTTTAAAGCCCCGGCAGAAGGTTCTGCTTCTTTTCAGAAAACTTCTGGGCTTTGATGTTCAGAGGGCCTCCTCCTTGGTGAGAAACATACTGGATGTTCAGGAGCCGGTTTCCGGGTTTGAGGAGGCAATAGAGAAGGGAATTTCCTTGGTAAAACGGATTGGCAAGGGAGGGCTCGTTTTCGTGTCCATGGCCCTGGGCAGGGAAGGGGCGAAGGTAGCCTGCGATAGATTTCGCTCCGCCGGGGTGAGCTGTCTTCTTTACGACGAGCTTTCCCCGGAGGAACTTAAGGAAAAACTTGAAAAGGGGGAGGTGGAGGTAGTTATGGGTATTTCCCACAGCGGCAATCCCCTGGTCAGGGGAATAGACCTTCCCCATGCGATAAGGTATGTGATTCACCTGGACGTTCCCAAACACATTTTCCCCTTTTCCCCCACCATGAAGCCCGCTTCCCTTTTGGGATTGATTACCGCCATTTATCCGGTGCTGGAAGAGGAGGATAGGTTGAAGGCCCTTTCTTTCATAAGGAACCTCAGAAGATATTCGGGAATCAGGGAGGAGGCTTTGGAAAAATACCCTGCGGTGAAGAAAAGGGTAGAGGAGGCGGCTCAATGGATAGGGGAGCTCCTGGGAAGGAAGGAATTCCTTAGGCATCTGAACGATTCCCCGGAGGTCTCCCTGAAAACGGTGGATGGCAGGATGAGCATTGTGGTGGGGGATGCTGCTTCCTACCTTCAGGCTTCGGCCAGGGCCTCAAGGCTGGTGGCAGGGAAACTTACCCGGGGCGTTTCTTTCCTTTTCTGGCAGGATGCCAAGGCTTTTCGTTCCCTTCAAAAAAGGCTTTCCTATTATTTTCCCAATCAGGAAGTTAAGTTCCTCCCGTTGGAGGAGGTAAACCTTCAGGAGGAATTCAGGGAGGTTGACAGGGACCGGGAACTGGCCAGGGCGGTTATGGAGGGTAAAATTCCCCCGGCAGTGAGGGACCTCTTTAAAACCACCTTAGTGATTGTGGAATCCCCCAATAAGGCAAGAACCATAGCCGGATTTTTCGGAAAACCTCAGGTAAGGGCCCAGGGAAGGCTCCTTGCCTACGAGATTCCCTTGGGAGAAAGGCTCCTTACCATTACGGCTTCCCTGGGACATGTCCTTGACTTAGTGGTGGACAGGGGATTTTTCGGGGTTGAAGAGGGGGGGGGGTTCGTTCCTGTTTACGATACCATAAAGACCTGCAGCGACCCGAAAATTCAGCATACGGAAGAGAATTATATAAAAGAAAAGTGCAGGGGGGAGCTCTTTGACAAGGCCTCCCTTTTAGAAGGATTGAAGAAACTTGCCTTTCAGGCCGACGAGGTCTTCATTGCCACGGACCCTGATTCCGAAGGGGAAAAGATAGCCTATGACCTTTTCCTTTACCTCCGCCCCTTTAACCCCAAAATCCAGAGGGCTGAGTTTCATGAGGTCCGTCCGGCAGCCTTCAGGGCTGCGGTGGAAAATCCCAGGGATTTTTCCACCAATATGGTAAGAGCCCAGATGGTAAGGAGGGTGGTGGACCGGTGGGTGGGTTTTGTTCTTTCCAGGATGCTCTGGCAGAGGTTTTCGAAGAACTGGTTTTCGGCGGGCAGGGTTCAGACCCCGGTGCTGGGATGGATAATTCAGAGGGAAAAAGAGGCCAGGAGAAAAAAGGCGAGGATTTTCCTTTATTTCGGAGATTACTCCCTTGATTTTGACCTTGAGGACCTCAACCTGGCCCGGAGATTGAAGGAGCACAGGGATGGGATAATTTTCAGGCTGGAGGAGGAAAGGAGGGAGGAGATTTCCCCCCTTCCCCCCTATTCCACCGATACCCTTCTGGAGGATGCCGGCACCAAGCTCAAATTCTCCGCTCCCAAGACCATGGAATTTTTGCAGGAATTGTTTGAAAAGGGGTATATAACCTACCACCGAACCGACTCTACCAGGGTTTCAGAGGCCGGGAAATACTCCGTAGCCAAACCCTTTATTACGGAGAAATTCGGAGAGGAATACTTCTTCCCGAGAACCTGGGGCCAGGGAGGAGCCCACGAGTGCATAAGACCCACCAGGCCCCTTGAGCCCGATGAGCTGAGGATGATGGAAAGGAGCGGACTGGTGAGCTTTTCCTCGCCCGGGATTATTTCCCTTTACCGGTTGATATTTCGCAGGTTCATGGCTTCCCAGATGAGGAAGGCTGAGGTGAAAAAATCTTCCCTTGTCGTTGCTCTTAACGGGTTTTCCAGAAAAATGGATGTGGTGCTGGAAGTTCTCAGCCACGGTTTTGACCTGATTTTCGGAGAGATAAAACTTTTCCCGGGCCCTGAAAAATTTTCCGGCCTGGCAGTGAAACTGGTCCCGCTTAAACCCCTCTTTACCCAGGGTTCCTTGGTGGCGGAAATGAAAAGAAGAGGGCTGGGGAGGCCCTCT
>JALXBI010000120.1 GCA_026991555.1 Candidatus Aminicenantota bacterium
ATTATAAACTGACGAGCCCTTTTTTGCAAAGGGAAAAGAGGGGATGGTTGCGGGGTGTGGATTTGAACCACCGACCTTCGGGTTATGAGCCCGACGAGCTACCTGACTGCTCCACCCCGCTATCCGAAATTATTATATCCCCTCTGTCAAGCTCAGGCTATGGTTATGTCCTTGTTCAGGTAGACATCCTGAATGGCATGAAGGAGCTCCACACCCTCCTTCATTGGCTTCTGGAAGGCCTTCCTTCCAGTAATGAGCCCCATTCCTCCAGCTCTCTTATTTATCACTGCGGTCTTGACGGCCTGCTGCAGGTCATTCTTGCCAGAGGGTCCTCCGGAATTTATAAGCCCTATCCTTCCCATGTAACAGTTGGCCACCTGGTAGCGGGTAAGGTCAATGGGATGGTCGCTCATGAGTTCCTCATACATCTTGGGATGAGTCTTACCGAACTTAAGGGCGATGAATCCCCCGTTGTTTTCTGGCTGCTTTTGTTTTATTATGTCCGCCTCAATGGTGGCTCCAAGGTAATTGGCCTGACCCGTAAGGTCCGCAGCCACATGATAATCCTTCTCAGGGGTCTTGAAGGCCTTGTTTCTGAGATAAGCCCAAAGGATTGTAACCATTCCCAGGCTATGGGCATATTCAAAGGCCTGGGATATCTCCTGAATCTGGCGGCGGGATTCCGGGGATCCGAAGTAAATGGTGGCCCCAACACCCACTGCTCCCAGGTTAAAGGCCTGATCCACCGAGGCGAAAAGGGTCTGATCGTATTTATTGGGGTAGGTGAGAAGCTCGTTGTGATTTATCTTGACTATGAATGGTATTTTATGGGCGTATTTCCTGGAGACCGCTCCCAGAACACCTAAGGTGGTTGCCACTGCATTACATCCCCCTTCAATGGCCAGCTTGACTATGTTTTCCGGGTCAAAATAGATGGGATTTGGGGCAAAGGAAGCGCCGGCAGAATGCTCAACCCCCTGATCCACGGGAAGTATGGAAAGATACCCGGTTCCGGCCAGCCTTCCGGTGTTAAATATCAGCTGGAGATTCCTCAACACTGCAGGGGGCCTGTCGGTCTGGATGAAAATTCTGTCCACGAAATCCGGCCCTGGAAGGTGAAGCATTTCCTTGGGTATGGTGGTGCTCTTATGATTTAAGAGATAATCTGCCTCATCGCCTAAAATTTTCTCAACATCTATCATGGCTCCCCTCCTTATTTTAGTTTCATCTTTATTATAACATTCCTTATGCTCCTTACAATATCAGTTTTTTAGACACCGGTGTAAAAAAACTTTACACCCTTAGAAGAAATACCCCTTTATTAATGCGGAAGCTTTCTGGCACGCAAATTGCTATTAAGAAATGGGGGGTGGCTCTTTAAAATAGATATTCCTTTTTGGGGGGACACGGTCCCCCCTTTTCTTTTATGGAGTTTTTTCCCTGATGGCGTAAATCTTTTTACCGGAGCTTTCGTGATATGTCCTGGTGAGTAGCTCTCCCAGAAGCCCTAAAACTATTAGCTGAACCCCAGCCAGTATGAGAAGGACTGTGAGGGAGAGAAGAGGACGGTTTCCTATAGGCTGACGTTTGGCGTATTTCACATAGGTTAGGTAAATCCCGGAGATAAACCCGAGAAAAAGGGAGAGAAGGCCAACCCCTCCGAAAATATGCAGGGGCCTGGTGGAGTAGCTCAAAAGGAATTTGAGGGCAATAAGGTCAAGAAGGACCTTAAAAGTTCTGGAAAGGCCGTATTTTGACCTTCCGGCCACCCTGGGTCTGTGGTTCACCACCAGCTCTGCCACCTCCACCCCGTAAATTGAGGCAACTGCAGGTATGAAACGGTGCATCTGCCCGTAAAGCTGAATGTTTTTGACCACATCGGCCCTGTAGGCCTTCAGGGTGCATCCGTAGTCGTGAAGGTGTAGTCCGGTAACCCATGAAATAAGCCAGTTGGCTATGGCAGAGGGAAGCTTTCTGGTAAGGAAGGGGTCCTTTCTGTTCTTCCTCCATCCGCTTACTATGTCATAACCCTCTTGAAGTTTTTCAAGGAGGCGGGGAATATCCTTGGGATCGTTCTGCCGGTCTGCGTCCATGGTTATAATCACATCCCCTGTAGCCTCATCAAATCCGGCCACTAAGGCTGCGGTCTGACCGAAGTTCCTCCTGAACCTTATACCTTTAACCGCAGGGTCCTTTGAGGAAATTTCCTTTATTATATTCCAGGAATTATCCCTGCTTCCGTCGTCCACCAAAATAATCTCGTGGTCCCAGGGCAGGGAATTCAGAACTTCCTTGAGTTCCTTGTAAAGGGGAAGGAGATTTTCCTCCTCCTCGTAAACCGGTATAACCACGGAAATTTTTTCCACGCTTAAAGTTTAACTTTCCGCCCTCCCCAAGTCAATTTCAGCTAATAAAAAAGGGACAGACCCTAAATAAACAGGAAATACGACAAGGGCTAAAGCAAGTGCCAGAGCGGATATAAGGCGAATTCTTCTGGAAATAAAAATTTCAATGAGGTAATCCTCTTTTTCTCCTGAGGTTAAGCCCATTTTCTCCTCCTTGAAATAGCAGTCCAGGCAGCCAGGGGCACAAGAAAATTCTATCACCGAATTTTCCTGGAGAAGAATCCTGAAAAAAGGGACAGACCCTTTTTTGAGAAGGAGGGAAATTATGGAGGCGGGGAATTTTGAAAAAAGTGAAAAAAGGGACAGACCCTAAATTACTCATCAAAGCCTAAATTAACCAAATTGACGGAAAAAATTAATCAGGGGGAAGATTATTTTTTGTAAGAGAATAAAGAATTATGCCCGCGGCAACGGAAACATTGAGGGAGTTGAAATCCTCCCTCATGGGAATCTCCACCTTGAAATCGCAGAGGGAGGAGACGGGTTTTCTGAGTCCTTTCCCCTCCGAGCCCATAACCACGACGAATTTTTCGGGGGGTGAGAAAAGGTCAAGCCTCTCCCCTCCCCTTTCCGCTCCTATGACCCAATAACCCCCTTCCCTGGCCCTTCGCAAGAAGGCCTGGAGGGAACTCGTCCTGTGTATGGTGGCCCTGAAAAGGGCTCCAGCCGAGGCTCTTGCCACGGTCTCATTAAGGGGTGGGGAATGCCTTTTTTCAAGAACCACGGGAAAACCAAAGGCAAAGGCGGTTCTTATAATTGCCCCAAGATTCATGGGGTCCTCCACTCTGTCCAAGGCAAGCACCCTGCCCGAGGAAAGCACCTCCTCCTCTTCTGCTAAGGCCACCTGGGAAACATAGGCCCTTCCTTTCTTTTCTGCAGGGGAAAAGAGGAAAACCACCCCCTTTTTTCTCGCCAGTTCCTTTATTCTCTCTATTCTCCTGTCCCTTCTGGAGGCTGGAAGGATAATCTTTTCAACTTCGGCGCCGCTTAGCAGGGCTTCCTCTATTTCGTTCAGGCCCTGGATAACCATTTAAGGTAATTCCTTATTCTCTCTGCCGGGGAAAGGGTATAGCCCCTTTCGCTCCCCCTCTCCACCAGTTCCACCAGGAAGGCAAGGTCAGGACCGGAACCCCTTCCGGTAAGGGCAACCCTCAGGGGATGGTAAAGCTCTCTTCCCCGCTTTCCCGTTTTTTTAGAGGCTCCCTTCAGGGCTTCTTTCACGGATTTTCCCCCCTCCAGTTCCTGGAGGAAAGCCTCCAGCACCGAAACCTCCTCAGGGGAAATCTTCTCCCCTGGGGAATAATTGAGCTCCCTCTCTAAGGCTTCCTTGAGTTCCTTCAGGGTGTAAGCCTCCTCCCTGAGTTTTGAAACGGCAAAGGTCAGGAATTCCAGCTCGTAGGGAAGGGAAGCAAATTCCTTCAGCCTCCTTGCCAGTTCCTCAGGGGGAAGGGACTCCATGTGCCTGTGGTTTACCCAGCGAAGTTTCTGGTGGTCAAAGACCGCCCCTGCCTTGGAGACCCTCTCAAGCTGGAAGCAATCTATCATCTCCTTAAGGGTCATAATTTCCTTCTCCCCGCAGGACCATCCAAGGAGGGCTAAATAATTAACCAGGGCTTCGGGAAGGAATCCCTCCTGGCGGAACTGGAAAACCGCTGTTGCCCCGTGCCTTTTGGAAAGACGGCTCCTGTCAGGTCCAAGAACCATGGGAAGATGGGCGAATTTAGGTGGCTCCCAGCCTAAGGCCTGGTAAATTTTTATCTGCTTTGGGGTGTTGGATATGTGGTCCTCGCCCCTTATAACATGGGTTATCCCCATCTCGTGGTCGTCTATTACCACTGCGAAATTGTAGGAGGGAATAC
Organism: Candidatus Aminicenantota bacterium; assembly: GCA_026991555.1. GTDB lineage: Bacteria > Acidobacteriota > Aminicenantia > S016-38 > S016-38 > JALSNJ01. The sequence goes on from JALXBI010000120.1 coordinate 4,265, forward strand.
CGTTGGACCTCATTATGACGAAATCCCCGAAAAGGGAAAGGTCAAATTCCACCCTGCCCCTTATGAGGTCCTCATAATAAAATTCTCCATCGTCCATCTTGAACCGTATGGAGGCCGCCTCCCCCTGCTCCACCCTCCTTCTGGCCTCCTCAGGAGGAATAGAACGGCATTTTCCAGAATACTTATATGGTCTTCCCTCCGAAATGGCCTTCTGCCTTTCGGCCTCCAGTTCCTCCGGGGTGCAGAAGCAATAATAGGCTTTGCCCTCGCTGAGGAGTTTTTCCGCATATTTCCTGTAGGTTTCAAGTCTCTGGCTCTGATAATAGGGCCCCTCGTCCCACTCAAGCCCCAGCCACTTCAGGTCCTGGATTATTTTCTCCTCGTATTCCTTTTTTGACCTTTCTGGGTCCGTGTCTTCAATCCTCAAAATGAACCTGCCCCCGTGCTTCTTAGCGAAAAGAAAGTTAAAAAGGGCAGTTCTCGCCCCTCCCACATGGAGATATCCTGTGGGAGAAGGTGCAAACCTAACTCTTATCATCCATCCTCCTTAAAACGCAAACCGCATAGGCCTCTATGGCAAGGCCCTTTCCCACCTCGCCCTTGCCCTCAGCGGTTTTTCCCTTTATCCCTATGTAATCCGGCGGGATATCGAGAATCTCCCCTATTTTCCTTTTCATCTTCTCTTTGTAAGGCGAAATCTTCGGTTCCTCCGCCACCACCACAGAATCAATCCCCTCTATCGCATAGCCCCTTTCCCTGACCATCTCCCCGGCCTTCCTCAATATTTCGCTGCTCCTTACCCCCTTAAACTCAGGGGAAGAGGGCGGGAAAAGCTGGCCTATGTCCGGGAGGGAAAGGGCTCCCAACAGGGCATCGCTTATGGCGTGAAGTAGAACATCCCCGTCGGAATGGCCTTCAAGTCCCTTAGGAAAGGGTATCCTCACCCCCCCTATGTAAAGGGGTATTCCCTCCCTCAGGGGATGAATGTCGTATCCTATGCCTACCTTTATCACCTGGTCTATTATATCAGGAGTTGGAGGCTTCGATTCCCGGTTTTTCAAGAAGTCCTCCCATTCTCCTATCTTCCCTCTTGAGAAGGACTGCGAAAATAAAGCCGAAAAATCCCAGGGTGGCAAACATAACCATGCTGGCGGTGTAGGAGTGGGTCATGTCCCTGAGTTTTCCGTTAAGATAGGGAAAAACCATAAGCCCTATGTTCTGAATCATGGTCATAAGACCAAAGGCGGTTCCCACCCTTTCCTCCTTGACTATCAGGGGAACTGCAGGCCACATGGCTGCTGGCACCAAGGAAAAGGCAAGCCCCAGAACTATCATAGGCCAGGCAGGATATATGTTGGTGAATCCCATGAGGAGATAGGTGGGTATCATCAAGAGGGAACCCACCAGCATTATGGTGGCCCTCCTTCCAACCCTGTCCACCATCCAGCCGAAGATGGGAGCAAGAACCGCTGAGGCAATCATTATTATGCTGGTTATCCCACCGGCAGTTTTAACTATCCCCACGAAGAAGTTCTTTACGGCACCTAAGAATCCCGCCGCCTGCTGCCTCAGGGTAAGGGGAATCCCCCACTTGGTATGGAAGAAGTCCGTGGAAAGGGCGGAGAAGGGGAAGATGGCCGAGTAGAAGGTAACGCAAAGGAGAACCACATACCAGTAGGCCTTAGGAAATTCTTTTATATCCCTGAGCCTTATCTTCTCCTCCACCCCCTCTTCCCTGAGGTTAAGGTATTTTTCCCCGTAGCGGTCCATAATCACATAGATTATGTTGGCGCCGAAGGAAAGCAGGGTGAAGATGACCGCTGCCCAGAGGGCTGCCCTGAAACTATTAAAATGCCTTGCTATGGATGCCTCAAAATTGAAACTGAATATGGTCCCCAGGCGGCTCAGGGTCAGGGCTATACCGAAGGCCAAAGCCAGCTCCTTTCCCTTGAACCAGCGGGCCAGAATGGAGCTCTGGGCCACCACCAAGGCCTCGGAACCCATGCCGAAGATTATCCTCCCCACATAAATTACCGTCATGGAATTGGCAAGGGCCACTATGGTGGCACCCAGCACCACCAGGGAGGAAAAGAGGAGGCTCGCCCTCCTGGTTCCTATCTTGTCTATTATCAGCCCACCTAAGAAAACGGTGAAAATAGCGGCAATGCTGTAGGCGGAATAGGTGGCCCCTATCTGCTCCCTTCCTATGCCCAAGGCCTTTATGAGAAGCGGGGCGATGGCCCCCAAACTGTCGTAGGCGAAATAACTGCCGTAGGTTAAAAGGGCCACGAAGAAAAGAACCGTAAACCGGTAAATGGGCTTAGTTGGGTCGATTAATGGCTTCTTCAACTTAACCTCCTTATTCAACGGTAACGGACTTGGCCAAGTTCCTGGGCTGGTCCACATCGTGTCCCAGAAAATCCGCCGCATAATAGGCGATGAGCTGGAGGGGGATTATATTTATCATAGGGTAAAGGCGCTCGTCTACCTGGGGAATCCTTATTACCCCGTCGGAAAGCTCCTCAATGGCGGGCTGCTCTCCCGAAACAAGGCTTACAATCTTTCCCCTCCTTGACTTTATCTCCTGCATGTTTGACCTCACTTTGTCCAGGACCTTACTTTCGGTGGCAATGAAGACCGTGGGAAGGTTCTCGTCAATAAGGGCTATGGGGCCGTGTTTCATCTCCCCTGCAGGATAGCCCTCGGCGTGGATGTAGGAAATCTCCTTGAGCTTCAGGGCCCCCTCTAAGGCTATGGGATAGTTTAGATGTCTTCCTAAGTAAAGGGCATTCCTGTAGGAGGAAATCTCTATCCCTATCTGGCGGATTTTCTCCTCCTGGCTCCGGAGCATCTGCTCTATTTTTGACGGGAGAGCAAGAAGTTTTGAGACCAGGGCCGCCTCCTGCTCCGGGGTTATCACCCCCCTTTCCCTTCCAAGGTAGAGGGCCAGCAGAAGGAGAAGGGAAAGCTGGGTGGTGAAGGCCTTGGTGGAGGCCACGGAGATTTCCGGGCCTGCGTGGGTGTAGAGGGTGGCATCCGCCTCCCTGGTTATGGAACTTCCCAGAACATTGCATATGGCTAAGGACTTTGAGCCCTGCCTGGCCTTCCTCAGGGCACCTATGGTATCTGCGGTCTCTCCGGACTGGCTAACGGCAATGGTGAGGGTGGATGGGGGAAGCACAGGTTTTCTGTAGCGAAACTCCGAAGCGTAATCCACCTCGGTCTTAATCCCGGCTATTTCCTCTAAGTAAAATTTTCCCACGAGCCCGGCGTGATAGGAGGTTCCACAGGCAATTATCAGAATGTGATTGATCTCCGTGGGAGAAATGGGAAGTTCTTCTATTACCACGGAATTCCTGTCCCGGTTTATCCTGGGATTTACCGTATCCCCGATGGCCTTGGCCTGTTCGTGTATTTCCTTGAGCATAAAATGTTTATAACCGCTCTTTTCCGCCTGGGCTAAGCTCCAGGTTATGGTGGTTGGCTTCTTGCTGACCTTCTCCCCGGTGAATTTGTAAATCTCAACAGCCGAGGAGGTAAGTTTCCCCATCTCCCCGTTCTCAAGGAAAATTACCCGGTTGGTCCAGGGAAGGAAGGCCGGAACATCCGAGGCGGCGAAGTTTTCCCCCTCACCGAGGCCCAGGACTAAGGGGCTGTCCTTCCGGGCAAAGTAAAGGGCATCCTCCTTGGAATTGAGTATAACTAACGCGAAGGAACCCTCAAGCCTGCTCACCGTCCTTTGAAGGGCTTGAAGGAAATCTCCACTTTCCCTGAAATATTCTTCAAGAAGGTGGGCTATTATCTCGGAATCCGTCTGGGAACGGAACCGGTGCCCCTTACCTCTGAGCTCCTCCTTAAGTTCCTGATAATTTTCGATAATTCCGTTATGGGCCAGGGTTATTTCCCCGTGGCAGTCGGAGTGGGGGTGGGAATTGGGATCACTGGGCTCGCCATGGGTAGCCCACCGGGTGTGCCCAATTCCAACCCTTGAAGAGAAATCTGTTCCCCTCAGCTCCTCCTCTAACTGGGAAACCTTTCCCTTTTTCTTGCGAACGAAAATCTTAGAGTCGGTCTTTATGGCAACCCCTGCCGAATCATAGCCCCTGTATTCCAGCCTCTTGAGCCCTTCTATTACCCTGTCTTTTATGTCCCCTTTATCTGAAACTATTCCTATGATTCCGCACACCTTTCATTCTCCTCCTCTTTCGCATTTCCAGACGCCAGTAGGGGGTGCCATCCTCGGTCCTTATGCCTATCTTTTTCCCTGATACTTTTATTTCTTTGGCGAATATGTGGTAGTCATTATTTACCTTCACCACCATTCCCTTAACCCAGATCTTTGAGCCAGCATCCAGAATAACCCCCTTCCTTTTCAGGTAAAATTCAGGGGCTATGTGAAGGTAATACTTTTTGCCTCCGACTTCCATTATGGAATAGAGGTGCTTCTTAACAATTATTCTCCCGGTAAATTCCCTTATGGCAGAGGGGTCCCAATCTAAGGTAATTATCACCTTTCCCCCTGCCAAGGCTAAGGAAACAAAGGCCAGTGTCATGAAAATCTTTTTCATCTCAACCTCCAGGCTTTATATTTTACCCTCCTCGCTGGAAATTTCAATTAATGGTATAATGAAAACTGGAGGGTCAAAATGGCGCTAATAACCAAGGACATGCTCATAGAAGAGGTGGTAACCAAGTATCCTCAGACGGTTCAGGTTTTCGTCAAGCATTCCATACCTGCCCTGGTTTGTGGGGATCCGGTATGGGGAACGGTGGAGGAAGTGGTAACGGAAAACGGCGGGGACTTAGATCTCATACTCAAGGAGCTAAACGAGGTGGCAGAAAGGGGTCAGAAACCCATATTCGTGGGGATAGGACCTAAGAAATAAGATTCGGATCAGGGCTTAATTTCCATCAATAATAATGACAGCGAACCCAGTGGTTGTCTCCTACCCTGCGAAGGACAGGTTTCTGGCTTTTACACTTTTCCCCTGCCAAGGGGCACTTTGAGTAGAAGGGACAGGCACCTTTCTCCCTTTCGGGAAGAGGCGAAGGGGAAACGAGATAGGAAGTGAAGGGGGAAGGTTTGCGGAGCACGGATTCTACATCCCCGGTTTCCATCACCATTCCCGAAAGCATTACCAGAAGTTGGTCGCTAAGGAAAACCACCTGATTTATGTCGTGGGATATGAAAACCATCCCCATGTTTCTTTTGGCCTGGAGCCTCTGAAGCAGTTTCAAAATTTGAACCTGAACCGTGGGGTCTAAGGCTGAGGTCGGCTCATCGGCAATGAGATAAACTGGGCTCAGGGCAAGGGCCCTGGCTAAGGCTATTCTTTGAAGTTGCCCTCCGCTGAGCTGTTGGGGGTAAGCATCCAGAAGCTCCTGGGGCAGGGAAACTCCCCGCAGGAGTTGCTCCGGACTTCCCTCAATTTCCCGGTGAATGAGGAAGGGTTCGCTCAAAAGAAACCTTACTGATTTTTTGGGATTCAGGGTTCTTGAGGGGTTCTGAAAAACTCCCTGGAC
>JALXBI010000121.1 GCA_026991555.1 Candidatus Aminicenantota bacterium
CCCCACCACCTCCACCACCCAAAGGGGGCAAGAAGATAAATAAAAAGCTTGAGGAGAAATTGAAACAGCTGAAGAAGAAAAAGGCCGAAGCCAAAAAGACCACACAGCTGGTGGCTCCCTTGAACATTCCCAAAGAAGAACCCCAGGACACCGACACGGGACTTATAGACACCCTTGAGAGTATCGGAGAAGGAGTTGAGGGAGGAGTTGAAGGAGGAATTGAAGGAGGAGTTGATGATGGCTCCTCTTTTAATCTCATTACCCAGGTGGGAGGGGATAACCTGGACAATGTCCAGACCGTTGTTCAGCCTCCTAAAATAATTAAAAAGGTAGCCCCTGTTTATCCTCCGTTAGCGGCGAAAATAAGGGTCCAGGGAGATGTGGTGCTTCAGTGCGTGACCGATATTTATGGCAATGTGGTCAGCGTTAAGGTCCTGAGCTCTCCCCATCCCCTGCTCACCAAGGCTGCCATAGACGCGGTGCGTCAGTGGAAATTTGAACCCATGATAATAAATGGAATTCCAAGGCCGGTTAGATTCGTTCTAACGGTGAGGTTCCGGCTAACAAGATAAAAACATAAGGGAGGTATAAAGAATGCAATTTACATTGACAGAACTGTGGGCATCCATGGGCTTGATAGCCAAGGGAGTTTTCCTTACCTTAATCATTCTTTCTATATGGTCGCTCGCCGTGGGAGTTGAAAGGTTCATTTACTATTCAGCCGTGAAGAAACAGAGCAAAAAGCTGGCACCCAAGCTCACCAATCTCCTCAAGGAGGGAAAACTGGATGAAGCCATAGCTCTGGCCACCAACAAGAATTTCCGCAAGAGCCACCTGGGAAAGGTGGTTGCTGCTGCTCTTCAGGAATACCAGCATCAGGCAGAATTGGGGGTTCCCCTGGAGAAGAGGCTGGAGTCCACCCAGAGGGCTATAGAAAGGGCCACGGTTAAGGTTAACAAGGAGCTCAAGAGAGGCCTTAACGCTCTTGCTACCATAGGTTCCACCTCGCCCTTCATCGGTCTTTTCGGAACCGTCTTCGGAATCATCAACGCGTTCCACAGCATGGCGGTTACCGGTGCAGGAGGAATTGGAACCGTGGCGGCTGGTATAGCTGAGGCCCTTATAACCACCGGAACTGGAATCTTCGTGGCTATTCCTGCCGTCTGGTTCTACAACTTCTACTTAGCTCAGGTTGAGATCCTCACGGCGGAGATGTCCAACGCAGGTTCTGAACTTATAGATTTCTTTTCCAAAGAAATAGAAGCATAACGGGGTAAAAAATGGGAGCCGAAATCGGCGGTGGCGTAAAGGCTGAACCCAATGTCGTTCCCTTCTGCGATGTTCTTCTGGTTCTGTTGATAATTTTCATGATAATAACCCCCATGGTTGCCTCCGGAGTGGTGGTCCGCCTTCCCGAAGCTGTTAACACGGTAAACATGCCCGAGCCTTCCAATATGGTATATGTGGGAATTTCCCTGGATGAAGTTACCCACAAGCCGAGATACTATATTTCCAACAGGGGAAAGATTGAGGAGATTAAAATACTGGATGACCTTGGGCCGAAACTCACAGAGGCGCTGGAGAATATGGACAAAAAAATAGTCTACCTGAAGGCGGACAAGGATGTCACCTTTAATACCATTTCCGATGTCCTGGTGAGAATACGCGGAGAGGGAATAGATGTTCTCGGGATTCTGACCCAGAAGGCCACAGAATAGATTAACGCAATACTCTGACGGCCCTCTTCTTTACCCGAAGCTTAATCCGGGAAAGAAGAGGGCCCTTTTCTCCATCATAATGGGATGGCTGGGGAGGGGAAACCTCAAGGCAAAGGGAGGAAACCCTCAATCTTGAAAAAACCCTCAATTTTTCTATTCCCCCCACAAATAGCCTGGGCCAGTTGCTTAGAGTATATCCCAGTCCCGGTTTTTTGATGAAAACCACATCCATTTTCCCGTCAGAAGGATTGGCTCCAGGAGCAATTCTCGCTTCCCCTCCGTACTGGGGGAAGTTGGCGAAGGCTATGAGAAAGGCTTCCCCACTAATTCCTTGGGTTTCATAGCGAAACTCCTCCATTTTGAAATACCCCTTAAGGGCCGCATAGACATAGGGGGAAATCCCCCTTTTTTCCATCCGTTCAAATTCATGGGCTATGTATCCGTCAAAGCCAACGCCGGCTACATTGATGAAGAAGATTTCCTCGTTTATTATCCCCACATCCACCTTCAGTTTTTTAGGCCTAAGAAGCCTCTGGGCTGCTCTGGTGGAGTTAAGGGGAATCCTCAGATTTCTTGCAAGACCGTTTCCCGAGCCGAAGGGTATTATTCCCAGAAAGGCCCCGGATTCGAGAAGATAGGGAAGGGTGCTGTTTATGGTGCCGTCCCCCCCTGCCACTATAACCACTTCTGGGGAGAGTTTTCTCAGGGAATCCAGGGTTTTGGCCTTACCCTCGGCCAGGATAGTTTCTATTTCATAAGCCCTGGAAAGAATTTCTACTAACTCTTCCCGGAGCTTTTTTCTGGTTCCTGCATAGGGATTTATAAGCAAAACTGCTTCCTTCTTTTTCACTTCCTTATTATAGAACACGGGGAGATTAAAAAAAACTGATATAATGAAAACATGCTCAAGATAAGAAGGGGTTGCCCCAACTGCTTAGGGGAAATCGAAAGCAGCAGGCTTGAAAAAGGCCTGGTTTGTGAGAAGTGCCTGAAGGGGGAGAGCGAGGACCTGTGTGGAGAGCTTCTAAAAAGGGGAAAACTTCTTGCCCTTTCCCCCTTTTGTCAGGCTGGGGAGTTTGAGGAGAAGTTCCAGGAGTTGTTCGTCAAAGCTCTGGGAAGCCAGCCATGGAGCCTTCAGCGCCAGTGGGCTAAGAGGGTTTTTATGGGGGAAAGTTTTGCCATGGTTGCCCCTGCGGGAGTGGGGAAAACCACCTTTGGCC
>JALXBI010000122.1 GCA_026991555.1 Candidatus Aminicenantota bacterium
ACCCCATCCTCCTTTACCTCCTCTTCCCCATCCTCCTCCCCAGCCTCTTCCCCATCCTCCTCCAGGACCGCCAGGTCCATAACCTGGTCCGTATCCTGGACCAAATCCAGGGCCGAACCCATAACCTGGACCCTGTGCGGCAGCCGCTTCGGAAAGGTTACCGCTGCGAAGCATTTCTATGGCCTGAGCCACAGTTATGCCAGCTGGAGCGTTAAAAATTTTTATCCCTGCGCTCTGGAGCACCGATTGGGCGTTTGGGCCGAAGGCCCCTGAGATTACTGCCTGGACACCCTCCTGGATTACCATCTGGGCAGCCGCTATCCCTGCCCCGGATGGGGCCTGAGCCTGGGGATTGGGGAAGGAGCGGAAGCCCTCTGGATTTTCAGTGTCCACCACTATGTAATAGGGAGCTCTACCGAACCTGGGATCCACAGGGGAGCTCAGGTCCGGTCCGCTGGCTGAAATTAAAACTCTCATTTTTCCTCCTTTTTCTTTTTTAGTTCTTCAAGTCTGGCTTTAAGCTGTTTAAGCTGAGCCTCCAGAGCCGATACCTGGCTCTGGATGAAATTTTCCTCGGAAGGGAATTGCCATTGAGAAGAGGGGACCTCCCCAATGTTCTTTAAAGCGTCCCTTCCTGTAAAACCTGCAAAGGGAATTACCTTTATTCCTGCAGAGGCGAGCACCATAAATGCATTGGGGCCTACTGCAGGGGCTACCACCGCATTGACCCCCTTCTGTATAGCCAGTTGGGCCGCTGCTATGCCAGCAGCAGAGGGGTAGAAAGCATAGGGATTGGGAAATATTTCCGGCTCTTCAGGAGAGTCGTTCTCTGCTACCGCGTAGAAAGGGGCTCTGCCGAATCTGGGATCCACAGGAGCATCAAGGGAAGGGCCCTGAAGGGGAATCATAACCTTCATTTTTCCTCCTCCTTTTTAGGGGATTGCTGAAGGGAATTCCAGTAAGCTCCTCCGTAGGGGTAGGGATAATACCAGTAGAGATAAGGATTTGCTCCGTAGAAGTATGGATTAAACCAGGCCCAACGGCAGGCTCCCCTTCCCCAACCTCTTCCCCATCCTCTTCCGAAGCCTCTTCTCCATCCAAAACCATACCCATAACCAAATCCATACCATGGATAACCATACCACCACATATTTCACCTCCATTTTTTTCTTTTTCCCCATCTCCACCTCTTCCTGGCCGGAGGAGGATAAGGGAAGCCCCCTGCCAGAAAGGAGGAGATGGCCTCATCAATTCCACCTATTACTCCCCAAATAACCCCTATACCTGCAAAATGCAAAAGATGAAAACTCTGGGGGAGAAGGGCTCCGCAGAGAACAAGATCTACCCCATGTTTTTTTAGAAAATCCACGGTATCCCAGAAGGAGGCGTCAATCCTTAAGGCTTTTCTTCCAACCACCCTTCCTCCTTCAATATCGAAGAGCACAAAACTTTCCGTCTGTTCTAACCTGGGAGCTACTCTTTCCTGGAATTCAGCCACTGCAATTCTCACATTTTTAATAAAGCAAGATTCATGCCAGGGGGAGGCCCCTGGGAATGGGAGAAACCGAGGAGAGGCAAACCAGAACTTGAAACAAAATGTTCCATTTGTTTCGCAGATTTAACAATCCACGAATTTTACTTAGATTATTCTATGAAAATTGTGCAACATAATGGTAAAATATCGGTATGGAATGGAGAAAATTGGTGGATTCCGTGGAGGAGGGAATATTTTATGTGGAGAATTTCGCCATCAAATATGCCAATCCCGCCTCGGAGAAAATCACCGGATTTAGGGCAGAGGAGGTCCAGGGGAAAAGGTGTTTTGAGGTGCTGAGAACGGATCTGTGCCAAAGTGCCTGTCCGTTGAGAATGGGAGCTGGGCTCCCCTGGAAGGGAAAGGCGGTCTTTTCCTTGGACAGGTTTAACGAGGAGAAATTCCTGGATATTAAAATAGACAAAATAGGAAAGGGGTGGGCCATAATTTTTGAGGATAAAACCAGGGAAGTAAGGCTTTCCAAAGAGGTCCGGGGAAAATTCCAGTTCAGGGATATAATAACCGCCAGCCCTAAGATGCTGGAAATTTTGAGGTTAATTCCCAGGGTGGCGGCTTCGGATTCTCCCGTTTTGATTGAGGGTGAAAGCGGAACAGGGAAGGAGTTGGTGGCCTCAGCCATTCATGAAATGAGCCCCCGCTCTAAAGGCCCGTATGTAAAAATAAACTGCGCCTCCATACCGGAGGCCCTTATGGAATCAGAGCTTTTCGGATATAAAAAGGGAGCCTTTACCGATGCCAGAAGGGATAAGAAGGGTGTTTTCGCCTTGGCTCACAGAGGGACCCTTCTTCTTGACGAAATAGGGGAGCTTCCCCTGATGCTTCAGGCAAAACTCCTGCGGGTTCTTCAGGAGGGGGAATTTATGCCCTTAGGAGCCACCTCCCCTGTTAAAGTTGATGTGAGAATTGTGGCTGCCACCAACAAATCTCTTTCTGCCATGGTGCAGGAGGGCAAATTCAGGGAGGACCTTTTCTATCGTCTAAATGTAATTTACCTAAGAATTCCTCCCCTGAGGGAAAGAAAAGAGGATATTCCTCTTTTAGTGGAGCATTTTGTGGACCTTTTCAATTCCATCTACGGGAAGCAGGTGGAAGGAGTTTCCGATGATGTCATGGGCCTTCTTATGGAATACGATTATCCAGGAAATGTAAGGGAATTAAGGAACATCATAGAAAGCGCCTTCGTGCTCTCGGCGGGTAAACTCATAACCGTGGAGGACCTCCCTACCTACCTGAGGGGCGAGGAGATGGAAAGGAGGAAAATTGAGGAGGCCCTCAGGAAGACGAAATGGAAGAGAGAAAAAGCAGCTAAACTCCTGGGCATTTCCAGAACTACCCTCTGGAGGAAGATGAAAAAATACGGGATTAAGGCTTAATCTCTATAACGGAAGTCCAGTTCAAGGCCTTCCTTCAACTCCTCTATTTTCACTTTTCCCTGGATGATTTTCTTTCCTATCTTTAAGGAGAAATTAAATTCCCCTGTTGTTTTAGGACTTCTGAGGAGAACCACGGGGTTTATTCCCCTGCGAAGGGTAATTTTCCTTTCCTTCTGCCCCCTGACGGAAAGAACCGCCTGGGTCTTTTTTCCTGCCCAGATGTAAGCGGTGGGTTTCCATAGGAAAAAGCCCCCCATGTCATAACCGGAATTTATCCCGTAGATTAACCCATCCCTCACGGCCACCAAGTATGGCTCTTTGCCGATTTTTTCGGGCTGGAGCTTTTCAAGAATTACCGCATCCATTTTCCACACTCCTCTTCCGTGGGTGGCTATGACGAGTTCCTTGGCCTTCCTCTGATATTTAAGGTCATAAACTGCTGCCACCGGCAAATTACGAGAAAGGGAATACCAGAACTCCCCGTCGGATGGGGAGAAGTAAACTCCGAAATCCGTTCCTATAACGAGTCTTCCCGGGGCAATTTCCCTTATAACATTAACCGGCTCGTCGGGAAGGTTTGCTTTGATGCTCTTCCAGGTTTTTCCGAAATCCTCGGATTTGTAAAGATAGGTTTTGAAATCGTCGTCCCTGTAACCTGTCATGGCCAGGTAAATTTTTCCCTCCTTAAAACGGGATGCCACTATTCTGGATACCCATTTTCTCGCAAGTCCCTGGTCAATTCTTTTCCAGGCTGCCCCATCATTTTCCGTGGTCCACACCCTTCCGTCATCGGTTCCTACGTAAAGCCTTCCCGGCTTGAAATGGGACTCTGAAATTGCGGTTATTGTCCCGTAGGGCACATCCCCCTGGGGAGGATTGGATGTCAGGTCCGGGCTGATGGGGTACCAGTGTTCCCCCTTGTCATATGACTTCATTACCCTGTTGGCTCCCAAGTAAATTATGAAGGGATTGTAATGGGAGATTATGAAGGGAGTTTGCCAGTTGAAGCGAAGCGGCTCCTCCCAGGGTTTAAGCCTGGGCCTTATGAACTTGGGTTTTCCCTTCTCTATTCTGAAAATGTATCCGAATTGAAATTCAGCATAAACCCTCTGGGGTGAGGAAGGGTCAAATCGGACGAAGGCCCCGTCTCCTCCCAGGATCAATTTCCACGGAGGGGAATAGGGGGTTCTGAAATTCTCAGTGCAAAGAACCCCATTGTCCTGGGTTCCACCGCATATTCTGTAGGGGACTCTGCCCTGTTCTACCTCCACGGTGTAAAACTGGGTTATGGGAAGGACGTGAGAATCCTTCCATGTTTTTCCTCCGTCGTAAGAAAAGTTCACTCCCCCGTCGTTTCCCACGAGGATTCTTTGGGGGTTTTCCGGGTCAATCCACATGGCGTGAAAATCCCCGTGCATTTTCCGGGCCTTTACCCTTTTCCAGGTTTTTCCCCCGTCGACGGAGACCATCAGGGGAACCCCGAGTATGAACAGCTTATCAGGATTTCGGGGGTCAACCCTTACCTGGCCGAAATAATACCCATACGTGTTAAATACCCCTGGAAGATATTCCTTGTTCACCTTCTTCCAGGTTTTTCCCCCGTCCTCCGAACGGTAAACCTCGGGCCCTACCACCCTTCTTTCTATAAGTTGTCTTTCTGCGTCGTTTATGTGCTGGAGAAGTTTTTTCAGGGTCAGCCTCCCCTGCTTTATCCACTTCTTTATCTGAGAGACGGAATATCCCACCTGATATTTCCTGAAGAGCTCCTGGAGTTTTTTGTCGTCTGTTTTTAAAAACTCCTCCTGGCTCATCTTTTCCAAATCTTCCAGGCTGAGTCCCTTCCCTTTGGGCTTCTTTTTAAGAGGGCGGAGTTTCTGGTTGTCCATTACCGCGTAAACTATCCTGGGATTGGAGGGAGAAAACGCCACTCCTATCCTTCCCACGAACCATCCCTGGGGGAACCCGTTGGTTATTTTCTTCCAGGTTTTTCCCCCATCCTCGGTGAGATAAATTCCTGAGCCCGGTCCGCTTTCCACGAAATTCCAGGCCCTGCGATCCCTTTCCCAGGCTGCAGCAATCACTCTGTCCGGATTAGACGGGTCCATGGCTATGTCAATAACCCCTGTCCTTTCGTTTATGTAAAGAATTCTCTTCCAGGTTTTTCCCCCATCGATGGTTTTGTAAAGTCCCCTCACATTATCGTGGGTATAAAGGTGTCCGATGACCGCCACATAAACAATATCGGGATTTTTGGGGTGGATTATTATTCTTCCTATGTGATGGGTGTCATCTAAGGGGAGCCTTTTCCAGGTTTTTCCTCCGTCACTGGACTTGTAGACCCCTATTCCCGCATAGCTGCTCCTGGATGAGTTGTTCTCTCCTGTCCCCACATAGATTATCTTGGGGTTTGAGGGAGCAACGGCTATGTCCCCTATGGTGTATGTGGGTTTTCCTTCAAAAATGGGACAATAGGTGGTGCCGTTGTTGTCCGTTCTCCAGACCCCCCCGGAAGCAGATGCCACCAAGAAGGAGAAAGGCCTGTCAGGAATTGGTTCTATATCAACCACCCTGCCTTCAGGAAAATAAGGCCCCAGGAGCTGCCATTTTATAAGGCGAAAAGGGGATTTTTCGGCCATTAGTTGGTGCTTCTTGAAGGAAGCGAGCCTCTCAGCATCAGGGGTGGGATGGGGCCATACCCTTTCCATTAATTTTTGGTCCCTTTCCCTCTGGGCAAAGACAAACAGGGTTAATGTAAAAATGAAGACGATAGAAAAAATTCTTCTCATGATTGCCTCCATATTAATTTAAGGATTTATTCTCAGTTTCAAAACGATGGGGCAGTGATCCGAGCCCATGACATCATCCAAGGCATAGGAATCTTCCACCAGATCAATAAGGTCCTCGGAGACAAAGAAATAATCTATTCGCCATCCAATATTCCTGGCCCTGGCGTTGAACCGGTAGGTCCACCATGTATACTGGACCTTGTCAGGATATAGGTATCTGAAGGTGTCTATGAATCCGTGGGAGAGGAATTTGTCTATCCATTCTCTCTCTATAGGGAGAAAACCGGAGTATTTTTCGTTGGCCTTGGGATTCTTCAGGTCAATGGGTTTGTGGGCCGTGTTAAGGTCCCCTCCGATAATCAATTTTTCCCCCTTTTTCCTCAGCTCCAGCCAGTATTCCAGCATAAAGTCGTAAAAGCGGAGTTTGTATCTGAGCCTTTCCTCGCTTTGTTTGCCGTTGGGAAAATAAATGTTGAAAAGGGTAAACCAGGGATATTTGGTTATGATTATCCTTCCTTCCCTGTCAAATTCCTCCACCCCCACCTTGAACTGAACCTCCAAGGGCTTTATTTTAGTGAAGGTGGCAACCCCGCTATAACCTGGCTTTTCCGCATCATGCCAGTAAGCGTAATAACCTTCAGGGTTTACAACCTCCGGGGGAAGCTGGTCCACCTTGCTCTTGGTCTCCTGAACGAGGAGTATATCCGGAGCCTCCCTTTTAAACCATTCCATAAACCCCTTTTTTAAAACCGCCCTCATCCCGTTAACATTCCATGAAACTATTTTGAGGCTCATGCTTAAATGATAAATTTTTCCTTAGAAAAAGGAAATACTAAAATTTAAATATGTTCGTCTGCCGGAATTGTGGATATACCTCCCCCAAGTGGTTTTCCCAGTGTCCTAAGTGCGGAGAGATTGGAACTGCTGAAAGAATGGAGGGGGGAAAAAAGAAGAAGGCAATCCTGAAGCCCCCTGTTCCCATCAAGGAAGTTAAGAATCTGGGCCAGGAACGGTTTTCCACAGGATTTTTTTCCTTGGACAGGGTTCTCGGTGGAGGTCTGGTTAAAGGGGCCTTTGTCCTTATAGGCGGAGAGCCCGGGATAGGGAAGTCCACACTTATGCTTCAGCTGGCTTCCCAGGTGAAGGGGCCAGTTCTTTATGTCTCTGCAGAGGAGTCCCTTTGGCAGATAGGGCAGCGGGCCCAAAGACTTGGGGTTAAGGGGGAGGTTAAACTTCTTTGCGAAACTGACTGGGAAGCAGTGGAGGGGGCGGTGGAGGCGGAAAAACCCCTCCTTGTAATTTTTGATTCCCTTCAAACCTTCAGATTATCCTCCCTAAGTTCCTTTCCCGGAAGCCCTGCTCAGGTCAAGGCCATAGCTGACAGGATTTTTTATCTTTCCAAGAAAATGGGAATTACCTCAATTCTGGTGGGCCATGTAACTAAAGGGGGAGTAATAGCCGGCCCAAAACTTCTGGAGCATATGGTGGATGTGGTTCTCTATTTTGAGGGAGAGGCTTCCAGAGACTTCAGGGTTCTTCGGGCTGTGAAGAACCGCTTCGGGGCAACGGATGAAATAGCTGTTTTTGAGATGGTAGGGGGAATGCTACGGGAGGTGGAAAACCCCTCGGGTTTCTTCCTTTCCGGAGATTTTTCTCCGGGCATTGCGGTTTACCCGGCAGTTGAGGGGAAAACCCCCATATTACTTGAGGTTCAATCCCTGATTACCCCTTCCCCCCTCCCGTCCAATCCCAGGAGATTTTCCCTGGGGGTAGACCCCTACCGTGTAGGGATGCTTCTGGGGGTAATGGAGAGGTATGCCAGATTATCCTTGGCTTCCCGGGATATTTATGTAAATGTTTCCGGGGGCCTTAAAATAAAGGACCCTGCAGTGGACCTTCCCTTGGTTCTCTCACTTCTTTCCTCCTATCTGGGAATTTCCCTTCCTAAGGGAGCCTTTGCCTTTGGGGAGGTGAGCCTTACCGGAAGGGTTCTCAATACATCCCAGAGGCTTCTCCGGCTCAAGGAGGCCAAGAAGATGGGATACAATTTGGCTGTGGTGCCCCCTGGTGATAGAATAGAGGGACTTGAATACCTTATAATTAATCATATTTCGAAAATAAGAGGAATTTTAAAATGATTTATCTTTTATACGCATTAATTTCCTGGGCAGCTGCTTACATAATAAGGGGCAAGCAGGACTGGATAACCTTAGTCAACGGGATTGGGGTTTTCTTAGCGGGAGTTTGTCTTGATTTTATCCTGAAAAGGGCCAGTAGAAGGAGGGAAACCCTGTCAGCCCTTTTCCTTGGAATCCTTATTGGCTGGCTTCTCTTTGCCATTTATTCGGCCCTTCTTCCCCAGTTCAAGCTCTACTTAGGGGTGCTCTTTCTTCTGCTTCTTCCCATATCCTTCCTTTCCCTTTCCCTCAAAAAGCCAGAGCTCTTCACCCCTATCTACTGGATACAATCCCTGAAGCAAAAGCCTACGGTGGGAACGAAGAAAATTCTGGATACCAGCGTGATAATAGACGGAAGAATCGTTGACATAGCAGCTACAGGCTTCTTGGAGGGTCCACTGGTTATTCCCAAATTTGTCCTGGGGGAACTTCAGAAAATAGCGGATTCCTCGGATCCTCTAAAGAGGCAAAGGGGGAGGAGGGGCCTGGACATAGTAGAGCGATTGAAGAACGACAGGGAGGTTCAGGTTGTTATCTCGGATACGGATTTTCCGGAGATTAAGGGAGTTGACCAGAAACTGGTGGAGCTTGCCAGAAGGAGCAACGCTAAAATAATCACCAACGATTTTAACCTGAACAAAATGGCCAAAATTCAGGGGATAAAGGTGCTGAACATAAACGAACTGGCCAATGCCCTGAAACCCGTGGTGCTTCCTGGCGAGAAGATGAAGGTGTTCATACTCAAGGAAGGAAAGGAAAGGGACCAGGGGGTAGCTTACTTAGATGACGGAACCATGGTGGTGGTGGACAATGCCAGGAAGATGATAGGGAAGACCATAGAGATCACGGTAACCTCCGTTCTTCAGACCACCGCTGGAAAAATGATTTTCGGAAGATACAACGAGTAATTATCTGGCTCCGAAGGGGGATCGGAATTGTTTTTCCTGATACCCCGAAGGAATGGTGAATTCAGATGGAGGGATAGGGGTTTCCTGATATTTTATCAGATAGGTTTCCGTAACCGCTTCCCTTCCCATCATGTTTATCGTGCTTCTGGAATAAACGGGGAAGCCCAGTTTGGAAAGGCTTTTCCTTCGAGCTTTCATTTCCTTATAAAGGTCTTCAGGTAACAGAATTCCCAGAAGGTTGTAAAAAGCATCGGGGGGGATCTTTACCTGAGGGGAAAGGCATTGCTCTATTTTCTGGAAATTACCCATCTCCAGGTTAACCACCGTGCAATTGTATTGGCCGATTTTCTTTTTCTGGTTGGTGATAATGATCTTCGGAGTTAAATTGGTGCCCATCTGCTTCATCATGGCCACCATGGCGTTTATCATTTGTTTTAGCTGGGAAACAGTCATTTTGTAATAGGTCTTTCTCCGTTTGTTGGCGAAATAGGCCGTCTGGGTTCCGTAATTTATTATGGTAATGGCGGAGGGGTTCTCAATCCTTAGACTTTTGCCCTCCATCCATATCCTGGTTATTCTTTCTTTTTTCGTCCCGTTTTTATAGGAAATTTCCTTTTGCTCCAGATAGTATCCTGCCCTAAGGGAAATGGCCATAAATATCAAAGCCACAAAACCCAAAATAATTTTTTTCATCTTTTCCCTCCTTATTTAGGAGTATAACAATAATTTCTTTTCAAGGAAAACATTTTATTTTTCCGGGACAGGTCCGATTTGCTATAATTCCCCCATGAGTCGCATCGCCAGAGCCTACATCAAAACCTCCTCCCTCTCCTACTACCACCTCATCTCCCACATCCAGGACGAACTCCCCATGCTCACCCCA
>JALXBI010000123.1 GCA_026991555.1 Candidatus Aminicenantota bacterium
GGGAAGGGATTGTGTTAGCGTAGGGGGAAGGGGAAGGTTTTTCCTGCGAAGGGATAGGTCTGTGGTTTTTAAGGATTTTTAGAAAAAGAAGTGGGATTTCTGTCTGTTTTTGGGGGTGGATTTTTTGCTGGTGGGAGTTTTGGGTGGAAATTTTCTGAAGTGGCAGGGATTCGGGAGGGAGTTTTCGGGAAAGAATAAAAAAGGGTCTGTCCCCAATAAAGTTTTGGGGAAATTTTTGGGGAAAAATTAAGAAAAAGGGTCTGTCCCTAATTTAACGGGGAAAAAGTAAAAAAGGGTCTGTCCCTGAATTATGGCGTCTATAATTTGGCCTTTTCTTTTTTGGCGTTTACATTTTGTATTTGCCGAAATCTTCCGGAGAAAGACCTTCCAGCCATTCTCTCAGGTCCTGCTCCCCCTCCCCTTCCGGGGCAGGAAGTATGGAGGCTTCCTCAAAGACCTTTTCCTCAACGAACACAGGAGCCCCAACCCTTACAGCCAGGGCTATGGCATCGGAGGGTCTTGAATCTATCTTTAAAACTTCGTCTCCCTTTCTTATGTATATTTTCCCATAAAAGGTCCCTTCCCTCAGGTCGTCCACCACTACCTTTTCTACCTCTCCTCCCATGGCTTTTATAACCCCTGCAAGAAGGTCGTGGGTCATGGGCCTGGGCGAGTGAACGTTCTCCAGCTTCATGGCAATGGCATTGGCCTCAAAGATACCCACCCATATAGGAAGAACCCGGCTGGAAAGCTCGTCCTTCAGGATAATAACTGGGGTATTGGAAGTAGGGTCAAGGACCACACCGTAAACCACCACTTCTATTTCCATCTCTTCCTCCTTCTCCTAATATGATAGGTCAGGGAAGCTCAATTTCAAGCTTTTTTATACCCTGATAGGGAAGAAGCCTGCGGGCAAGGTGAAACAGGCTCTCTCCTCCTATCTCCACATCTCCCTCCAGTTCTATAAGGGGAAGGATGAAAAAGAGGCGATTTTTCAGGTCATAATGGGGAATTTTAACCCTGGGAGTTTCCACCTCCCCCTCTGACCAGAGAACTATGTCAAGGTCAAGGGTCCTGGGGCCCCAGCGAATCTCTTTTCTCCTCCTACCCGCTTCCCTTTCTATTCCCTGTAGAATGTCCAGCACCCTTTCCGGAAGAAGGTCGGTGGTAATCTTCACCATCATGTTGTAAAAATTGGGCTGGTTGGGATAACCATAGGGCTCGGATTCGTAAACCGAGGAGAGAGCTACTATCTGAAACTCCTGGGAAAGCCTCTTCAGGGCCAGTTTGAGATTTTCCTCTTTTCTGATATTAGTACCGATGGCTATTATGTACTCCATCATTTGATCCCCTTTGCCAATTTTACACTCATTTTATTTTCTTTAACATCGTGCACCCTTATTATACTAACTCCTTTAAGGGCAAGATAAAGGGAAAGGGAGGCGGTGGGGGCCAGCCTTTCCTCCACCTCTGCCCCGGTAAGATGGCCGATAAAACTCTTCCTGGAATGACCCACAAGGACGGGATAGCCCAAGGAGAAAAAGGCTTCTATGTTCTTGAGAATCGCCAGGTTGTCCTCAAGCCTTTTTCCGAAGCCTATGCCAGGGTCCACGGCAATCTTCTCAACCCCTTCCCTTCGAGCGAAATCAACCCTTTCCCGAAGAAAGTCCAAAATCTCCTTTACGACATCTTCATAATAAGGATTCTTCTGCATGTTCTTAGGGGTTCCCTTCATATGCATGAGTATAACCGGCACTTTGTATTCTGCCGCCACCCTGACCATCTGGGGGTCAAATCTCAGGGCAGATATGTCGTTTATAATGTCAGCACCCTCCTCTAAGGCCGCTCTTGCCACCTCCCCCTTGTATGTATCCACGGAAATGGGTATGGAAACCCTTTTTCTTATCTCCCTTATGGCCGGAATAACCCTGTCTATCTCTTCCTGAAGCGGCACAGGCTCTGCCCCGGGCCTGGAAGACTCTCCTCCCACATCTATAAAATCCGCTCCCTCTCCCTGCATCTGCTCTGCTATTTCACCGGCCAACTTTGGACTTACCCTGGAGCCATGATAGAAGGAATCCGGCGTAACGTTTATTATTCCCATTATGTATGTGTTCTTACAAAAATCGTATTGCTTTCCCCTTAGCTCCCAGACCATCTCCCTTGGGCGAAGCTGTTCCAGAAGGCTCTTGCCCAACTCCTTCAAACTCCAGTAGTCCATCTGCAGGAGTTTCTTCGCTGCCTTTTTAATCTGGGCCTCGGTTCCCATAAGGACGAGGTCAGAGGTCTCAACCTTGCAGTTTATCACGTTGCGGTGGACCGCAGCGTCCCCGCCAGCAGAGAGCATCTCCTGTTTTATTATGTTAGCGGCTGGGGCTTTCACATCGGTTATTTTGAAAAAAAGAAAATTGGACTTGGCTCTGAATATGGGAAGGGAGGCAGGGTCGGCTCCAAGCCTGAGAATTTCATCTGCTAAGGAAGAGGGGGAAACTCTATAAACCATTGGTAAATTCCACACAGGCATAGGCATTGTGGTTGTGGATGGATTCGTAGTTTTCCACCTCCACCTTAAACCAGGTTATCCTTTCGTCCTTTTTAAGGGCTAAGGCTATTTCCCTGGCCGCATCTTCCACGAACCTGGGGTTGTCATAGGCCCTTTCGGTTATGTATTTTTCGTCCTCCCTTTTTAGAAGGGAAAAAACAGGGGCGCTGGCAGCGCTTTCGGCTATCTCCACAAGTTCCTCAAACCATACCAATTTTTTCATCCTAACCTGTATCCTTGCCACTCCCCTCTGGTTGTGGGCTCCCCGGGATGAGATTTCCTTAGAACACGGGCACAGGTTATGGACCGGGGCCTCAACCAAAACCACCAGGTCAAATTTTTCCTGGGTTTTGGTTCCCATGAGCCCGCAGGTATAATTCATAAAACTTTCTATCCCGCTCACCGGGGCTTTTTTCCTTATAAAATAGGGAAACCTGAGTTCAATATGGGAAGTGGAGGCGGAAAAGGCATCCCTCATGTCCTGAAGAATCCTTTCTATGTTGTGTATGGCCATGGTGTTCTTGTGTCTTTCCAGCACCTCTATAAACCGGGACATGTGGGTTCCCCGGAATTCCTTGGGAAGGTCCACATACATGTTAACGGTAGCCACCGTGGACTGATACTTGTTCTTTCTGTCAAGAACCCTTATGGGATAAAGAAGCTCCTTTATCCCCACCTTATTTAACGGGATTTCTCTGGTGTCCCTTTCTGCCTGAACATCCTTCATATAAAAATTAAAGAGCACGCCCGGAGGGACTCGAACCCCCAACCAACTGATTCGTAGTCAGCCGCTCTATCCAATTGAGCTACGGGCGCACCCAATTTTATATTATACCATTTGGTTAGAGCCTTCTGTAATTCCACTCCTTAGAGGAATACTTTTTCTCCAAGGCCCTGACCGGTTCTTCAGGGAGCTCTGCTTCAATCACCCTGGCCCTGAACTTGCGGGAAAAAGCCTCAAGTATTCCCTCCATCAATTCCTCCTTAGAAGGAAGCTCATCAAGGACCTCGGAAAGGGAGTAAAAACTTTTCTCAAGAAGGGAAAGGGGGGTCTTAGTGGCCCTGGCAATTTTTTCCCTTAAGTAATTTATGGGAATGGTGCCGTGAATCATAAAAACATCCCTCTTCTTTTTCATGGCTCCGGAAACCAGCTTCCTTCCCTTCACCTTTATCTCCCATCTTCCTGGAAAGGAAAAACAGGCAATTTCCTGGCGGGAAAATTCCCCGTATCGCTGATTGGAAAGTTTCACCTCCAAACCCAGGGATTCAAGAAAAAGGGAAAGGGCTTCGGAGACAAGAAGATATGGGTAATAGGGGGAAGGATTGGAAAAGAAAAGGGGTTCCCTGCTGGAGACCGCATAGGTTATCTCGTTATGGTGAAGAACCGCCTTCCCCCCGGTGAGCCTCCTTACAAAGGGAATGCCCTCCCTTTCAAGATATTCCAGGTCTAAGGCCTTGCTTACAGGCTGGGAAAAACCTATGGTCACCGTGGGACAGCACCAGTCGTAAAGCCGAAGGTGAATTCCTCCCCTTCGGCTGGCTTCCATCAGGTATTCGTCCTTGGCCATGTTGAGGGGGCCAGGTTCCTGGCCCCCCCTGTAAAAATAAATTTCCAACTCCTATTCCACCTTCACTATTTCGTCGGTATCTATCTGTGCCCTCTGAAGCCTTCCGCTGAAGTCAATGTAAACGGACTTCCACTCGGTGAATATGTCTATAACCGTATGGCCTCCCTCCCTGTGGCCGTTCCCTGTCTGGTTTACGCCGCCGAAGGGAAGATGGACCTCTGCCCCGATGGTGGGAGCATTCACATAGGTAATTCCGGTGTAAATGTCCCTTATGGCAATGAAAGCGTTCTTTATATCGTTGGTGTAAATGGAGGAGCTCAGCCCGTATTTGGAGTTATTGGCAATTTCAATGGCATGTTCCAAGGAATCTGCGGGGATTACCGAAACCACCGGGCCGAAGATTTCCTCCTGGGCTATTCTCATGTTGGGGTCCACATCGGCAAAGATGGTTGGGGCCACGAACCAGCCCTTGTCGTATTCGCCTCCGGTCAGGCGATAGCCACCTATGAGGAGCTTCGCTCCCTCGTTCTTTCCTATCTCAATGTAGGAAAGGACTTTGTTCATCTGGGACTCGTTGATAAGGGGCCCCACATCGGTCTTGGGGTCAAGGCCGTTTCCAACCCTGAGCTTTTTAACCCTCTCCACATACATGTCAAGGAATTTCTTGTAAACCTTCTTATGGACGATCACCCTGGATGTGGCGGTGCAGCGCTGACCTGTTGTTCCGAATCCTCCCCAGGTAGCCCCATCCACAGCAAGCTCTAAGTTGGCATCGTCCATGACGATCTGGGCGTTTTTACCGCCCATCTCTAAGGACACTTTCTTGAAGAGGCTGGCACCCTTGGAGCCTATGTGCTTTCCCACCTCAGAGGAACCGGTGAAGGAAATTACCTTCACATAGGGGTGGGTAATCAGGGATTCTCCCACCACGGCCCCTGAACCGGTAACTAAATTAACCACTCCCGCAGGAACCCCTGCCTCCACCAGAATCTTTACGAAGTTATAAGCGGAAAGCGGGGTATCGGTGGCGGGCTTAAACACCACGGTGTTTCCAGCTACCAAGGCAGGAATAATCTTCCAGGAAGGAATGGCCATGGGGAAATTCCAGGGGGTTATTATGGCAGCCACCCCCATGGGTATCCTTATGGACATCTGGAATTTAAGGGGAAGCTCCGAAGGGGTGGTAAAGCCGTAAAGACGGCGTCCCTCCCCGGCTATGAAGAAGCTCATATCAATGGCTTCCTGGACATCCCCCCTGGTCTCTGGGAGTATTTTTCCCATTTCCCGGGTTTCGTCCCTGGCAAATTCCTCCTTCCTCTCTACCAGCATCTGGGCGGCTTTAAAGATGATTTCCGCCCTCTTGGGAGCAGGGACAAGTCTCCATTTCCTATAGGCCCGCTGGGCGGCCTCCACCGCTGCCTCCACATCCTCCTTGGTGGACTTCTGGAATATCCCTATGACCTCATCCCAGTTCGCAGGATTGCGGTTTTCGTAAACTTCGCCCGAGGAGGACTCCACCCATTGCCCATCAATAAGATTTTTGTAAACCTCAGCCATTTTTCACCTCCGGGTTTGAAGAAGTTGCAGGAGAAGGGGCGGGTCCCATTTCCACGGTGCCCCGGAAAACAGCCCCCTCCTCAATAACCAGTTTATCGGTGATAATCTTTCCCTGAACCTTCCCGGTGGGGGTAATAATGGTTTTCGCCTTGGTGGTAATATCCCCTTCCACCTTCCCCTCCACCTTGACCTCGGCGGCCTTAATGTTTCCCTTAACCTGGCCTTCCTGCCTTATGTGGACGGACCTTTCCGCCTCAATGTTACCCTCAATTTTACCCTGGATTTCCATCTCCTCCTTAGAGGCCACGTTCCCTTTAATTTCCACCGTTTTTCCTATAAAAGTTTTCCCCGCAGAAACGGGCCCAGGCGTATAACTGGGAGTAAATTTTTCCCCTCCCTCCATTTCCTTTTTTCCTATAACCATATCATCCTCCTTAGAAAATTTTTCCTTTCCAGAGGGAAATTTTAGAATACTGAGGGTAAAACTTCAAATAAAGGTTATAATTTAAAGAAAAAGGAAGGGAAAATGCACAAAATTAGAGAAGGAAATCTCAAGGGAGAGGGGCTTAAAATAGCCATTGTGGTTTCAAGGTTCAACGGAAGGATAACTGCGAGGCTGCTGGAAGGAGCCAGGGAAGCCCTGGAAAAAACTGGAGTATCTGAAAATGACATAGAAGTATGGAAAACCCCTGGTTCCTTTGAAATTCCCTTAGTGGCAAAGAAAATAGCCCAGGGGAAAAACCGACCCGACGCTATAATCTGCTTAGGAGCCATAATAAGGGGTGAAACCCCTCATTTTGACTTCGTTGCCGCGGAGGTCTCCAAGGGTATCGCCCAGGTAAGCCTTGAGACCGGGGTTCCCCTTATCTTCGGGATAATAACCGCAGATACCAAGGAACAGGCAGAGGAAAGAGCCGGTGGAAAGATGGGAAACCGCGGCTACGAGGCCGCCCTTTCCGCCGTAGAGATAGCCACTCTCCTGAGGTCTTCTGCCGGATGAAGAAGGAAAGGAGGATAGCCCGGGAACTGGCTCTCAAATTTCTTTTTCCCTTGGAAGTGGGCGGGGAGCCGGATAGTTCCCTGGGAAACAGACTGGAAAATTGCGGGGACGAGGCGTGTTCCTATGCCAAATTTCTGGTAAAGGGAGTTATGGAAAGAAGGGCTGAAATTGACAGGCTCCTTTCCTCAAGCACCCGGAGAAATTTCCAGAATCTCCTGCCCATAGAAAAGGTGCTTTTGAGGATGGGTGCCCTGGAAATCCTAACGGGCCTTAAGCCCTCCATTGCCATAAACGAGGCGGTGGAGCTGGCCAAGAAATACGGGGAGGCCTCCTCTTATCGGCTGATAAATGCCATCTTAGACAGCTTAGCAAGAAGATTACAAGGAGGGAAAATTGCAGGAGAAGGAAGCAAGAAAGGAGAACCTGAAGAGGCTAAAGGAACTGGGTTATAAGGCCCATCCCTATAAGTTTCCAGCCGAAGACAGGGTTTTTCGCTTAGTAGAGAAGTTTAAGGGAGAAAAGGACCAGGAAAAACTCCAGAAAATCAGGGTAAAGACCGCCGGCAGAATCCTCACCATAAGGAGGATGGGAAGGGCCACCTTTTTCCACATTTCGGATGGGTTAGATAAAATACAGGTTTTTCTCAGGGAGAACCAGTTAGGAAAGGAAAAATACAGGCATTTTAAATATTTCAATATAGGGGATTGGATAGGAGTTGAAGGGATATTATTCAGGACGAAAACCGGAGAGCTCACCATTCTTGCAAACGATTTCACCCTTCTTGCCAAAAGTCTCCTTCCCCTGCCTGAAAAATGGCACGGGCTTCAGGATGTGGAAGTCCGATTCAGAAAGAGATACCTGGACCTCATAGTTAACCCAAGAAGCAGGGAAATTTTCGAGAAAAGGGCAAAGATCGTGGGAATAATAAGAAACTTCTTCTTAGACAGGGAATTCGTGGAAGTGGAAACCCCCATGATGCATTCTGTTCTGGGAGGAGCCGCTGCCAAGCCCTTCCGCACCCACCACAACGCCTTAGACATGGACCTTTACCTGAGGATAGCTCCGGAACTCTATTTAAAAAGGCTTGTTGTTGGGGGAATGGAAAGGGTTTTTGAGATAGGCAGGAATTTCAGGAACGAGGGCCTCTCCTCCCAGCACAACCCCGAGTTCACCATGCTGGAGTTTTACTGGGCCTACCAGGATTATCTCTTCCTCATGGACCTTACCGAGGAACTATTTCAGAAGATAGCAAAGGAGGTCTGGGGCGAGCTCAAGGGGCAATACCAGGGAAGGGACCTGGACCTTTCTTCCCCATGGAAAAGGCTTAAATTCATGGACTCCTTAGCGGAAGCCATGGGAATTGAAAAGGAAACCCTCTGGGACGAGGAATTCGTGCTTAAAAAAGCGAAGGAGGTCTTCCCGGAAGACGGGGGAAATCCCCCCTCCACCTACGGGAAGGCTTTGGACTTTCTCTTTGACAGCTTTGTAAAGGAGAGGTTATGGCAGCCCACCTTCGTCATGGACCATCCCAAGGTCATCTCTCCCTTGGCCAAGCAGCACAGGGAAGATCCAAGGCTTACTGAGAGATTTGAGCTTATAATAGCCGGAATGGAGGTTGCCAACGCCTTTTCCGAACTGGCTGACCCTGAGGAACAGCTCCTGCGGTTTCAGGAACAGGTCCGCAGGAAGGAAGAAGGGGCAGAGGTGGACATGGATTACATAGAGGCCCTCAGCTACGGCCTTCCTCCCACTGCGGGAGAGGGCATAGGAATTGACCGAACAGTGATGATATTCACCGACTCGCCCAGCATAAGGGAAGTTATACTGTTTCCCCTGCTCAGGAAAAAATGAAATTTCCCCTCTTCGTTGCCCTCAGGTACCTTTTTTCCCGAAGAAAACAGACCTTTATCTCCCTGATATCGGCGGTTTCCATCCTGGGAATTACCATAGGGGTGGCCTCCTTGGTCATAGCCCTGGCCCTTATTTCAGGTTTCCACGGGGAAATCCAGGGAAAGATTCTCCAGGCCACCTCAGCCATAATGGCCACTGCCCCTGAAGGGGGGCTACGGGGATGGAAACAGGTATGCGAAAAGATTGAGAGCTTTCCTTTTGTGAAAAGGGCTTATCCCCAGGCCATATATCAGGCCTTGGTCAAAGGACCCTTATCTATCCAGGGGGTGATGCTGCGGGGAATTTCCCTCAAGTCCCCCCCACCCTGGGCCAGGGGAAAGCTCAGGGGAAAGGGCCTTCTCATGGGGGAAAAGCTCATGGAGAAACTGGGGATTTTTCCTGGAGACCAGGTGGAAGTTTACCTTCCCAGACTGGAGCTTACCCCCTTTGGAGCCATGCCCAAGGCAAGAAGGGTCCTGGTGGAAGCGGGATTCTCCAGTGGACTTTTCGTGCTGGATTCAACCTCGGCGGCCTTTCCTCTTGAAAGGTCTAAGGAAATATTGGGGGAGGATTTCCCGGTAAATTACATAAACATTGATGTGGACGATATTTATAAGGCAGAGGAATATTCAAGGAAACTGGAAAAGGCTTTTCCTGATTTTGCCTTTACCCCCTGGAGCGAGATTAACAGGACCCTTTTTGAATCCCTGAAACTTGAAAAAAAGGTAATATTCTTAGTTATAGCCCTGATAGTGGTGGTGGCTGCCCTCAACATAGTGGCCTCCTTAGTGCTTCTGGTGATGGAGAAGATAAAGGACATTGGAATCCTCATGTCCATGGGAGCAAGGAAAAGGGAAATATCCATGATTTTCATGCTTCAGGGAACCCTAATCGGGCTTATAGGAACCCTTTTAGGGGAAGGACTGGGAATCTTAGTCTCCCTTCTTGCCAATCACTTTCGCCTCATAAGAATTCCCCCGGATATATACCAGCTTGACCATGTGCCCTTTCAGGTAAAACCCTTAGAGGCCCTGGGAGTGGGTCTTTTCGCCTTGGCGGTTAGCTTCCTCTCCACCCTCTATCCCTCAAGGAAGGCCGCATCCATTGACCCTTCGGAGGCCATAAGGTATGAGTGAAGTAAGGCTGGAAGGAATAAAGAAGTATTACCCGTATCCCGGGGGATTGGTGAGGGTGCTTGAGGGGGTGGACTTAGAGGTTAAGGAGGGGGAGGCAGTTTCCATAATGGGACCCTCTGGTTCGGGGAAAACCACCCTTCTTCACATTATCGGAACCCTCCTAAGGCCCACCCAGGGAAGGGTTTTCGTGGGGGGAAAGGAGATATCTTCCCTGAGCGATGAGGAACTGGCCCTTTTTAGAGCCCATAACATAGGCTTCGTCTTCCAGTTTCATCACCTTCTTCCCGAATTTACGGTCCTGGAGAATGTAATGATGCCCTTGCTAATACGGAAAGAAAGGGCAGCCGAGGCTAAGGCGAGGAGGATTTTGGAGATGGTGGGCATGGACCACAGGCTCGCCTTTAAACCCTCCCAGCTTTCTGGAGGGGAAAAACAGAGGGTAGCTTTAGCCAGGGCCTTGGTGGGAGAACCCAAACTTCTTCTGGCGGACGAGCCCACAGGAAACCTTGATTGGGACTCCTCACATAAACTTATTGAACTGCTTTCCCGCCTCCATGCCCAGCTGGGTTTCACTCTGATTCTGGTAACCCACAACCGGAAAATTGCCGAAAAATGGGGTAAAATATATTTGTTGGAAAGGGGTAATTTGAGATGTTGCACAAATTAAGCGAAGGAGCTAAGCAGGTTTTAAACTTCGCTAAGCAGATAGCACTTTTTGACTACGGGGATAGTGAGGTGGAACCGGAACACCTCCTTCTGGGAATGACCAAGGTTAAAATAGGGAATATAATCAACATACTCAGGGCCTTTCACATAGAACCCGAGCAGTTGAAGGAGGACCTGAGTATCCTTAAACCCTCGTCCTCCTCCCTAAAGGTAATATACTCCAACCAGCTCCCCCTAAGCGAGGCCAGCCAGAAGGTTCTGATATACGCCGAGGAGGAAGCGGGTTCCATGAATTCTCCGGTGGTGGGGGTTGAACACCTCCTCTTAGGTATCCTCAAGGAAAAACATTCCATAGCCGCAGAACTCCTCATGAGTTACGGAATGAGCCCCGTAAGGCTTCGTTCCTACATACTCAGGGGATTTCCCGAGGACGAGGAATTTCCTCCGGTTCCCGAGGTTCTGGAGGACTTCTCCGTGGACTTAGTGGACCTGGCGAGAAAGGGAAGAATAGACCCCCTGATAGGCAGGGAGAAGGAAATAAGCCAGATAATAAATGTTTTAGCCAGGAGGAAGAAGAACAATCCCCTGTTAATTGGGGAAGCAGGGGTGGGTAAAACCGCCATAGTTGAGGGCCTTGCCCAGAGAATAGCCCAGGGGAAGGTTCCCGAATTCCTAAGGGACAAATCCATCCTGATGCTTTCCATGTCCGACATAGTGGCAGGAACCAGATACCGTGGGGAATTTGAGGAGAGGATGAGGGACATCCTGGAGGAGGTGGAGGACAGGAAGGATGTGATTCTTTTCATAGACGAACTCCACACCATAGTAGGGGCAGGGGCAGCCGAAGGGGCCATAGATGCCGCCTCCATTTTCAAGCCATTTCTCTCCACTGGAAGAATACGGATAATAGGCACCACCACCCCTCAAGACTACAGGGCAACCATAGAGCAGGACCCGGCCTTAGAAAGGAGGTTCCAGAAGATTTTCATTAACCCTCCCAGCAAAAAGCAAGTCCTGGAGATACTCAAGGGGCTTCGCTGGAAATATGCGGCCCATCACGGGGTAAAATACACCGCAGAAGCCCTTAAGGCCATGGTAAACCTCTCCGCCCTTTACATTTCCTACAGGGAATTTCCTGACAAAGCAGTGGACCTTATGGACGAGGCAGGGGCCATGGTCAGGCTCCAGGGAAGAAGGGTGGTAAGGAAGGAGGATGTGGAAAAGCTGGTGGCTAAGAAAACCGGAATTCCCCTTCCCACCCTTAAGGAAAGCGAAGCGGAGAGGATAGCAAAGCTGAAGGAAAGGCTGGAGGCGGAAGTTGTAGGTCAGCGCCAGGCCATAGAGGCCCTGGTTTCTGCCATAAAAAGGGCCAGCGTTGGGGTAAGGAGGGGAAAAAGGCCATGGGGTGTTTTCCTCTTTGTTGGCCCCACAGGGGTTGGAAAGACCCATACTGCTAAAGCCTTGGCCAAGCACCTCATGGGCAATGAGGACCGGCTCATAAGAATAGATATGTCCGAGTTCAGGGAGGAGCACAGCGTCTCCAAACTAATAGGTGCCCCACCGGGTTATGTGGGATACGGAAGGGGAGGATATTTAACAGAAAGGGTGCGTAATAATCCCTATTCCGTAATCCTGCTTGACGAGATAGAAAAGGCCCACCCAGCGGTATTTAACCTGCTTCTTCAGGTCCTTGATGAGGGAAGACTCACCGATGGAATGGGAAGAACCACTGATTTCACCAATACCATAATAATAATGACCTCCAACATCGGAACCAAGGAGGCCCTTTCTAAAAAGAAAGTGGGCTTTGCTTCCTTAGCCCCATCTGAAAGGGAAGGGGTCCTTCGCCAGGAAATAAACAACTTCTTCTCCCCCGAATTCCTCAACCGTTTGGATGAAGTAATTTTCTTCCGCCAGCTCACCAGGGAGGACCTCAGGAAAATCGTGGAACTTATAGTGGCGGAGATAAACTCCGAGGCAGAAAACTTGGGCTGGCGGATAAAGATGAGCCCCGAGGCCGCCGAGCTGGTGGTGGAAAAGGCACTTCAGCAGGGCAAGTTCGGGGCCAGGCCCATAAGAAGGATTATTGAGAGGGAGGTTATAGACCAAGCGGCAAGCCTTCTTTTGAACAAAAGAGGAAAATGGATTATAATTGAGGTCAATGAAAAAAAGGGTAAGTTTTCTGTTAGCTCTTCTTCTTCTGGCGCCCCTTCTCTGGGCGGTAAAAATAAAGAAAATTGAGATTGTAGGCCTCAAGAGACTCTCCCCGGAAACAGTAAAATATTATTTGGTATCCTCAGAAGGGATGGATTATGACCCCGCAAGAATAAGGCAGGACATAGAAAACCTCTGGAAAACCGGATTTTTCTCCGACATCCGGGTATTCATCAAGGATAACGGTGAGGTCATAAGGTTCGTGGTCAAGGAAAGGCCCATAATAAAGAAGGTAATAATAAAAACCGACCGTTATGTTAAGAAAACCGATATAACCGACAAGCTCAAGGAGAAAGGAGCCGAGATACTGCCCTACTCCTATTACCAGCCGTCCAAAATCGCTAAGGCCAAAAAGATAATAGAGGAATTCCTCAAGGAAAAGGGATTTGCCCTGGGCAAGGTCACCGTGGAGAAGAAGGGCAAGGATGAAATAACCCTGATTTTCAATGTGAAAGCCGGAGGAAAGTTAAGGATAGGGGCCGTGGAAATTGTGGGGAACCAGATCGTTCCCTCAAAGGTTCTCGTGGGAGCCATAAAATCCGTAAGGACATTTACTCCTATGAACTTACTATATTTGAAGAAAACCGTCTTTTCCTCCAAGGCCCTTCAGGAGGCCAAGGAAGAGCTCCGGAAAAAATACCTGGATCTGGGATTCCTTGATGTTTATGTCTCGGACCCTGAAATAAAGATAATCGAAAAAAGGGATTTCTTGGGGCAAAAAAGGAAAATGGTAAAGGTGGTTTTCAGGGTAAACGAGGGCAACATCTACCGCATCGGGAAGATCACCATAGAAGGCAATAAAGCTTTCCCTAAATCCCTTCTTAGGAGCCTGATTTTAATGAAGCCCAACGAAATATATTCCCTTTCCCGCAGGGAGGACTCGGTTAAAAACCTTCAGGAGCTTTATGGCTCCATAGGATACATATACGCCCAGATAATCCCGGTGGAGGAGCTTAAGCCGGAAAGCCACAGGGTGGATATAACCTTCAGGATTATCGAAAACAAGAGGGTCAGGCTCCATCGCTTGGACTTCAAGGGAAACACCTACACTTACGATAAGGTTCTGAGGAGAGAATTCCTCCTGGCAGAGGGGGATTATTTCAACGTGGACGCCTTTAAAAACAGCCTTATAAGGATAAGACAGCTGGGAATTGTGGAAATAAAGGAAAATCCCGATTTTCACCCTGTGGGGGACGACAAGATGGATGTGGTGGTTAAGGTGGAGGAGATGCACAGGAACCAGATTTTCTTCAATGCAGGATACGGGGGATTTTTCGGTTATTTCGTGGGAGGCTCCTTCTCCACCTCCAATTTCATGGGAAAGGGCGAAAACATAACTCTGTTTCTGCAATACGGAACCAGATATAAAAGTTATAGCGTTTCCTTCACCGAGCCCTATCTCTTTGACCGGCCCGTATTTCTAACCTTCAATGTTCACAACAATCTTTCCATATTCCCGTACATGTTCACCAGGCAGATGAAGGGCGGAGGAGTGACCTTTGGCTTCAAGAGGGGTTTCTGGAGGCTTGACCTTTCCTACACCAACGATTTCATTTCCCTGAAGGATGTAAACGAGGATTATTTGAAGAACCTGCCGCCCTTTTATCGGCTCCTCTGGCTGACCAACATGAGAATTGCCGCCATATCCCCGATAATTTACCGCTCCAGCGTGGACTCCCCCATCTGGCCCGAGAAGGGAACCTTATATCTTTACGGTGTGAAGATTGCCAATAAAGTCCTGGGAAGTGAAACCGATTTCGTAAGCAACTGGATAGAGTTTACCCATTATCACAAGTTTAAATGGGGACACATCCTGGGAGCTCATTTCAGGCTCCAGTACATGAAGGCTCTGGGAGGAAGCACCATCCCCATTTATGAGAGAATCTTCATGGGAGGAGAACAGACCCTGAGGGGATTTGACTTCTACAGAGTAAGCCCCCAGGAAAATGGGGTTAGGATAGGGGGGACAAAATCTATTTTGTTCAACCTTGAATATGAAATCCGCATGAAGAACTCCCCCATGTCCGTGGTTCTGTTTATGGATGCGGGAAATGTCTACGCAGAGGACCAGAAAATGGATATAACGGATCTTTATTACTGTGTGGGGGTGGAAGGAAGGGTTTTCGTGGAAATGCTGAGAATACCCTTCCGCCTTATAATATCCTATAACCCGAAACTTCCCACCAAGTACGATAGAAACTTCACCATCAGAATAGGGATGGGAAGAACATTCTAATTTAGGAGGTATCCATGAAAAAGGCATTAACGGCAATTACAGCATTACTCATTCTGGCTGGGTTTTCCCTGGCTCAAAAGGTGAGAATTGGAGTGGTAAATCCGGATTACATCCTTGCAAATTCCAAGGAAGGAAAGAAAATCCTCAGCGAACTCCAGGCAATTCAGAAAAGGAAACAGGCAGAAATAGCCCGCAGGCAGAAGGAAATCCAGGACCTCCAGAGAAAGCTTCAGACCCAGCAGGGGATAATGAGCCAGCAGGCCCTCCAGAACCTGGAGGATAAAATAGTGGAAAAACAGAAGGCCCTGAAGAGGTATGTGGACGATGCCAAGGACGAACTGGCGAGACTCAATCAAAAGAAACTGGGAGCCTTCCAGCAGAAGATGCTGAAGG
Source organism: Candidatus Aminicenantota bacterium (assembly GCA_026991555.1). Lineage (GTDB taxonomy): Bacteria > Acidobacteriota > Aminicenantia > S016-38 > S016-38 > JALSNJ01. The sequence goes on from JALXBI010000123.1 coordinate 15,203, forward strand.
TCATAAAGAAGGTGGCCAAGGCCAAGGGATTGGTGGTGGTGCTTGACCAGCGGCAGCTCATCTACGCTGATCCCGTGGTGGATATTTCCTCTGAGGTCATAGGGGAACTGGATAAGATGTTTGACAAACAGATGGGAATAGGAAAATGAAGGTAGAGGAAATCCTTGCCCTTCTTCCCCACCGTTATCCCTTCATGTTAGTGGACAAAATAAAGGAAGTGGAGGAGGGGAAAAGGATAGTGGGGATAAAAAATGTCACCTTCAACGAGGCCTTTTTCCAGGGGCATTTCCCTGGGCGACCCATAATGCCCGGGGTGCTAATCCTGGAAGCCATGGCCCAGACAGGGGCTGTGCTCCTTCTCTACTCCTTTGAGGAAGCCAGGAAAAAACTTTTCTACTTAGCCGGGATAAAAGAAGCCAAGTTCAAAAGGCCCGTAGTTCCAGGCGATGTTCTGGAAATGGAGCTGGTGGTGGAAAGGCTGAGGAGCAATTACGCAGCCATGAGGGGCACCGCACGGGTGGACGGGGAAATAGCAGCCCAGGCCCTTATTCAATCCATAGGAGTTCCGCAGGAATGAAGGTCCATCCCACGGCTCAGCTTCTGGGAAAAGTTCACTTAGAAGAAGGGGTTGAAGTGGGCCCCTTCACCATCCTGGACGGAAGGTCAGGAGAAGTTCGCATAGGAAGGGGAACCGTTATTCACGGTCATGTTTGGATACAGGGACCGACCTTTATCGGGGAGGAAAACATAATATACCCCTTCGCCTCCATCGGAGGAGGCCCGCAGGATATAGGCTACAAGCAGGAACCCACAGAAATATTCATTGGAAGCAGAAATATAATCCGCGAATATGTGACGGTTAACAAGGGCTCCACCAAGGACAAGGGGAAAACCGTGATCGGCGACGATAATTACTTCATGGCTTACTCCCACATAGCCCACGACTGCAAAATAGGAAACCATGTGATTTTCACCAATGGGGCATCCATAGCTGGCCATGTGGAAGTCCACGATTATGCCATTTTAAGCGCCTTCGTAGGGGTCCAGCAGTTTGCGAGAATAGGGGCCCATTCCTTCGTGGGAGGATACAGCGCAGTGACCCAGGATGTTCTTCCTTACGCCAAGGTGGTGGGAATAAGGCCCTTAGAAGTGGTGGGGATAAACACTGTGGGACTTTCAAGGAGGGGATTTACCCGGGAACAGATCCGGGCCATTGACCGGGCCTTTCGCATCCTTCTCCGATCAGGCCTGCTTCTGCAGGAGGCCATTGCGAAAATTGAAGAGGAACTGGGCCAGCGGGAGGAAATAAAACTTCTTCTGGACTTTCTCAAAACCTTAGACCCCAGGAGGGGCTTCCATAGAAAAGTTCGGGGGAAATGAAACTTCTGATAATAGCAGGCGAGGGAGAACTCCCTAAGGAAGTCTCTAAGGGAGCCCTTTCCCAGGGATACCAGGTGGTGGTTTTCAATTTTTCCCCTTCTCCCTTTGAGGGGAAAGAGGTTTATAACTTCAAACTTGAAGAACTTCCCAGGGCTCTGAGGCTCCTGGAGAAAATCTCCCCTGACCAGGCAGTAATGGCTGGAAAGGTTGAGCACAAACTTGCCTTTTCCTCCCTCATAAAAAACCCTTCTCTCATTCCCATTGTAAAGAGGTTAAGAGGAAAAAGACCCTTGGAAATACTCCAGAGTCTGGGAGAATTGCTGGAGGAAAGGGGGGTGAAAATGGTCTCTCCCCTTGAGTTCGTTTCCCACTTAGTCGCCCAGCAGGGAGAGCGGGTGGGGAAGTTTTCGGAGGATGAGATAGAGCAGGTTCGTATGGCCTTTTCCACAGCAAAAAAAATAGCAGAAATGGACATAGGACAGAGCATAGCCTGGAAGGAAGGGGCGGTGGTGGCAGTGGAGGCCATGGAGGGAACCGACGAGATGATAAGGAGGGCAGGGAAATTGGTAAGGGATTTCATGGTGGTTAAGGTAAGCAGACCAGCCCAGGACCTTCGCTACGACCTCCCTGTGGTGGGCCTTTCTACCTTTATGGCCCTTGAAGAGGCCGGGGCAAAGAGCTTGGTTATTGAGGAGGGAAGAACCCTTTTCCTCCAGAGGGAGGAAAGTTTAAAATTGGCCAAGAAAAACGGAATAAAGGTGATATCGTGGAAAGAATCAAATTAGCTGTAGTGGGGGTGGGAAAACTGGGAAGCCTTCACTCCAGGGTAATTTCTCAAATGCAGCAGGCGGAACTGGTATATGTGGTGGATATTATAAAGGAAAGGGCAGAGGAAGTGGGTTCCGAATATTCCGCAGAACCCCTGCTGGATTACCGTCAGGTAAAGGATGTGGACGGGGTGGTAATAGCCACCCCTACCTATGCCCATTACGAGATAGCCAGCTATTTTCTGCAAAGGGGAGTAAACCTGCTGGTGGAAAAGCCCATTGCCTCCTCGGCATCCCAGGCAGAGGAGCTCCTTTCCTTGGCCAGGGAAAAGGGCGTGGTCCTTCATGTTGGCCATGTGGAAAGGTATAATCCCGCGGCTAAGAAATTATTTGAAATTGAGGAAAAACCCCATTTTATCAGGGCCCAGAGACTTTCCCCCTTTACCGGAAGGTCCCTGGACATAGATGTGGTTCAGGACCTGATGATCCACGACCTGGAGATAATTCTTTCCCTGCTGGGTGAAGCCCCTGAAATTATCCATGCCTCCGGTGTCACCTTCGTAACGGATAGGCTGGATTTTGCTACCACGATTCTGAAATTCCCCTCCTGCGTGGCCGAGGTGACTGCCAGCAGAATTTACGATAAGAAGCTGCGCCGTTTAGACGCCTTTTTCCCCTCGGGCTTATATGTAAAACTTGACTTCGCCCAGAATACCTTTGCCCGTTTCAGGCCCACCATCTACGGGATTGAAGAGGAATGGACCAGAATAGTTTCCAAGGAACCCCTCAGGGCTCAGATGGAAAGATTTCTGGAAGCCATAAGGGGGAGGGAATCTCTGTGGGACGATACTGCGGTTCAGGCTCTGAGCCTCGCCGAAAAAATCTCAGCCCGTGCTGAAGGAAATATTTAAACAGGCTGCCGCCTCGGGAATTCCGGGAGGGGAGGCTCTCCTGGGCGAGAAGGGAAATCCCGTTTATTACGAAAGTTATGGATTCAGGAGAATAATCCCCGGGCCCGAACCCTGGGAAAAGGACCTTTTCCTTGACCTGGCTTCCATAACCAAGCCTTTAGTAACTGCCCATCTTATCCTGTGGTTCTCCCAAAAAGGGGAATTATCCCTCCATGAGCCTCTGGGAAAATACATTAACTCCACCCGCATTGGACAGGTAACTCTTCTGGAACTGGGTTCGCATACCTCAGGGCTTCCGGCATGGGTTCCTCTCTATAAAAAGGGCGCGGGAAGGGAAAAAATGAAGAAAGTTCTTTTTTCCCTGGAAGCTAAGGAAAGGGGGAAGGTAAATTATAGCTGCATGGGATACTTCTACCTTGGGCTTGTCATAGAGAAAATAACAGGGAAAAGACTGGGGGAGGTGGCCCAGAAGTTTTTCCGCAGTCGAGGAATGGAACTGAGGATGGGAAGGGCAGCCCCTGCGGTCCCCACAGAAGTGGGAAACGCCTACGAAAAGGAAAGGGCTCCTGATGCAGAGGTGAAATTCAGGGAGCATCTCATAGAGGGGGAAGTCCACGACGGAAATTCCTTTTACTGGGGTGGCGATGGGGGAAACGCCGGCGCTTTTTTAAGGGCTAAGGAGCTTCTTAAATACCCTGAAATTTTTGACGAACTTGCAGATGCCAGAGGCTATGCCCTTTCTCCCTTGGCTGAAGGTAGAAGTTTCGGCTGGGAGGTAAGGGGAAGCGTCCTTCTCCATCACGGTTTTACCGGAGGAACCTTAGCCTTTTCCCCGAAAAACCATCGCTTGGCCTTCCTTTACCTTAACAGAACCCACCCTAAGGTAAGGTTAAAAGAAATGGAAGAACCCAGGGCGGATTTTCTATCCCGGGCCTTTAAGTTCTTAAAATCGTAAAAAAATCCTTATTTCCGTATAATTGGAATATGAGGAAACTAATATTTTTCTTAGCTCCCCTTTTTCTATTTTCCGGGGTCACATCCTATAAAATGGAAGTGACCCTGGAAATAAAGGGAAGGTATAAGGTTTTCGTAAAGGGAAGGGAAGTTATTCAGTGGGAAAACAACGCTAAGGTCCCGGTGGATAGGATTCCCTTTCATCTTTACCAGAATGCCTTCAGGAAGGGCTCTTCCTTTATGAAGGAAATCGGAGGTCTTCCCCGCAAATGGAAAAAACACGAAGAATGGTGGGGAAAGGAAGAAATCAAAAGGATAACGGTAAACGGAAAGGACCTGACAGGCACCCTTAAGTTCGTCCAACCCGATGACGGGAATGCAGAGGACAGAACCGTGGCAGAAATCACCCTTCCTGAGCCTGCAAAACCCGGGGATCAGCTCACCATTGAGGTGGAGTTTGTCACCAAATTGCCCAAGGCCTTTGCCCGCTCCGGTTCTGGCGTCGGGTATTATTTCGTATCCCAGTGGTTTCCCAAACCCGGGGTTCTCCTTGACGACGGAAAATGGGTATGCCACCAATATCACAGAAATGGCGAGTTCTTTTCGGATTTCTCCACCTATGAGGTTAAAATTAAAGCCCCATCCCATCTGGTAATAACCGCCAATGGTGAACTGGTAAAACAGGAGAAGTCCGGGAAAAACCAGCTCCTTCTCTTCCGCCAGGAACGGGTTCACGACTTCGTATGGGTAGCGGATAAGGACTTTATAAAGGTGGAAGACAGGTTTTCCTCTCCCAAGCAGCCAGAGGTAAAAATTCTCCTTTTCATTCAGCCGGCTCATCTCAGGCAAAAGGGAAGATATCTTGAAGCCATAAAGAGGGCGTTGAAGTTCTATTCCGAAAAAATAGGCCCCTATCCCTACAAAAGGATAACCATCATAGACCCGGACATATCGGCCATGAGGACCTCAGGCATGGAATACCCCACCCTAATAACAGGGGGGAGCCTGTATCTTCTTCCTAAGGGGATAAAATTTACCGAAGACGTTACCATCCACGAGTTCGGACATCAGTACTGGTACGGGGTGGTGGCAAACAACGAAACCGACGAAGCATGGCTCGACGAAGGGGTCAACACCTTTTTTGAGGAGAACATCATGGACACATATCCATGGTTTTTTGACATTCTGGGCCACAAAGCCAGGGACAGCGAAAGGCTGAGGCTTGGCTACATAAAATCCACCTATGCGGATCCCATAATTACCCCATCCTGGAAGTTCTTCCCAGGAAGTTATTCTGCCAATGTTTACATAAAGGCAGCCCTGACCCTTGAAACATGGAAAAGGCTTGTAGGGGAAGACAAGTTTTTCTCGGCCCTTAGAGAATATTACAAAAAATACGCCTTTTCCCATCCTACATCTTCCGATTTCTTCAATACCATGGAGCAATACTTAGGGGATTGGTCAGGACTATGGAAGCCCATGTTTTACCGAGCGGGAAAGGTAAACTGGAAGGTTTACGGGATCTGGGGCAAGGAGGTCATCCTGCTCAGGCAAGGCCTGGATGTGGAGGTTCCCGTGGAAGTGGAGGTGGAAACTCAGGATGGCGAGAAGCACAGGTTCGTGTGGGAGGGTAAATGGTTGAAAAAAAACTTCAGGAAGAAAATTGTTAAGGTAACTATAGATCCTGATGAGAAATTGATGATTGATGCCAATCCCTTTGACAACCGCTGGGCCAGGAAATCCCCCGTCGCCTCCCGCTTAGCCTGGCATCTCCTGGTGAACATCCAGGCCATATTTTTGAATCTATTACCTTAGGAGAGCAAAATGAAGGGAATACTAACATATCTGGAGGGTTTAAAGGAAGCGGCATGGGAATTGAGGTATAGCCTCTACATATGGCTTTTATCCCTGGGCTTTTCCCTTTCAATCTACATTCCTGTTACCAAGTTTTTCTCCCGCAGGGTGGGACATTTCTCCGACTGGGCCTATCTTCAAGAACATCCGGCCTATATATCCCTGCTCTATTCCGATTGGGGGCTTCTCTTTTCCTTTGTGTTTTCTCTGTTTCTTATCTTCTACATAGCCAGTTTAATAGTAGAAGGGGGAATATGGGCTGGAATTTTGAGAAGGGAGCCCTTTTCCCACTGGAGACGGTATTTTTCAAGGTTTTTGCTCCTTGAGATTCTAACCCCCATAGTTTATCTACCCTTCCTGGTCATTGCAGGGGCCCTGGCCCTTCTTCTAAAACCCATACCTTATTATCATGAAAAGGTATTCTCGTGGGCCGTGATAATTTACCTTCTTATCCTGATATTTCTCATTTTCCTGGCCTCGGTTACCAAGGATTACGCCAAGATTTCCGTGGTAAGGGACAATTCCTCGTGCTTGCGGGCCATATTTTACGCCTGGAAAGTAGGGTTCAGCCGCTGGTTCTCCTCCGCAATTATGGGAATTCTCGCTTTTGTTCTTTGGGCTATTCCCTTCTTCCTGTTTAAGGACCTGTTTTCTTCCCTCCCGTCCTTTCTTTTCTTCCTCCTCCTTCAAATTCCTCTGCTTCTAAAAGCCTACACAAGGGTTTCCCTTTTCTACGGGGAGAAATACCTGAGCCGGAACTTTTCCTGAGTTATATAATAAACCTATGAAAAAGGTCGTTTTTTTTCTTTTCCCGCTGCTTCTCTTCTCTCAGGTAGCCGTCTCCATAAAGCCACTGGCCTTAGTGGTAAGGGAAATCTATCCGGGAAAGGTAATGGTGGTCGTTCCCCCGAACCGTTCCCCCCATATTTTCTCCCCAAGCCCGGGCCAGGTCAGAGAAATACTCAGAGCAAAACTCCTGTTCAAAATAGGAGCTGGTCTTGAACCATGGAGCATTCCCTCGGCAAGGGAAGTGGAACTTTCTGCTGCCGTTTCCCTGATTTCCAAAGAGGGAAAGCCCAATCCCCATTACTGGCTTTCCCCCAAAAGAATGCTACAGGCCCTCGATTTAATGGAAAAAGTCCTGGAGGATGCTTTTCCCCAACTCAGGAAGGAGATCAGAAAAAGGGCTGAAAGGGAGAGGGAAAAACTTGAGGCCCTGGACCGCCGGGTGGCTGCTCTTCTTTCTCCTGTAAGGAACAGGATGCTGATTCTTTACAGGCCTGCCTGGCTATACTTGGTGAAAGACTATGGCTTCCCAGAGCCTGAAATTCTTACCTCAGACCCATCCCGGCCACCGGCCCCTTCAGGACTCGGAAAAATTAAGGGAGACCTTCTTATATGCGATCCCTCCCTTCCCCGGGAAAAAGCCAAAGTCCTATCCCGGTGGCTGAGAGTTCCCCTTGTTTACTTGGATCCCCTGGCCAGCTTCAGGGATTATTCTTCCTACAGCGAATTCATTCTGGAAAATGTCACGAAATTAGCAGAGGCCCTCAAATGAAAGCTCTGGAAGTAAGGAAAGTGTGGTTTACATACCAGAGCGAGCCTGTATTAAAGAACATAAACTTCAGCGTTGAGGAAGGGGAACTGGTGGCCATTCTGGGGCCCAACGGGGCAGGAAAAACCACCCTGCTCAAGATAATCCTGGGCTTGCTTAAACCCCAGAAGGGAGAAGTCAGGATTTTCGGACTCCCCCCTGAAAAAGCCAGGGGTATTGTGGGTTATGTGCCCCAGAATCTTTCTCCAAATCGGAGGATGCCCATAACAGCAGAGGCGGTGGTTCTCATGGGAGCCTACAGGGGCTTCCTGAAACCCCTGGGAAAGGAAATCCGTAGGGCAGTGGAAGAAGTCCTCCAACAGGTGGGAATGATAGCCTTCAGAAAGAGGCTTTTCGGGGAACTTTCCGGGGGACAAAGGCAGAGGGTTCTCATTGCAAGGGCCCTGGTGAGAAGGCCAAAACTGTTAATCCTGGACGAGCCGGAAACCGGCCTGGACCCCTCCTTTCAGGAGGGATTTTACAAACTCCTTCTCAGGGTAAAGCAGGCCTACGGCACCACTATTTTAATCGTAACCCACGATGTCATGGCAGTATCCCAGCGGGTCTCTTCTATAGCGTGTCTGAACAGGGAACTGGTAGCCCATGGAAGACCACAGGAGGTTCTAACTGGGGAAAATCTAAAATGCCTCTACGGGGAAGCAGCGGCCTATTTCGGACACGGTCCTGCCCCACACATGGTGGTGGAGGAACACAGTGGCGGAAATTTTTAGCCTTCCCTTTATGAGAAATGCCCTTCTGGCAGGGCTTGCAGTTTCGGTAGCAGCAGCCCTGATAGGAAGTTTCGTGGTGGCCAGAAGGATGGCCTTTATTGGCGCAGGAATAGCCCACTCCTCCTTTGCCGGAGTGGTGATTGGCTTTCTCCTGGGAATAAATCCCCTGATTTCAGCAGGTATTTTTGCCTCTTTGACCGGTCTGTCCATAGGTTTTCTTTCAAGAAACTACAAAATAGAGGAGGAAAGCGCGGTAGGGGTTTTCTTTCCTTTTTCCATGGCCCTGGGAATAATCCTCCTGGGTTTTGTAAAGGGATTCACCCCTGACATAATGGGCTACCTTTTCGGGGATGTGCTCCTGGTGGGAAAAACCGAGATTTTACTTTCCTTCCTCACCATGGGGCTGGTTATAGTTTTCTTTCTGATGTTCTTTAGAGAAATGGTTTATTCTACCTTTGACGAGGAAACATCGAGGGTTCTTGGAATAAAGGTGGCTCTGGTCTACTACCTTTTCCTTTTCCTCAGTTCAGTAACTATAGTGGTAAGCATAAAGGTAGTGGGAATTATCCTGCTGTCGGGCCTTCTCGTAATCCCCCCTCTTGCTGCCCTTCAGTTCGCAAAAAACATGAAATCCTATGTAATTTTATCTGTGTTATTCGGAATACTCTCGTCGGTGGGGGGATTGTTCTTATCTTATTGGTTAAACCTTCCTTCTGGAGCTACCATAATATCTGTAAGTTTCCTCCTTCTCCTTGCTTCCGGACTTACGAGAAAACTGGTTTTCCGGTAAATAAATCCTTGGGCAATTACTCTTCAAATATAAGCTTCAGGGGTTCCTCTTTGACCTGAGGAAGCTCCCTTATAATTTTGTAGAATTCGATTATGTCCTGGAAGGGACCCTCTACGAGGTATTCTCCCTCGTAAACATAGGGATGAAGAGGAGCATACATTTCCGTCTGCTCCGCCTCCTTTATGTAAGTCTCCTTCTCGTCGTGTTTCTTTATATATTCGGCAGGAAGTTTCTCGATGGCCCTTTTCAGTTTTTCTGCTATTTCCCTGTTGTAAATGGCAAAGCTGAATTTTACTGAAGCCGCTTTTATAGGTCTTACAGACCGTAGCCTTAGCCCGAGCCTATCCGTGCACCTTTCTATGCATTTTCTAAGCTCCTCTGCCACATCTCCCCTGACCACGAAGTGGGTAAGATTCTCCAGCCCAAACCACTCCCTGAGGGAATCAGATAGGGTAGACCTTTCAATTCCCAGGACTTTACTGAAATAAACCACCTCTTCCTCTATTCCCTTTCCTCTGAGCCACCCATAGACAAATCCCTTGGTTAAAAGCAAAGGCGCTTCCACCACGAATTCATAGAAGGTCATTTTTTCCTCCTTTAACCTGTTTAAGAAGCCATATTACCAGGAGGAGATTTTTTTTTCAAGGCCACGATGGTAGAATTTGTCCATGAGAAAATTGTTGCCCTTCATTATCGCAGTGTCTCTGGTTTTGCCTTTAAAGGCAATAGGGTTTGAATTTTTCGGTGGAGCAGGAGTTTGGTCTCTCAATCTTCTCAAAGGCAAAATCGAAGATTTCGCCCGCGACAGAGTGGACGAGGTTTTAAAGAGTAAGCTTGAGGAGGAATATCCTCAGCTGAAGGGAGCAGATTACCAGCATTCGGAAACTTTTTCTTCAGGGGGTGGGAATTTTTCGGGGGGATTCAGGATTTATCCCGGCGGGAAAAATTCGGGCTTCAGCCTCGGATTTAGCTTCATAAAGCTCACCATGGATGTAAGGCTTGACGGGGATATAACTGTTACCAAAGATAGCGACCGTGCCGAAATATCAGGAGGAGGAAAGGTGGTCATTAATTCCTATGGAGCCATGCTTTCCATGAGGGGTCTATTTTTCCCTTCCCTTCCCGTAACCCCTTACATTTCCTTGGGGTTAGGAGCTGGAACCCTTCAGGGAGAAGCCTCTTATGAGGGCCATGGCACCGTGTGGTATCGGGGAAATCAGGAAGATTTCAGTCAAAAGGAAACCAAAACTATAGACCAGCTCAGGCAAGAGGGTAAAGACATCCCCAGTGTCCTTCCCATTTTCCAGCTGGGTATAGGGATAGATGGAATGGTGGGTGAAGGCTTTTCCTTTTTTGTAGAAGGTGGGATTCTTGATGGTTTCTATCTGGGCGGCGGGATTCTCTACAGGTTCTAAAAATAAAGGATGAATTCTCCCGGGATAGGTTTTCCATACACGAAGTTTATCTCCTCCCGTTTCAAGGAAATCCATTTGGAAATTAGCGCCTCGCTAAATACCCCATCGCGCAGTAAATAATCGTTGTCATCCTCCAGTTCCTTGAGCGCTTGCTCCAAGGAACCTGGCATCTCTTCCCTTAAAATAGCTCTACCCTCCTCGGCAGGTCCATATCCCATTTCCCCGGGATCAAGCCCCCTTATAACCCCATCAAGGCCTGCCATGATTATAGAGGAAAGAATCAGATACGGGTTTCCGGTAAAATCAGGGGTTCTGAATTCTATCCTCGTTCTGGCAGGGTCTTTAATATAGCCGGGAATCCTGATGGCCGATCCCCTGTTACCCCTGCCGAAACTTATGGAGGAGGGAGCTTCAAACCCACCCCTTAGCCTCTTATAGGAGTTGGTGGAGGCATTGGTAAAGGCAGCCAGGGACTTTGCATGGTAAAGGAGCCCACCTATGTAGTGGAGGGCCCTGGTGCTGAGGTTTGCATATCCATCCTGGTTGTAGAAAACATTCTTCCCATCTTTCAGAACCATTTGATGCAGGTGCCAGCCGGTGCCAGCCTGATTGTAAATGGGCTTTGGCATAAAGGTGAGAGATAGTCCCTTCCTTGCAGCCAGCCCCTTGAGCAAGTACTTGATTTTAATGGCATTGTCCGCTGTCTCCAAGGTAGGACTAAAAACGGTCTCTATCTCCTGCTGGCCTGCCTGGCCCACTTCGTGATGGTGGTATTTAACCCTTATCCCCGCCTTCTCAAGAAGGGTCACCGCGGAATCTCTGAAGTTCAGAAACTCATCCTCAGGCAGTTCCCTGTGATACCCGTTGTAATATTCCCCTTTCTCAGAGCTCAGATGAAAGCCGCTGGAAAATGGCTCCTGATAAAATTCCGCATTATGAAATATATAAAACTCATACTCCGGCCCCCAGTAGAGGTCATCTCCCATCTGGGTTTTCTTCAACACCTCCAGGCTCTTTTCCAGGACGAACCGCGGGTCCAGGGGATAGCGGGTCCTTTCTTTATCGGCCATGTGAATTGAACAGAGAAAGGACATGGTGGGTTCTTCGTGAAAGGGGTCCATGAAGGCAGTTTCCAGAATGGGTTTTAACACCAGGTCCGAGGATTCAATCTTCACATACCCGTAACTGGAACCGTCAAAGCCCACCCCCTCCTCAATTATGTCCTCAAAATAGGAAACCGGCAGGGTTACATGGTGAAGTTTGCCCCTCAGATCAAGGGCTTTAAGGTCCACATACTTTATTTCTCCGCTCCGCAGCGTAGCAAGGATTTTTCCCCTATCCATGAGCACCTCCGGATGTTATTATATCAAAAGAGATTTTTTCGGCCATGATGATAAGCGTAGGGGAAATTAAGAAGGATTACGAATCTTTAAAAGGGGTGGATTACAAGGATGTGTATGCAGAGATGAGCCTTAACCGGAGGGTCAAAGATGTAAGGGGAAAGGTATATCATTTTTATCACAAGGAGGCCGGAAAGGCCCTGAGATGGGTGGAAGGGGGGGCGGAATTTCTCAGAGCCCGATCTCTGCCGGTCCAGGAAGAGGTCGGGGAGGACTTCTTTCTGGAAGAAATCATAAAGAGACTAAGGGACAGAGGGGTTGAGGGAGATTTGACTGTAGGAGTTAAACTCAAAAAATCCATAGTATATAATGGTGGAAATCTGTGGAAAAAAAGAGAGGAAATTTACACGGTGGAGATCAGGGAAAAGGGGGTGACTCAGAGTTCTATATTCACTTCAAGGCCCGGTGATGTTTTCCTGGACGGCTTGGTCAGCGAATTGCAGGAAAAGCAAAGGGCCAGGAAACAATCAAGGCCGGTTCCCAGGGAGGGGGAGGTTTTTCTACTTTTTACTGAATCCGCGGCCTCTTTTTTTGTCCACGAAATACTCTGGCATCCTCTGGAGCTTGATCTGGTCCTTAAGGGAGCCTCGTTTCTTAACCTCTCCTCATTGGGAAACAGGATTTTCCCCCGGGAAATTTCCCTGCTCTCTTCTTCTACTCTTCCCGATGATGAAGGTAATCCTCCTGGAGAGTTTGCACTTATAAAAAATGGAAGACTCCTCAATTTCGCTTCCTCGGTTTTTTACTCCATGATATCCGGCATGCCTCTGATTCCTCACGGCAGAAGGGAGAGCTATATTCACCATCCGGGGGTAAGGGCTCAAAAAACCTTCGTCCAAAGGGGAAGCCTATCCCAGCTGGAACTTCTGCGAAAAATAAACAGGGGAATCCTGATAAGGGAAACGGAAAAAGCCTGGGTGGATTTCCCAAAGAGGCGGGCGATTTTCGGGGTAAAACTCGGATACTGGATAGAGAAGGGAGAAATTACCTTTCCCATCACTCCTGTAAAGGTATGGGCGAACTTACCTATAGAGGAAATCTGGCTTTCGGCGGAACTCAACAGGGAGGAGCATTTCTTCTGTATTAAAGAAGGTCAGAAAGTGGTCTTCTCCTCCCTTTCCCCGGATTTCCTGATAAAGGGATATGTCAAAAATGATTGAAGCTGCCAAAAGAATTATAGGGCACCTACAGTCTAAGGGCCACGAGGGAGATGTTCTCGCCTTTAAGGAAGAGAGGATAACCGCACAAAAGGAAGTGGGTCTGAAAATTGGCTTTTCAAAAAGAAGCGGATTTTCCACCCGCTGGAGAGAAAACAGGAGGGGTGTTTTTTTCCATTTCTCCACTTCCCCTCTCCTGAACCCTGAAAGAGCTTTCCTTATAAGCGAAGCCGTGGAATTATCCCTTCCCTCGAGGATAAGAAAAAGTCCTGTAAAGCTCAGCGATGAAAGGGGATTACCCCTGGGAGAAGAACTTGATTTTCCGGACTGGATTTTTGAATTCGGAGGAACGGAAAGAAAGCTGTTTCTTCAAAACACCCGGGGAGCTAAGGCCGAGTATTCGGAAACCCTCTTTTACTTCAGAGGGGAAATCGCGGGAGAAGAACTGATTATCTGGAGCAGGAAAAGGGATTTTCCGGAAAACCTCCGAAGCCCGGGAGGAAAATATATGGTCCTTCATCCTCTGGCCAGCTTTAAGCTTGTAAGAGCATTACTTTCAGGGAAAATTAATATAAAGGGCTTCCCGGCAAGCATTACCGAAAATCCGGCCATTGACTATGCTCCTGGAAGCTACCCCTTTGATGCTTCCGGAAGGGATATGAAGAGGAGGCTGGTTTTCAAAAAGGGCAAAATTAAGGCCCAGAAACCAATCCATCTTCTGAGAAAATCACCGGACTCCCCGCCTTCCTTAGGCTGGACCAATATAGTAATGGAACTTCCCGAAGTAAATTGCGATTATTTTACCCTGGTTTTAAATCTCAGGGTATACGGTACCCTCACCGAACTCGTCACAGAGGAGGGAAAAGTGAGGGAGGTGAATACTGAAACCCTCCTCTCTTCCGCAAGGGGCAAAATAAGAGACGGCTGGTTTATAGGGCCTCCTTTCATAAAATCCGATTATATACTCCTTCAGTATTCGTAATCTTCCTGAAACTCAGGAAATCTGTCCTTTATTATCCTCTGGCCCAATAAAAATCCCAGTGCAAAGGCCGTCCCAACAGCTAAGAAGAAAAAGAAGGAAGACTTCATTTTCCACCTCCTTTAAAATTTTGACATTTCAGGCTTTTTCTGTCAAGGGGTGCTTCCTTGACTTGCCCTGTTTTTTCTTTTACACTAATATAAATTCCTGCAAGGGAGGTTAGTATGAGGAAACTGCTGGTAGGTTTTTTATTTTTGGGCTTACTTGGAGCGGTGGAAATAAATATAAACCATCACGACCTTAACTGCTCTTACATAATAACCAAGGACAAACCCCTTGGAAAAATATTCAGCTCCATGGACGAGGACTTCAAGAAGCAGACCTTCGCCGAGGGGGACATAGTATTCGCCAAGGGCCATCTCAACGTGGGAGAAAGCTATAGTATTATAGGAATGGAGACCTCCCTTTCCCACGGTTACAAAGTTTACCGCCTTCAGGGATATGGTAAAGTGCTCCGCAAGGAGGGGAAGGTTTTTCTCATCAAGATTGAAAAATCGTGCACAGGTGTAAGGCTCGGCTCCTTTTTGTATCCCCTGGTTTCCGAAAGGGGATTCACCCTGAACCTTGAACCCATTAACGAAGAAACCGTAGCTCCTCCGGGACCAGCCGGCCATGTTCTCTTTATACAATCCCAGCTCAAACAACTGGGAGAAGGATGGGCCATAGTGGACGGAGCGAAAAAACTTGGCCTTAAAAGGGCCGACATCGTAATGGTTTTCCAGAAGCTTGGAGATGTAAGAAAACCCGTTTCCCTGGGGGTGGTTTTAAGAACCGCTGGAGATTATGCGGTCATACAGACCCTCCTTCCCATATCTGCGGTGCGAAAGGGTTACTTAGTTTATAAGAAATAAAAACAGCGAGGGAGAAAATGGAAAGAAGAAACCTTTCGTCCAAGACCATCAAGATCGAAAACAAAAAATTTCATTTTGACCTTATGGAAAATCACCGGGGTAAATACCTGAGAATAACTGAAAAAAGCGGAGGCAAATCCAGCATAGTTATCCCTGAAAGCGGGATAAAGGAATTTAAGCAGGCTCTGCTGGAATTCCTTCAGGAAAACGAGATGGAAGCTCTTTCCTGAATTTTCCTTCGTCAAAAACAATTTTAAAAGGAGGTGCACTCATGCGTAGGAGAGTTCTTATCATGGGGGCAGCGGGAAGGGATTTTCACAATTTTAATGTTTATTTCAGGGACCGGGAGGAATTCGAAGTGGTGTGTTTCACCGCTACCCAGATTCCCAATATAGAGGGCAGGGTTTACCCCCCGGAGCTGGCGGGAAAACTCTACCCTGAAGGTATACCCATTTACCCGGAATCGCAACTAACGGAGCTTATCAAAAAATACAAAATTGAAAAGGTGGTTTTCGCCTACAGTGATGTCTCCCATGAATATGTAATGCACAAGGCCTCAGAGGCATTGGCTGCGGGAGCTTCCTTTTCAATCCTTGGACCAGAAGAAACCATGCTGAGCTCCAGGCTTCCTGTGGTGGCAGTAACTGCGGTAAGGACAGGATGCGGAAAAAGTCAGACCTCCAGAAAGGTGGTGAAAATCCTGGCATCCCACGGAAAAAAGGTGGCGGTAATCCGCCATCCCATGCCCTACGGAGACTTAGTAGCCCAGAGGGTTCAGCGTTTCGCCTCCTTTGAGGACATGGACAAAGCCAACTGCACCATTGAGGAAAGGGAAGAATATGAGCCCCACATAAGGATTGGAGCTGTAGTATGGGCAGGGGTGGATTACGAAGCAATCCTGAGGGAAGCGGAGAAGGAAGCCGACATAATACTCTGGGACGGGGGAAACAACGACCTTCCCTTTTACAAGCCTGACCTCCACATCGTGGTGGCCGATCCCCACAGACCGGGCCACGAGAGGAAATACCATCCCGGAGAGGCCAACTTCCGCAGAGCCGATGTTATCATAATCAACAAGGAGGAGACCGCAGACCGGGCAGGAGTGGAGGAAATATGGAATTCGGCCAAGCAACTTAATCCCTCAGCCATACTCATAGACGCTGCATCCCCCATTTTCGTGGAAGACGGAAAACTCATAGGGGGTAAGAAGGTTCTGGTCATAGAGGACGGTCCCACGGTAACCCACGGGGAAATGGGATACGGAGCAGGATACATGGCTGCCAAAAAATACGGAGCCGCAGAGATAATAGATCCCAGGCCCTTCGCCGTGGGATCCATCAGGGACACCTTTAACAAATACTCGCACCTGAAAGAAGTGCTGCCTGCCATGGGATACGGACCCCAGCAGATGAGGGAACTGGAAGAGACCATAAACAATTCCGATGCTGAAGTGGTGGTAGTGGCAACCCCCATTGACTTAGGGAGAATACTTAAGATAAACAAGAAGGCAGTAAGGGTCCTTTACGAACTTCAGGAAATCGGAGAGCCCACCTTAGAGGATGTTCTGAGACAGAAGGGAATTATATGAAGAGGGTTGCGGTAATAGCCTTCGGGGGAAACGCCCTGCTACCTTCAGACAGCCGGGGAACCCAGGAGGAGCAGTTTGCCAGGGCTAAGGAAGCCTCAGGAAGGATAGCTGAGCTCATTAGCAGAAATTACGATGTGGTGGTGGTTCACGGAAACGGTCCCCAGGTAGGTAACCTCCTCCTGCAAATGGAAACCGCCGCCCATATTATCCCCCCCTTCACCTTAGATGTGGCCGATGCCATGACCGAGGGTTCCATAGGGTACATGCTCCAGACCTGGCTGATAAATTACATGAGGATCCTCTCCATAGACCGGGAAGTGGAGACGGTTCTGACCCCAGTGCTTGTAGATCCCTTGGATCCAGCCTTTAAAAACCCCACCAAGCCGGTGGGGCCATTCTATACCAAGGAAAAGGCGGAAAAACTGGCTAAGGAAAAAGGCTGGGCAGTAATGGAAGATGCGGGGAGGGGATGGAGAAGGGTGGTTCCCTCTCCCAGGCCCATCGACATAATGAACAAAACCGTTATAAAGGCCTTGGTAAAGGAAGGGGTGGTGGTCATAGCAG
>JALXBI010000124.1 GCA_026991555.1 Candidatus Aminicenantota bacterium
GGGTGAAGATGTGGTAGTGGGCGGAGGGGAATTTGATGTATGTGCGGGCGACTCTGGCCATGGGGAAATTATACCAGAAAAGGGTCTGTCCCTAAAATTATTATTGAAGGGGAAGGGCGGTTCTGGTAGAATTGGCGGGATGATTTTAGCGGTAGTAGGTGCTCAATGGGGTGATGAGGGTAAGGGGAAAATAATAGATATTCTGACACCTGAATTTGACTTAGTGGTCAGGTATCAGGGGGGAGAAAATGCAGGCCATACGGTGGTGGAGGGAGGGAGAAAAATAATTCTGCATACGGTTCCCACGGGTATAGTTCGCGGGAAACTTTCCCTTATAGCCAATGGAACCGTGGTTTATCCCCCCACCCTTTTTAAGGAAATGGAGGAGCTCCGTTCCGCCGGCATTGATGTGGAAAACTACCTTAGAATAAGCAAAACTGCCCATGTGGTTCTTCCCATTCACCGGGAGGCGGAAAGACGCTCCGAGGAGAGGAGAGGGGAGAAAAGAATAGGAACCACCAGAAAGGGGATAGGGCCAGCCTATGAGGATAAATACGGCAGAAGGGGAATCAGGGTAGGGGACCTTCTTCACAGGGAGGTTCTTGAGGAAAAACTTTCCATACTTTTTTCGGAAAAATATCGGGAAATGACGCCCCCCAAGGACCTTTTGGAGACCCTGCTTTCCTGGGGAAATAGCCTCGCTCCCCTGATGGTGGATGGCCCTTCCTTGGTGAATTCTTATTTGAGGGAGGGGAGGAACATCCTCTTTGAAGGAGCCCAGGGAACCCTCCTTGATGTGGATTTCGGCACATATCCCTATGTGACCTCTTCCAATTCCTCGGCTGCAGGGGTAAGTGCAGGGGCAGGTATCTCCCCCAGGTTTCTGGACCATGTTCTGGGGATTGCTAAATTTTACTCCACCAGGGTAGGCGAAGGTCCTTTTCCCACGGAAATAAGGGGAGAAGAAGGAGTGAGAATAAGGAAAAAGGGAGGGGAATTCGGCGCCACCACCGGAAGACCCAGAAGATGCGGATGGCTTGACCTGGTGGCCCTCAAGTATTCAGCGGTCATAAACGGTTTTTCGGGACTCGCCCTCATGAAGCTTGATGTGCTGGACGGTTTCGAGAAGGTAAGGGTAGGGGTGGGCTACCTTTATAAAGGTAAGAAACTGGATTCCTTTCCCCCGGATCCCTATGTTCTTCGGGAGGTGGAGGTAATATACAGGGATTTTCCCGGATGGGATTCCACCAAAGGTAAAAGACACATGGATGAGCTTCCCCGGGAGGCAATGGAGTTTCTTAAATTCATTGAGGAATTTCTTGAAGTCCCTGTCTGGTTCGTCTCCACCGGTCCTTCCAGGGAGGAGGTAATCATTACCCCTGAAGGGGAAAGGTTTCTCAAAGGGCTATGAAGCCCAAAAAGGCTCTGGGCCAGCACTTCCTCCACGAGAAAAGGTTTCTGGAAAGGATAGCCGAGGCCTGTCCCATAAAGGGGGAGGAAATCCTGGAAATAGGCGCAGGAACCGGGAATTTAACCGTGTATCTGTCCAGGAGGGGAAAACGGGTTTATGCCCTGGAAAAGGACCCCGAGGCCTTAGAAGTTCTAAGCTCCCTTGAACTTCCCAATGTTTCAGTAATTAAGGGGGATGCCCTGGAAATTTCCTGGAATTTTTTCCCCCAGGGGGTGTGCGCTGGAAATCTTCCCTACTATATATCTTCACCCCTTTTGAGGAAGTTTCTGGAACACAGGGAGAGGTTTAAGGCGGGGTGCTTTCTTCTTCAATGGGAGTTAGCGGAGAAGTTTACCTCTTTTCAGGGGAGGAAAACCTCCCCCCTCTCCCTTCTTATTCACAATTTTTACCGGGGAAAGCTCCTTTTTAAGGTCCCGCCAGGAGCCTTTACCCCTCCACCGAAGGTTCACTCTGGATTTGTGGTTTTTGAAAGAAGGGAAAGACCCCTTTTTGAATTTAACCTTGAGGAAATGGAACGATTCCTCCGCCTGGTTTTCTCCCACAGGAGGAAAACCATTTACAATAACCTGAGGGGCTTTTATTCGGAGGAGGAGATAAATTTCCTTTCCAGGAACCTAAGGGCTGAGGAAGCTTCCTTAAAGGACCTGGTGGAAATTTTCCGTAAAATTAGCTCCCATCAACATCTAAAGTGATAAAATTTTCCTATGAGGGGGTTTCTGGCATTTATTCTTCTTTCCCCTTTCCTCTTTCCCCTCCAATATCAGAAATTAACCTTAAGAATTTACTCCTCCAGCGACTGGACAGTGGTGAGATTCGCTTCCAGAAGAATAGCCCTTTGCTCCCGGATAAGACCGGATTATCCCGGCCTTCGCCTTCTTCCCGATGCGGTTCTCCTGAACCAGCCCTTAGGCCAGAGCAGGGAAATATCCATGGAAGTTTATTTTTACGGGGGAAGGCCCCGGGAGAAACTGGTTGTGGAAAAGGGATATGAGGGTGAGGTTGTTGTGAAGTTTTCCTCTCCCCTTGGAAGGGTGAAGATAAAAAATGACCTCCACCAGGGAGACATAAACCGGAAAGTTTTTGAGGTTTCCTTTCCCGATGAGGAATTTAGCCGGGATGAGCATTTCCCCCTATCTCCCAAGGTTCTTTCCTTTTATTACCCCTGGTATGGAACCCCCTACGGGCCTTCTGGGAGATGGATTCACTGGGACCTGTGCGGTCACAGACCCTGGGAAGGGGATTTAGCCTCTGCCCATATCCCCCTTCTCGGCCCTTACGATTCTAAGGACCCTGCGGTTATCCGCCAGCACATCCTCTGGGCCAAGATGGGAGGAATAGACGGCTTTGTCCTCCCATGCTTTGGGAGCGATAATTCCTCCTGGGAGGGAATAAGGGCCTTTGTTAAGGTTGCAAAGCAGGAGGGATTTCCCTATGCTCTTTCCTTCCCCTTTCCCGATTATCCAGGGCTCCTTTCCCCTGAGGAGGGGGCTTCTGTGGTTAAGCAGGCCCTGAGGATTTTTTCCTCCCCCCTTTATATAAAGGTTCAGGGAAAGCCCTTAGTTTTCTTTTACGCCTCAAACGCCCTTTCCCGCTCCTTCTGGAGGAGGTTCTTCCGCCTCCTCAGCTCCTCAGGCATGGAGGTTTTTTCCATGGGGAATTATACGGACCCCTCCTACGGGGAGCTCTTTGACGGGGGATATTTTTATCTTCCTATTTTTCTCAAAGAATCCAGCAGGAAGGTTCAGAGCGAGTATTTCACATGGCTCAGGGCCCTGGGAAAACTCCTGGGAAAGCCCTATTTCTTCCCTGTCTTTCCCGGCTTTGAGAAGACCGCCTGCGGCCCTGGCCCTGTTATACCCAGAGGGGGAGGAAGAATCCTGACCAACCTTATCCCTTTAATAATTTCCCTCTCGCCCCAGTGGCTCCTGGCTTCCACCTTCAATGAATGGCACGAGGGGACCGAATTTGAGCCTTCCCAGCAATACGGTTTTTATTACTTGGAACTTCTTTCCTCAATTTCTCAGGAGTTTAAAGAAAATGCGCAAATTCGTCGTTGACTGCATGCTGGGGAAACTGGCCCGCTGGCTCAGGATTCTGGGTTTTGACACCTTATTTGACTGTTCCCTTTCCGACGCTCAGCTTCTTCACCTTGCAAGGAGCCAGGGAAGGGCCTTGCTTACCCGGGACAGGGAGCTGGCTTCTAAGGGGGGGTATTTAGTAAAAAGCGGGAATTGGGAGCAGGTCTTAAAGGAGGTCCTGGATGCCTTCCATCTTAAAGATAAGATAAAACCCTTTACCCGCTGCCCTGTTTGCAATAGCCCTCTCAGGGAAATAGGAGCGGAGGAGGCAAAACTTCTGGTTCCACCCATAGCCTTTGCCAGGGCAACGAAATTCGCCTTATGTCCCGGATGTGGTAGGGTTTACTGGGACGGAACTCACCTGAAAAGGATGGAATTGATAATTAATAAATTGGGAGGCAATCATGAAAGACGAAAAATTGACCGAGAAAAACCTTAAAATTATTGAGGCCTTTTTCTCGGATTCTCCCTTTAAGGATTTTACCGTGAGGCTCTGGAACGGGAAGGAATGGAGGCCTCCAGGACACAAGGAAGATAAGTTCGTTCTTGTCCTCAATAACCCGAAGACCCTGGCGAAGCTCCTTTATTTCCCAGTGGACCGTCGCCTGGGAGAGGCCTTCATCTACGGCGAGTTTGATGTGGAAGGGGACATGTTCTGGCTTTTTACCTTGGAAAATCAGATTGAGAGGAAATTTAAGCAGCTCGCCAAAAAACCATCCTTCTGGGCTCTGGTTTTCTCCATACTTAAGGCTAAGGTTGAGGAAAAAAGGCTCAGGGGCAAAAGGGGACCGGCAAAACTCAGGGGAAGGGTCCATTCCATTGAGAGGGACCGCCAGGCCATCTCCTATCACTACGATGTCTCCAACGAATTTTTCTCCCTCTGGCTTGACGAGCTCATGAACTATTCCTGCGCCTATTTCAGGCAGTGGAACGAGGACCTTAACACTGCCCAGAGGAACAAGCTGGAACTCATATGCAGAAAGCTTCGCCTTAAGCCAGGAGAGAGGGTTCTGGACATAGGGTGCGGATGGGGAGGTTTTCTCATTTACGCTGCCAAGAAATACGGAATTAAAGGTGTGGGAATTACCCTCAGTAAAAATCAGTATGAATACGCCAAGGAAAGGATAAAAGAGGAGGGCCTTGAAGGCCAGGTGGAAGTCCAATACAGGGATTACCGGGAGGTGGAGGAGTGGGAAAGTTTTGACAAGCTGGTTAGTATAGGTATGTTTGAGCATGTGGGGAGGGAAATGCTGGAGGAATACTTCCTCAGAGCCTATAAATTGCTAAAGCCAGGAGGACTTTTTATGAATCACGGCATAACCAGGAGAGTTCCCCTGAAACTTCCCAAGAGGTGGTCCTTCTCCAATACCTACATATTTCCTGACGGAGAACTTCACTCCATTTCCCACACCCTTTCCGTGGCCGAAAAGGCTGGATTTGAGGTCAGGGATGTGGAGAACCTAAGGGAGCATTACGCCCTTACCCTGAAGCACTGGGCAAGGAATCTTGAAGCCAACAGGGAGGAAGCCCTGAAATATGTGGACGAGGTGACCTACAGAACCTGGAGAATATTCCTTACCGGCTCCAGTTACGGCTTTGCCACAGAGAGATTCGGTCTGCACCAGAGCCTTCTGGTGAAGAACCTTCCTGGAGGGAAAAACAACCTTCCCATAAACAGGGAGGACATTTACAGGAACTGGGATAGCAGTCTATGACCCTGGAAGAACTGAAGAACAGGATAAAGGAGGCCGCTGACATCGTGGAGGTGGCCTCCCGATACACCACCCTGAAAAAAACCGGCAGGTATTACAGGGGGCTTTGTCCCTTCCACCAGGAAAAAACCCCCTCCTTTTATGTGGACCCGGAAAAGAAACTTTACCATTGCTTTGGATGCGGGGCTGGCGGGGATGTTATAAAACTGGTAATGGAAATGGAGGGGGTGAGCTTCATGGAGGCCCTTAAAACCTTAGCACGTCAGTTCGGGATTCCCTTTCAGTGGGGAGGGGAAAGAGGCTCTAAGGAGGATATTCTTTACAAGATTCTTGAGGATGCTCTTTCCCTTTACGAGAGGGAGTTCTGGAAGAAAACTAAGGGTTATTCCTATGCAGCAGGGAGGGGAATTCCTGAGGAGGTTGCCAGGGAGCTCCGATTGGGGTATGCACCCCAGGGATGGGATTTTATTCTGAAAAGCCTCGGACCCAAGTATTCCCCTGAACTTCTGGAAAGGGCAGGGCTCGTGATAAAAAAACAGGGGGGAGGCTACTACGATAGATTCAGGGACAGGCTTATTTTCCCCATATTTACCGAATATGGCAGGGTGGTGGGTTTCGGGGGAAGGGCCATTTCCTCTGATGAGGAGGCTAAGTATATAAATTCCCCGGAAACCCCTGTTTATAAAAAGGGCAGGGTTCTCTATGGTCTGAACTGGACAAAACAGCACCTGAGGAAAGAGGGAAAGGCCGTTCTGGTGGAGGGATATATGGATTTTCTTTCCCTTTATGCAGCGGGAATTAAGAATGTTGTGGCCTCCTTGGGAACAAGCCTTACCCAGGACCAGGCCTTCCTCCTGGCCAGGTTCGCATCGGAGGTTTTCGTGAATTATGACAGTGACGAGGCTGGAATGAGGGCAGCTGCCAGGGCAGTTCCTGTGCTTTTTTCCGCCGGTCTTAAAGTGAGGGTGGTCAAACTCACAGGGGCCAAGGACCCCGATGAATTTGTGGAAAAATTCGGTCCATCGTCCTATATATATAAACTGAAAGGAGCGGAAAAAGGGGTGATTTTTTTGTTTGAGCATTATTCGGGTCAAGGGAGAGAAGTGGGGGTGAAAATAGCCCTGGAAGCCATAGGGAATATTCCTGACCCCATAGCCAGAAGATACGAAGTGGGGGAGCTTTCCCATATATCAGGTATAGAGGAGGAGACTTTAGTTTCCATGCTGGAAAGCGGTGTTTCCGAAATCAGGGGAAGTGCTACTGCAACGCTTACCCCGGCTGAGGAGCATGCCCTCGCTCTCATAGGGGAAAATCCCAGGGAATTTCTTTCCCTCTTTTCAGCTAAGGAGAAGGAGGTCCTGCGACAAACCAGGCTTTCCTATTTACTGGAAGTAGCTGAGGCAATGGCAGAAGGTAAGGAAATTCAGGACCAGGAACTGAAGAGCATCATATCCCGTTTGTCCTTTAAAGAAAGAAAAAATACGATTCCCTCTGGACAGATCAGGAAAAATTTGCTAAAATATTCAGTTGCCCTTCTTTTGAAAAAAGTCCAGAGGATGATAAAGGAGGCCGAGAGGGAAGGGGATAGTGAGAAAATTATTGAACTTTTGAGAAAAAAACAGGAACTAATTAAGATGAGGAGTTAAAATGGCGAGAAGAAAGAGAGAAAACCTTGAAGAATTCGAAAAACTTATAGAAATGGGCAGGGAAAGGGGAACCCTGACCTATGACCAGATCAATGAGTATCTTCCCGATGAGGCCCCTGACCCTGAGGACATAGAGAGCCTTTATACCCTGTTTGACTCCTACGGCATAAAAATAGTGGACAGGGAGGGCGAGGAGGAAAAATACGATACTTCCTTGGAGGACGAGGGAGAAGTTATCACTGATCCCATAAAGCTTTACCTCAAGAACATGGGGAACCTGGGCCTGCTCACCAAGGAGGAGGAGGTCCTTTACGCCAAGAGGATGGAGAGGGGCAGGGACATAATGCTCAAGGCCCTCATAAGAATTCCCTACATAGTGAACAAAATAATAGGCTTCGGAGAGGATTTTGAGCAGGGGAGGAAAAGCCTCAGGGAACTTATTTCCCTCCACGACGAGGATAAGGAAATAAGGGACAAGCTCTTCTTAGAGAGGATAAGGAGGATAAAAAGGCTGAAGGACAGGGTTGACGAAGCGGTGAAAAAGGGGAAGAGCAAGAGGGAAGTGGCAAAGCTTCTCTTAGAGATGCTCCAGGCTATCAGGGAAGTTGGCCTTCACAAGAGCACCATAAGAAACTTTAAGAGGGAAATGGAAGAAAAGGAGAAGGAATGGGACCGTTACATTCAGGAAGGCAATGAGGAGCAGGCCCGGAAGATGGAGGAGAAAATAGGGCTTCCCTACGAGCGGTTCAAGGAACTTATGGACAGGATAAGATATGGAAGTGAGATATACGAAGCTGCCAGGAAGGTTCTCATAGAATCCAACCTGAGGCTGGTGGTATCCATCGCCAAAAAATATACCAATAGGGGACTTCCCTTCATGGACCTTATCCAGGAGGGAAACATAGGCCTCATGAAGGCAGTGGAGAAGTTTGAATACAAGAAGGGATATAAATTCTCCACATACGCTACCTGGTGGATAAGACAGGCCATAACCAGGGCCATAGCAGACCAGGCCAGGACCATAAGGATTCCCGTCCACATGGTGGAGACCATAAACCGCCTTTCCAGGGTCTCCAGGGAGCTGTTTCAGGAACTGGGAAGGGAGCCCACCTGCGAGGAACTGGCAGAGAGGATGAAAATGCCCGTGGAGAAGGTTAGGAAAATAATGAGGATAGCCCAGGAACCTATCTCCCTTGAGACCCCCATAGGGGACGAGGAGGATACCCAGCTGCGGGACTTCATCATGGACAGGGAAGCCCCTTCTCCCTCGGATACGGTGATGCACTCAGCCCTTAAAGAACAGCTCAAGAAGGTGCTTGAAACCCTTACCCCCAGGGAAGCCCTGGTTTTGAAGCTCCGTTTTGGTCTGGAGGACGGCAACGAGCATACCTTAGAGGAAGTGGGCCAGATCTTCAATGTAACCAGGGAGAGGATAAGGCAAATAGAGGCTAAGGCCCTGAGGAAACTCCGCAGTCCTTCCAGGGCCAAGAAGCTTAAGGCAATTCTTAAGGGCTACAAGCTTTAGAGTCCCAGCTTGATCCGGAGCTTCTCCAGCATGTCATCCACCATGGAGGGAAGGTCGTAGTCAGGAGACCACCCCCATTCCTGGCGGGCAGCGGAGTCATCGATGGATTCGGGCCAGGAGTCGGCTATGGCCTGACGGTAATCAGGCTCGTAATCTATTTCAAATTCCGGAATCCTCTTTTTTATTTCCAGGGCCAGCTCCTCCACGGAAAAACTCATCCCGGCAACATTAAAATCCGTGTGATGTTTTAGATTTTCTAAGGGGGCTTCCATGAGCATGAGGGTAGCCTTCAGGCAGTCGGGCATATACATCATGGGAAGCCGGGTCTGGGGTTTAAGAAAGGAAGTATAGCGCTTTTTCCTGAGGGCTTCGTAGAAAATCTCCACAGCATAATCCGTTGTTCCTCCCCCTGGTAGGGTCTTGCTGCTTATGATTCCGGGATATCTTACTCCCCTGACATCCAGGTTGTATTTCCAGAAATAATACTCCCCCAGTCTTTCCCCGATGACCTTGGTTATTCCATACATGGTTCTGGGCTTGAGGACCGTATCCTGGGGCGTGTTAACCTTAGGGGTTTCCGGGCCAAAGGCAGCTATGGAACTTGGGATGAAAATTCTGAACAGGGATTTTTCCCTCCCCACCTCAAGAACATTGTATAGACCGCCCACATTTACATCCCAGGCCAGCTGAGGGTTCTTTTCGCCGGTGGCCGAGAGAATTGCTGCCATGTGGAAAATAGTGTCAATTCCGTATCTGTCCACTACCCCTGCCAGTTTTTTCCCATCCCTTACATCAAGAATCTCATAAGGGGCATCACCCTCCTCCTCATCTTTAATGTCCGTGGCTATTACATTTTCATGTCCGTATTTTTTCCTCAAAAGGGGAACCAGCTCGCTTCCTATCTGGCCCTTGGCTCCGGTTACGAGAATTTTTTTCATACTTTCCATTAGTCCTCCTATCTGATAAAATAAAGACCATGATTAATTTAAACCCTCATTCAGCCCAGTGTCAAGGGAGAGAAAAAACTTGTTTTTTCCAGGAAAATTTTTATAATAATTAGTAGGAGGAGAAAATGTTTACAGAATGGATGATTTCTTCAACTCCAAAAAAGGAAAAGGGGAAAACGGGAATAACAGCCATACTTTCTTTTTTGCTCCACGCAACCCTTATTGCGGCCATGATAAT
>JALXBI010000125.1 GCA_026991555.1 Candidatus Aminicenantota bacterium
ATCTGCAAGTGAAAGTATTGTTGAAATTACGTCTCTTAAGTCAACTTTATCATCAATTATTGTTCCTGCTTCAGCAGGTGTTATATCCTCAGGTGGATAATATTCAACAACAACTGTTCCAAGTTTTTCATCTCTACCAGCATACCACCAGATTAAGAACATTAATATTAAAGTAAGAAATGGCAAAAATAATCCAAAATTATCAAAAAAGAAAAGACCTCCACTCAGCCAATTGAGGGCCCGAAGGGAAAGGGAACTTGAAATATGCCGTAGGTCCATAGTGATTGTAAGAGACAGGCTGGGCCTTCTTCCCCTTCAGGGCGATGAACTTGGGATAGTGGAGTGGGAAAAACTCCCCTCTACCTTTGCCATAGAGGATGCCAGGAGGGAAGCCTATCTTGGACCTGTGGCTAAGGAATACTTCCCAAAGGCAGAAACCCTCCTGCTTCCCCTGGAAAATCCGGATTTTGAGACCATAAGGAAATTCGCCCTTTCCCACAGGAACCTCCTACTTGCCCCCTATTCAAGAACCCCTGAGGCTGAAAAACTCCAGGGCCAGGTTATCTCTGAAATTTTAAAAATAAGGGAGGATGCCGTTGTGGTTTCCTTGGCTAACCCCTATGACCTCCGCTGGTTTCCCCAGGCCTCCACATATCTTCTCACCTTCAACTTCAGGGAATGCTCCCTCAGAGCCCTTTTTGACCTTCTGCGGGGTTCATTTTCCCCCACAGGAAATCCCCCTGTGCAACTACCTATTTAAAGAAACCCAACCCCAGCAAAAAGGGACAGGTCCGATTTTTAAAAACGGGACAGGTCCAAATCCCGAATTCAAAAAAGGGACAGGTCCGAATCTCGAATCCAAAATTAGGTTTAAGATGGGTTGAACCATTGAGGGGCTCTGAAAATTGGGACCTCTATTTCTTAAACCTATAGCCAGATAAATTCTGAAACCTTGACCGGAGAGGTTTTTGTCCTAATATGGAAAGTAGAGGAGGCCGTGAATGAGAAATGCGAAGAGGTTATTCATTATTTTAGGGATTTTGCTCTGGGTTGCCCTTCCTATATGGGGGGATTCGGGGCTTCGGATGTTTGTTGCAGGTCAGGTGATAGACAAGGCCACAGGGAAGGGCATACCTGATGTTTACCTTCGCATAGAAGGCTCAGGCTACACATATGCTACCCGAACTCACAAAACAGGTCGTTTTCTCATAAAAGGTGTTAGGGCAGGGGTATATAGGGTGTTTTTCAATAGTCTTTACCTGGACGGGGACTGGGGTTTAGTGCATCTTCATGGCTATGTTCCTGTGAAGGTAGAGCCTGAGCGGATAATAGTCAAGGAAGGGATGAATGTGGTGGGGGTCAAGATATGGATGGAGAAGGGGGCTGTTCTTGAGGGCAGGTTCAGTGATTGTGAAGGGGATGGACTTCACCCTGAGGTTAGGGATTGGGGCCCTGAATATTGGAAGTGGGAGCTTGATACAAAGGAAGAGTATGAACCCGTACAAGCTGAATGTTATAATAGGAAATATGGTCACATGGGATTTCTGGGAGAACTTGTAAGGGAGGAAGGCAGGATTGTGGGCTACAAGGTGGAGGGCCTTCCCTGGGAGGCGGATTGCACGGTGGAGTTTAATTTTCCCGGTTATCCATATTATAAAACATCCTTTCGCATAAAGGAGGGGCGGAAAGTTTTAAGAAAGGACATAAACCTCTCTGCTGGTAATGCCACGGTGTTTGGCAGAATTTTAGACGCAAAGGATGGGACAGTGGTTGCAGGACGGGTAGATATTAAAAGATTAAACAAAAATGTGAGCCTTGAGGAACTGGCCAAGAAATGGTTCAAAATTGGAATAGGACCTTATATACCTTTTTATAGAAATTCTCAAGAAATGGTTCAAAATTGGAATAGGACCTTATATACCTTTTTATAGAAATTCTCAAGATTTACACCCCATAAATAAAGGGAAATACTTTTTTAAATGTGTTCCTCCTGGTAAGTATGGGGTTGAGGTAAAAGGATATCGGATTGGGAAAGAGGCAGAAGATTTGTGGAAGGATTATTACTCCATAATAAAAGTTTATCCAGGAAAGAACGAGATAAACTTTTTGCTGGATTTTGAGGAGACTAAGGGTCGGAAGGTATTGAAAGCCAGGGTTGTGCGTGGAAAAGTGAGATGGAAAATGCCTCCTTCCAGAGGGAGGAAAAAAAGAGCCTCTGCAGGGGGAGGATGTAGGAATGTAGAGCCAGATGGCTGCTGTGTTGACGAAGACCAGGAAAAAATAAGGCGTGCTTTTAAGGATATGTGTAAATTTGAGGATTGGAACTGTGTGAAAAGAGAAATCCAGGAGCTTGCCACTGTGGATATAGTGGGTTGTTTAAAGAATTTGTGTAAACAAAAAATAAAGTGGGAACTGTATTGTTTTTATGATTACAATGGGAAAGAGAATCCCTGTAAAGAAGAGGAGCAACTGGCCCGTTATCTTACACCTTGTAAGGAGCGCTCTTATCCCCCTTCGGACACTATATCTATTTGTCCGAGGACTCTATGTAGTTCAGACTATTTTTCTTTATTGGATAGTATTCTATTTCATGAACTGGTACACAAATGTAGCCTTGTATACTGCCATGGTGGCAAGAAAGAAAAGGCCCGTTTGGAAGCAATAGCCTACTGCTCAGAAAAATGTTATATCAGAAACAGAGGGATAAGAAAACCACGTTATGCTGTGGAAAGGGAAGACAAATGTCGCTTCTATCGAGAAGTTTATAAGAATCCCAAAAAATTTTAAGTTTTTGTGGTGGTGGGCCCCAGATGATTCCCTGCAAAAAGGTAAAAATCAAGCCAGACCATCCAGACGATACATGTTCCATAGGGGAAGTTGTAACCATAGAGG